>JAJYLL010000078.1 GCA_021787735.1 Acidobacteriota bacterium | reverse complement strand
CCCGGAAACGGACAGTCGAGCGGGCGGCGCCTGCGGCGAAATGCCGGCTCAGCAGAAGCTTACATAGGTATTGGTTTGGCAGCGGAAATGCGTAATCCATACAATTTCGGACGGGCTACGTCGGCAGCGGAATGCCCAGACTCTTCTCCAACTGTTCCAGGCGATGGAAGGGCATGCCCGAGCCGTACTTCATCTGCGCGATCATGGCCGCGGCCGTCGCGTCGTACTTCTCTTCGCCCACGCCTTCGGGCGCCTTGGCGGTGTAGGCCTGTCCGCAGGCGTTACAGCGCAACTGCTGGAGCGAATACACCGTAGCCGCCACCGGCGCCTGGCCCAGGATGCGCACCAGAACCCGCGGCATCTTCTCTTGGCGACTCAGTCAATGAGACCAGCCTCGCACAGTGGCTCTAAAACCCCATTTTGGAGCTTACTGCGGTCGAAGCCGCCCTCTGATTCGGCACGCACAGTGATCTTCACCGTACCTGCCATGTCAGCGAGATTGGCAACGGCATTCCACGCTGTGAAGAGCTGATCCCTGTTCGCCGCGAACGAAAACTCCACCGATGTCTGCGCGACAGCTCCGGTTCCGTGAATCGGGGTCGCTCCAGTAGTAGTCCCGGTAGTTGGTGTGCCAGGGGTGGTTGGTGTTTCAGTCGTTGACACTGGGCTCGGTGCAGAGGGCACGACCGGTTCCCGCGCTGCCACCGGTACCGTGTTTGGCATCATCAGGAACCCTGAGTCTAGATCTATCTCGTCCTCGCCCACGGCAGCGTTGATCCTAACGCGGGCCAGCGGAACCTGATATTTGCCATCGGCACCGAGCGTCGGAGTTGCCCCCGAAAAGTACCCGAAGAAGCCGTCCAGAACTCCTCGTGCAATCGCCCTCTTGACGACTGAACCATTCGCAAGTCGCGGAAATCCAAGGAACGAGTAAAAGCCGTCCACCACCTCCACGGTCTTGATTCCCACGAGGGGAGGAGTGCCCTCGCTCAGCTTGAAAAGCTCGACGATTCTGCTTGGATTTACCGAGTCAAAGACCTTTCGCTGTACCTGAACCAGCAGTTCCATCACTCGGTCATGAACGCGGGCCTGCTTCTTGTCATCGAGCGTGATCTGTAACGGTCGGCCACCAACAGCCACAGTTTCCGTAACGATGCCGTCTTTGGTGACCTTCGGTAACCAGACCTCGGTGTAGAGCTTCAAGAGCGCAGATTCGGCAGCAGCCGTCTCGGTGGACTCGCGCTCGCGGAGCTGTGCCTTCTGCTCATCGGTGAGATTGAGTTGCTTGGCCTTTGCTCGCACGCGCTCAATCGCTACTAGGTACCGCACGGAGCGGCGAAGAGTCTCGACCTGGTCGCCAGCGGGCACCACCAGCCCGAGTCCATTGCGGTATTTCCGCGGCCCTGTGCCGCAGTTCTCGTACAGATCTTTGGCGGTCGCCTCTTGTTCCTCTTTTGCTTCTGAGGTGAATTCCAAGGGCAGATACGCCACCAGGAATGACGGCTCCTTATCCGGGATATCGCCAGATTTCTTTCGCCAAATGACGGCGTTCCGGCCCGTAATGCGCGTCTCCAGCATCTCCTTGATGCGATCCTCAACCTGGCGCTCGTCCCTGGCAACGGAGTCAGATTCTTGTTCCACGAGGAGTGTGACGTTCGGGTCCTTCTTGAAGCAGTACCGGACGCCATCAAAATGCAGGTACAGGCATTGCTCTTTCAGCTCTTTGAGACACGCCAGTGCGGTTGTGCTGTCGAAGTCAGGACCAACGCAGACAGAAAGCAAGTCGGCCTCAGTGATACCTGGAGGAAGGATTTCATTTCCTGCAGAGCTGTCCCGACGTTTTCCACCGAACGAGTACATCAGGATAGCGGTCGCAAGCCGAAACGCAGCCCGCTTACCAACTTCGGAAGGACTTTCTTTCGCACGCCGGTCATCAATGCGGCGGGCCCGAGCATTCGCGCCGATCAGGTCATGCTCAAGGACGGCCTGGAAATCCGCCTGCTGGCCGACCTCCTTGAAGAAGGCCAATCGCACCTCAGCGTCATAAATCGGCACATCACCAGGGCCAAGGACGGCACGGCTCCGCTGTTCGCGGTTTGCCGCCCTAAGGCAGGCGGCAAGGAAGCGGAGTGCGCCGCGTGTACGCTGAAAATCGGGAATCGCAGCCCACTGTTCGCGCATGACATCAATCAGTGCTGGATGGAACGGATATGCCGACCGAACACGGCCTCCTAACGCCAGTCCCTCTTCTTCCGCCTGGCGCTCTTCACCCTTGCCTTTGGCATACGCCCGCTTCATCTGCGTAACAATGTCTTGGTATGCCGTCGCTGCCGGTGCAGCCTCTTCCGCGCCGGGAATACGAGCAAGTAAACGACGCTGAATAACAGAGAGGACTTCGTTGCCCTCGACTGGTTCGCGGAGCTGATCTTTACGCGCAGCAAGATGATCGACAGTCTGGAGAAGGTTCACGTATTCCAGCGACTCTCGTTTGCTGGACTGGAGCGAGAACACCAGGGCAGTGTTCTTCGTATTTCCGACTGCACCAGGCAAGCGGTGCAAGAAATTCATCGTTTCGTCGCGCAGCGTAGTCTGATGGACCTTTACGCCCCCTGCGCTGATGAGGTATTGCAGGACCTCGTCCAACAGGATCAGATTTGGGGCATCGCCTAGTAGCGCCATGATCTCGTCCGCACCAGGAGCCACACGCGCCTCGTCCTGCTTGCGCATAAGCTCGTACCCCTGCATGCCACCCAACGACCAAGCAATCCAACCCCACATTGTCTGTGCACGGAACTTTTGCCCCGGCACTTGCTTACCGTTAACGGGGTCGAAGAACTGTCCATCGAAGACAGCAGCGCGGACGCCAGTGGGTTTCGCCAACCCCTGTGCTTCTGGGATGACATCTAAAGCCTTCCGAGAGCGTGCAGCGTGGTAGACGGACGCAAGGGTGTGCGACTTGCCACCGCCGAACGGGGTCAGCAGTTTCAACACGCGATTTCCAGCACTGCCGGTCAGGCGCGACAGAACGTCATCGAGAAGCGAGCGCAGGCCTTTTGTGAGGTATGAGACCCGGAAAAAGTGCTCAGGGTCGCGATAGACCGCTGGAACATTCGGATTTCCGTCCGCGAGGGGACCGAGATCGAGCGCGAAGATGTCCTCCGAGAAGTTGTCCGAAGTGACATCAGGATGCAGTCGAACCACCTCGATCCACGGTTTGATTGCCATCGATGTCTTTCCTGGTGTTGCGCTCATTTCGCTGTTTCTCCGATACCGAATTACTCTTGCCGTCGTGCGGCCCTGAACAGCGGCCCCTGCGCTGCATCTGCCGCCTGCTCCACTACGGAGCGCCAATTCGCGGTCAGTTTAGCGAGCGCCGACAACTCAGAACCGCTTGCGACTTCGCCAAGCTCACCGCCCTTGAGTGCTGGCCCCGCGAGGGCCTGTGCGACTAGTCGGAGTTCTTCTGTGCTTGGCCTCGCACGCAGGAAAAATTCTCCGAGTCCAGAGGGGTGGCGTTCCATTAGCCACAATAACCGGTGTAGCACATCGATTACAGGTGGTGTTTTGCCGTCGCTCGGAACGCCCAGTTCTGAGTTATCCCCGCGCTCCGAATAATCCAGGAGGCGGTATTTACTCTTCTTCTTTTCTACAATGGCTGCAGGTCCGGCAGCTAAGCCGTGCATTCCGTCCAGTTCGACGTGTGTACCGTTCGCGAAGACAATCGCCTCTCCTGCATCAAGCTCAGCGGACTTGTACGTGTATCTCCACAGAATGTAGAAACGAGTGACGGGATCAATGGCACCCAAACTGTAACGCCCACCATTTGCACCGGCAGCTTTGGACAGGCGACCTAAAATGGCGTCAAGTACTACGGCCTCGACCTCGGCCAGGAAACGCTCGGCGGGAACTTCATCTCCGTTGGCGTACTCAACCCGAGGATGCGCCGTAAACGCCCTCAGCCCTGCACCAACACATGAGATCACTAAGTCAGCACCCGAAATCCCGAGATCCCAAAGCGTGCTCACCCGCTCGTGTACGACTTTCTCAAGTTCTGGCCTAACCTCGTCCTCATACCTACCGACGGCCTTGCTGCTCCGTTTCCGCGCGACAAGAAAAATGCTAGACGCCAGGGCCGATGAATCCATTCCCCGCAGCCGCGATTTTAGCTCTGTATCGAGCGGCCACGCCTCAGTGACGACGAAACCGGCGACGCGGAGAGCATCAACAAGTGTTGACCAACCGAGCGTCGTCTTGTGCGCGTAAACAACTACTAGTTGCCCGCCCGGCTTCAACACGCGATGGGCTTCCTGGAAAGCCGTTCCCATCATCTGCTCGTATGCGATTCGAGCTTTATCCTTCGATCCGCCGTGCCGATCAGCGTCTGCGATAGCCTCCTGCTTTTTCGGAGTGGAAGAGTTGGCAAAGTGTTCGGGATACAGATGACCCACAGACCGTTTGAGCCAGACGTAGAAGTAGTCTGAAATATCTGCGTACGGGACATTATCGTAGTACGGAGGATCGGTTATCACGGCGTCCAAAAATTCGTCTGGCCAAGGCAAGCTCATGGCGGACCCCCGCTTAACCTCGACAGGCAGGCCCGGCAGGTCCGTTGCGCCTTCGATTGAGTTGATCTGAAGATCTATGAGCGATGCCCAGTCCCCCACAGCACCGCCGAATGGATTGGCCTCGCAATAGTCCCAAACCATTGGCAACGCCTGCCTGCCGAATGTTCCTTGCATCTTCTCTGCCGTCGCGTTCCATCTACACAGAGTCGAGCTATTTTCGGCGAGGCGATCCAGAGCGGTTCCGAGATAGGTCGTAACCGCGCGTGCGTGCTCCTCGCCGTAGCCGGCTAAAATCATCTGTTTGTGGGCTTCGCGAACAGCCTCTGCAAATGACATCAGACAAAGGATTTGCCGCCGTGAGAATAGACGGTTCCAAGTGGTGAGTCCATACGGGCGAACCGTAATGCCGAGCGTGTTGTCGCGGCACTCGGGTGGTAAATTCGCGATCTGCTCGTCAGGAACCGTCAAGCCGGTCCGGACACACAGATCATTGATGGTGCACTCCAGGTTTGATGGGTCCGGCACGGCAGCGTTAGAAGCACTCAGGTAAACCTTACCCTTCGCGCCGTGACGAGTCGCAACGACAGCCAACAGCTGCGTTCCCAATCTGCCGTCCCATCCCTCGTTCTTAACATAGTCGATATCGGCGACAGTTCCACAGAATGGGCAAGTTGCGTTGCCAGCTGATGACCCCGCCTCGGGATCAAACCCCAAGCCGGTGATACTGGATGCCTCGACCACGTCGAAGCGAACTCGGTTCTCTCGGCGCTGCGCTTCGAGTTTCGCTGCTACATATCTTCCCTGTTTCTTACAAAGCCACGTTTGTCGGACCAGGGGAATGACTGCATGGCAGGAAGGATTCTTGCAAGTTACCGTGCGTGTCCAAATGTACGCAACGGGTGTAAGTCCCACCTTGCCTTGCATAGAACCGCCGTCTTCCCACAGTGAGCGTCGAACGTCGCCGTTAAGCTTGGTGTGTTCTTGGTCAGGCAGTTCAGAGTAGTAATTTCCAACCTGGATGAGCACCTTAGAGCGGACCCAACCTCCCCAATATTCGACTTCCTTCGCCAGCCCGGCCCATCCTCCGTCTTCGTACCCATACGCATTCTTGTCAGGTGAACCAAGGCTCTGCGGGTACTTCAATCCACAAAGCTCGATAATGTGGGCGACAGGATTCAGGTCCAACGCAAATGCCTGACACCCGAGTCGCGACGCTTCCAGGGGGATAGCTCCGCCGCCGGTGAACATGTCGAGCACCCTTGGACGCGGGAAGTTGCCACTCTTGATATCTTCAACAGAAACAGCTTTGCCCGTCTCATGTGATAGTTTTGCCGCGTGCGCCTCAAGAACGTGCGAAGCGGCTTCTTGCAAAATCGCTGGGACGCCAGGATACGCACAAAGGTTCTTGACGAACTTGGTCGCGTTCGCACGTGCCAGACTGCCGCGCTTCTCCTCGGGACCGTTCTTGGGTGCAAAGCGGTCTATTCCTACAAGCGTTCCGTAAACCGCACCACGAGCAGCGACGAGAGGGCGTCTTGCCCACCAGAGGTGTAGTGTCGAGATGTGGCCGCGCCACAGACTTTTTTCCCGTGCCGCTTCCTCACTAATTACATTTATTGGCAAATAGTCTTCAATTAGAGAAGTCATCAAAAGAATCCGTATTCACGTCCGTTTGGGCCGCCAGTGTTGCCTACAAACTTCGACTGCTTCCGCCACCCCTCAACTTCTTTGCCGGCATTTTGAATGTCGATCCGATACGTGCCCGTTTTAATTCGGTCGAAGCGAATATATCGTCCGGCATACTGCGGGCCTCCCATATTCTGTGTAGGCAGTCCCAAGCGCCATATGTTTGTCCATTGGCCGTAATCAGTTCCACGATAGGTCAGCGGGCGAGGCACTTCGGTTCCATCCGGTAGCTGGATTGTCAGTACCTCATTATCACGTGACTGCTTGTCAAAAAACTGAACCAAGTCGTTAGAGAACTCGATTTGGTGGCGGTGCTCCGGCGGTCCGCTCATTGCACCAGCTTCGATCCAAAACGTCTTTGCCTTGTCAATCGTAGGAGGCATTTCGTCTTGCTCCTTCAGAAGATAGTCACTGCTTTGACTGCTTCAACGATTCAGCTTCGATAACATCAGCAGCGATGTCGAAGTATCGTGCCGCGATCACCTCTCGCTTCGCGTGGTCGAGGTGTTTCGCTGGATTCTGAATCCGCAACGGTTCGGCATCTGGACCATTCAACGGGTCCCACACGACATACAGCCAGTAGCTGTCGCCGAGCTGCGTAGCCTTATACCACTCGTTGATGGTGAGCCGGATCGGCTGCCCACGGCGCCGTCCTTTCACCTCAATGCGGCGAATGCCAGTGACAGGATCGCGGTAGCCAGTTTGTGGATCAGCGGGCCCAATGCTGCGAATGTCAAACCCGATCTTCAGGTGGCCGACACGCTCACACTCGAAGCCCCTGGCGATCTCGTACGAGATTACCACGTCTTCCGCTGCAATCTCGCACCTGCGCCGGATTTCTGGATCAAGTTCCTCGATTGCTCCACCAATCTGCTCCTCAACCGAGCGCGTGCTCGGTAGCACCAGTGCGGTGGCGACGTGACGAACGGGGCCGTGCTTTGCCAGCGTCAGGCGCTGGAGACCGGCGAGGCGTTCAGTCTGGGTGCGCCGTAGGTCAGCCAAATCGTTTTCGGCTCGCTGCCGTGCGATAGCGACTTCAGGTTCCCGCGCCTCCCGTGCTCTGAGTCCCATTACTCGATCTTGCGCTGCATTGATTCGCGCCCGGAACGATTTCTCCAGATAGTCCCGACACACTTCGACGAAATGCTGTCGTTCCTTTTGGCATTCCGTGCGACGTTCGGTTTGATAAGTGCTTTTTAGGAAGTCGATCGCAGGAGTCGCGTCGAACGGCTCCAAACGCTCCGGCGCGGCTGGATGTGCCGGCAAGTCGAGCAGCGTGTCAGGCGGTATGACCGAGAAGCGCTGCTGTGCCCCAGATAACTCTTCGCGCACGGCGACCAGTTCGCCCAGCAGCGTCTGCGACTCGCCTTTGGTGTTCTGACCGCGGATGGCCATCTCTAGGAAATGTAGCTTGTACGGCTGCTCGCTCGCGGTGTCCACGAAGACGCCGACGCCCGCAGTGAGAGAGCTCAGCATCTCGTTCAGGCGCTCGTCTACTGCCGCATAGAGGGGATGACCAGGACCGATAAGCACGGCATCAACATGCTGGTCCATCTCAAGGTGTTCTTTGTGGAAGGTGACCTTGCGATATGCCGGCTCCGGCTTGCCAAGGCGACGGATGGAAGCCAGTCGGTCGGAGCGGAGATCGGCCAGGACATGCTCGACACGCCAAAGCCCGTCCGCGCGGGGATCAACTTTGAGCCCAATATCGCGGGCAGCATTCAGAAAGTGCTGTTCGACGTAGCGAGGCATCAGTCGGCGCTCTTCGGCCTCAGCATTTGCGTTTTGGAATCCTGAGAAATCCACATTCGCGCGAGCGAGGGCGATTCCTGTGGCGTGTTCGTATTGGAGCAGCTTGGCAGGATCAACTCGCTCTATCTGGTCCAGATATTCGTCGAGACGACGCGGGTCGTTCGCAGCTTCGCGCAAAATCTCGGGCAGGTTTACGTCATTCAGCGACAGAACCTCACCGATTACGTCAAAGATTCGGTCAGCAAGAGCTTCGCGCATCTGGTCCAGCTTGAAGAGCAGACGCTCCAAAATCCGCCCCTCAATGACCGGCTGCCCGTCTTCCGACTCGCTTGCGACGAAGTTGAAGGCGTGAACATCGCGTTCCTGGCCGATGCGGTGAATTCGGCCGAGGCGCTGCTCCAGGCGTGTTGGGTTCCAGGGCAGATCATAATTGATCATCAACCGGCAGAACTGTAGATTAATGCCCTCTCCGGCTGCTTCGGTAGCGACACAGATCTGGCGTGATGTCCGGAATTCTTCTTGCGCCCGCTTACGCTCGTGGGGATTCATGCCACCGTGAATCTCGCAGGTGGTGTAACCCAAACGATTGAGGTTATCGATCAGATGATTGAGAGTATCGCGGTGTTCCGTAAAAATGAGGAGTCGCCCGCGCCCGTCTTTCAACTCATTGAACTCCGCCCTCGCCAGACAATCACGTAAGGCAGCGAGCTTGGAGTCCGCGGCATGGTCACGAACTCGACGTGCCTGTGCGAGTAAATCCCGCAGGGCAGCGATTTCGGTGCGCAACTGGTCGAGTTCCAGGGCGGTGGTGAACTCGTCCGAGAGTCGGTCACGTTCGGCGTCGTCAAGATCGTCTTCGTCTTGCTCAACATCGGCTATGCGGCCCTGCAATTGCGCGAGCCGTTTCGCGCGTTGTGCCGGTGAAAGCGCTTCCAACTCATCCAGAAGTTTTTCCTGCTTCTCCAGACGACGGCGCAGCGATTCGCAGATCGCCTGCGTCGAGCTCGCCAGACGACGTTGGAGAACGGTTCGTGCCAGCGCGACGCTGTGTTTCTTTCGCCCGCTCGCCTGTGGCAAGAACTCGTTGATGTATGCGGTGACGGCTTTGTAAAGATCAAATTCCTCTTGGTTCAGACGGAACGTGACAGTATGGGCGTGGCGATCCGGAAACAAGCGTCGCCCGTGTATATCCCGCAGGTCCTCTTTCAGCCGCCGCAATGCCCAAGGGCAGTTCTCACCCAGGCGGAGAATATCGCGCCGGATTTCGCCAGCACGTTCGCCTACTCGCGTAGGCTCCGGAAAGAGATCGGGATCGATCAGCCGAATGAAATGCGCAAATCGGTCGTCGTCACCGTGATGGGGCGTCGCCGTGAGGAGCAAAAGGTGATCCGCGTCGGCCGCGAGCTTCTCAGCGAGCTGGTATCGCCGAGTCTTCTCGACTTCATCGCCTCGACCGGAGGACCTCTTGGTGTATGCGCTGCATTTGTGAGCCTCATCGACGACAATGAGGTCCCAGCGCTGCTGCCAAACACGCTCTCGGACTTCCTCCTGCTTTGCGTAATCGAGGGAGGCAATCACCTGCGTTGCGCGCTGCCACGGATTCACAAGTTGCTGTTGATCCACTGCTGAGAAAATGACTTCGAAAGGCTCACCAAACCAACGCAGCAACTCGTCTTGCCACTGAATCGTCAGGGGCGCCGGGCAGAGGATCAAAATGCGCTCAACGGCTTCCCGAAGCTTTAACTCTTTCATCAGCAGTCCGGCCATGATGGTCTTGCCCGCGCCAGGATCGTCTGCGAGCAGGAACCGCAGACGAGGCTGCGGCAGCATTTTCATGTACACGGCTTCGATCTGATGAGGGAGGGTTCTGATCCCGGAAAGGCTCACTGCGAATTGGCGATCGTGCGCGTATGCGAGCCGGATTCGAGCCGATTCAACGAGCAATCGAAGCTTTTCAGCGTTGACCGGCTGAATGCTGGTGGGTGCAATGACCGATTGGCCAAGGAGGGCCGAGGCCTCTTCCAGCGACAGGATAGCCTCGTCTGGCGTGCCGTCAGCAAGACGGACACGACATTCGTATCCGGACCCGATGAAGCGCACCGCTTCCAGCGTGACCGGCTCCAAGAAATGTCCCGGCAGTGTCACCCGCTGGCCGAGCGGGAACTGCTTTTCAGACGGAGTAGCGCCTTGGCTTCCCATTAGGCTCCAAAGATTCTTCCCGATGCACTGCTTAAGACATACACAATACCGCGTAAATGCTTCGTTTTCCAGAGCTTAAATTACTGATGGGAGGTGCTCGGGGATCGGCCTTGGTGGCCTCACCGTATCAACGATGTGCGTCCCCTTTTGCCGGGGGTCTGTGCCCGCAGAGCGTACGGCGAGGTTGCCAAACTCATTGCTTGGTCAAATTGAGCAATCCGACGTTCGTCTGCGGGCCGATCAGCAAGCTGCGCGATGTCATGTCTGCCGTGGCCACGGCGATTCTCGATCGGCTGCTACATCATTCGACTACGGTCAACATCCGCGGAGAAAGCTATCGCTTACGGGAACGCCGCAAAGCCGGGCTGCTGCCAACCCGGCAAGAGGCGACCAGCGGCGACCGCTCCGAGGCTCCGGCCTCCGCTTCGCCCAAAACGCGCCGCTCCGCGGCGCTGGGCTCCGCTTCGGCCGGAGCCTCGGAGCATCATTCATGACTTCCAGGGGTGGGGAAAATTCAACCGGCGGTTTGAGGGATTTTAAGCCGACCTTGACACTATCAACAGGTCGGGTTCGAAACCCCTGGGGCAACCAAATGTTCTGCATTATTAATGCGGCCTCGCCAGAAACCCTTAACCAGCGTGCGCGCGTCCCTCTGGCGCCGAGCAATTAGCGGGGTTAGTTCCGGTTCAGGCCCTGCTCGCCACGCGTAAGCAGAATGCGTTTCCAGAATCCTTCGCGGTCATGAATGACACCATCCAGCGTCGGCATCGGGCGATGTTCCAGCAGAGCGAAACGAAAATGCGAGCGGCAGTATCGCAGGCTTGGATCTTTGACAAGGGCGCGCAATTCAACGTTGCCGCCGTGTCCGCTCGTCACATAGGAGGACCACCGCGACCAGATTCCCTGGTCGCCGCAGGCCGACCCGACGTAACGCTTTCCCGTATTCGTATCGTTGATTAGATAAATGCCTTTTGCGTTTTCGAGCGCGGCCTTCCAGTCCGACCGATCGTTCTTGACCAGCGTCTCCAGTTCTTCAAATGAAAGATCAATGTCCTCATAGCCGGGGAATTGTCTTCCCGAGTACGGTTCGCGCAATATTTCCTGAACCACAAAATCGTCGTAGTGATTCTCGAAATTTGCCCTCGTCGTGCGCCCTCGGTAATCAGAACGGAGCTTCAGCCGACCGATAAACCCGGCTCCAGCATTCTGCAACGCCACTTCGTATCGGTTATCATGCCGCTTGAGAACGCGGAAAATTCCGCCGAACAGCCATGTGTTGCTCTCGTGATAGAACTGCGCAAGGGAGAAGATCAACGGACGATTGAAGTCGTTTCGGCCCGGCCAATATTCCTGCCATCCTTGCCATTCGCCTTTGTCCCTCACAAAGACCTCTAGCGGCTGAGCATCGCCGTTCCACCGGGCAAAGTGGACCTTGTAGTCCTCTCTTCTTTCTATCGGCCAAATCTCTTTCAAAAGAATTGCCATTCAGATCTCCTTCGCATTCTCATACTAATATCTACCACAATGCTGCAAGAGCCCCGCGGTTCTTGCACACTCCACCCTCGCGTATTTCTTCCATGACAAGCTGCGCCCCGCGCCTTTAGAGTGTCCGCATGCGTACCCGTCTCCTGAGCGCCACGAAGGACGTAGTAAAAGCCTTTGAGGATTGGTGCGCCAAAGCCGAAGACATACGCGTCGTCACGGCTTGGGCGACGACCGACTGCGTCGCCTGTGATTGCCTCGCGAAGGCACGCAGCAAGATCAGCACGATGGTAGTCGGCCTCGATTTATACACGACCTCGCCATCATTCTTGAAATCGTTTCGCTCTATCATCCGTATCGGCACCGCGATCAAGAGCGCGACCTTCCATCCTAAGCTTTACCTCTTCCAGGACGGCAATGCCTTCTGCTGCATCATGGGCAGCTCGAATTTCACCCGAGGCGGCTTCGGCGACAACACGGAAGTCAATGTCTGTGTTGAAGGCGCTAAGGCAGACCCGTTGTTGGCTGCCCTGGCGATGCCTGGGACGATCGTGTTCAGTGGACACCCGGCCGGAGTAACCGTAGTTCGAGTGCTGGACCCGAGCGGGGCGCCGTACGCCGATGCCGTGCTGCTTGTTAATCCCGGCCAGGTGGCCCGCTCAGTTGCCCTAGTGACTGACCAAAGCGGCACGGCGATTCTACCCAGGTTGTGGTGCAAAGTGTGCGTGGTAACGGCGATTGATCCGCGTTGATTGTTTTTCGACAAGACGACCGAGTTCAAGTCGGGTGCTCCGTCCGTCAGCGTGACCCTGGCCGGCGTCCGCCCCGTCATTGATATCGTCGCCGACCTTGCGGCGATAAAGGTAAGCGTACAGGTTAAAGAGCCCAACGGCTTTGCACTTGCCGAGCGGCCCGTGATCGTCCGTAAGAGGGTCGGAACGATGGAGGACAGCACGTTCAGTGTCGGGACTACAGATCGGAAGGGACGCATCAATCTCAAGTTACGGCCCGGCGAATACGTTCTGGCGAGTTTGGTGGATGGCAGATTCCTAGAAGCTCCGCTCCACCTTGCGCCCGCCGTGAAGCGGAGATGCTCAGGCGAAGAGTCCGACTGTTACATTGCCAATGCGGTTCGTAATCCGCTTCCGGCACATCTCGCCGTCAGGCTAACCCCCCATGATGGGCGAGAATTAAGATTCTCGGCAGACTACAATTAGAATTCCCGCTCAACGGCAACTGGCGACGACAATGTGACCGAGCATCACGCGCCAAACAGTGAGCCCACTCCAGCCGTCCACCAGTGGCCCCAGACAGGCCAGCGGAGCAATCAACCGCAGCTGGACGGAGAGGTCCCCAGCTTCTGGTCGGTTGCGCCTTCAGCCATCAATCTACGGCTATAGCCCAGCGTGATCGTGAATCCCCAGAGCTGCGATACTCGTTCGTCTTCTTCCAGGCTGCCCAGATGGCCCCAGTCCACCTGGGCTTGCCGTCCCGGTGGGGTTTCGAACCGACGTACGGCGGATGCCCATCCCGCTTGCCGTCGTGGCTGCATCCAGTCCTTTAAGATCGTGTAGCCGCCGACATAGCCTCGCTCACGGCCACGGTTCCTGCCCACGCGCAGTAAAATCCAATCGCAGTGCACTCCGCGACCACACTCTGCATGGGCAGTGCGGTGCCGGCTGGTGGTCGCGCGGCGACCCAGCTTCTCGACGGCTTTGCATACTCAAGTACGTACCGCGGCCGAGCCGCTCCGGCATGGATCGGTGAGGCGCAAAAGAAAGCGCATTGCTGCTGCGTCAGTTTCACCATCCTGAGCAGCATTGCTTCGGTCGAGACTTCATATTCCTGACGCAATTCAAGAGCTGCATGAATGTCCAATCGGTCTTCGGTGACCTCAGGCATGCTTCCGACTGGCATGGCGAAATCGGCAGCCGCCAGATTGCAGAGCATTTCCAGCTGCCAGTCGTCACCCTTCGTTGAGGCATGGGTAACGCGATTGCGGATCCGTTCATGGCAGTCAGGGAACAGTGTGTGCGCCAGCTCGTGGAAAATCGAATAGCGCACCCGAGCCTTCGGGCGGTTCGGGTTGAATTCAACCGTGTAACCCGACGTGTTCGGTACCGTGCGGGCGTCAGGGATGTCCTCGCGTGGAACCACCCGCACCTTCAGGAAATCAGCGAGTCCAAACGGGTCGAATGGTGGTCCCGTCCAGCCTTGCTGCATCGCGTTCAATGAAACTGCAAACGCCTTAGCCGCGATGACCTCGGTGGGATCGAGATCTGTCCCCTCTACGAGTGCCCGTACAGACGGATTTGTCCAATAACCGTATGTGGTTGGCAAGACTCTCCTGCAATCGTCACGCTGAAATCGCTGAGGCTACGCTGATTCTATCGTGAGTTCGTTCGCGGTGTCACGGCCGGTGTAAAAATCCTCAAAGCGCCGGTTAAAAATTCCTAACCCCTGGCGATGGAAAAAGGCCGAGTCTGACTCTGGCGACAGAGGAGGGCCGGCATCTGCTAAGGGGGAAAGACGTGGACCAGATACACGAGTTGAAGCGACAAGGTCTGAGCATCCAGGCGATCAGCCGCCTTACGGGCTATGACCGCAAGACCATCCGGAAGTACCTGGTGACCGGAAGCCAGCCGAGGTATGGGCCCCGTCCCAAGCGTTCGAGCCGGCTGGAGCAGTTTACGGACTACCTGGAAGAGCGGCTGCAGGCCGGGGTTTGGAATGCGCAGCTGCTGCTGCGCGAGCTGCGGAGCCCATGACCGAAATGCCTGTTGAAGCGTGGGCCACTTCTTCCGAAGCATCAATGAAAAGCCACCGCCCCACGTTAGCGCGGCATCGTTGACTACCTGCACGACCAATCTGATACCCGCGCCACGTGGCTCGCTCGCGTCGCCTTTCAAATAGGTGATCGACGGTAGTCCGGCCCCGGACTGTTTGGGCGGTCTCAGTAGACCGACAACACGGGGGTACGTATGGTTTGGATACGGCGGCACGCCAACGCATTCAATCTTCACGGCACCCAACGACGCTCTTGCGCAACGAAATTTAAGATTGGGCAACATTCATGTTGCGCAAGTTGATGGCCTCGTTTCACTGGTCAGCATGGTTGCTCAGCACGGATACGGCCCATCACCAACGCCACGGATTCGTTACTTGGCATTGCAGGAGTGTCTCAGAAAAGTTGCCGAGATTGCTCTACAACACGGAGCGAGCATTCACATGCCGCGAATCGGTTGTGGTTTGGCGGGTGGAACGTGGAGAGTCGTAAGGGAATTGATATTAGACGAGATTTGCAGCCGAGGTGTGAAAGTCTTCGTTTATGACCTGCCGGGCAAGAAAACGTTAGGTCATCCGCAGGCTGCTCTCGATTTCTCAAAGCAGGTGTAAGGCGCCTTCGGTCGGATCCTCCAGACGGCTAGGACGGGCTGCCACCTGCTAGCAGGAAAACGTCAGTGCCGAAACAGATCGTCTTACTCTCGGGAAAGGTCTCAGCCGGTAAGACCACGCTATGCGACCAGCTCGTCGCGCGCTTTGGGGCGCACCCGCTAAAGACGAAAGAGATCATCGCATCACTGGCTCCGAAGATTCAGGCTGAACGCGGGGCCATGCAACGACATGGCGAACTGCTGGATCGGCGCACAAAGGGCGCATGGGTTTGCGAGGCCCTAGCTCGCAAGGCTGATGCTATCGATGGCGACGCGCTGATTGTCGTTGATGCAGTTCGCATCATGTCCCAAATTGATGCCATCAGACGAGCATACGGTCCGCGCGTGATACACGTCCACCTCGAAGCAGCGCGCGATGTGTTGGAAAAGAGATACGCACGGAGGCAGAAACTTAAGGGGTTCAAGGAATTCAGCTCATACTCTCAACTTTCCGGCAGCAAGACGGAGGAGCGCATTGGAGATCTGGCAGGTTCAGCGGACGTTGTGATTCAAACTGACCGGTGCACGAAAGAGGACGTTCTCGTGCGAGCGGCCGCACACCTGGGACTGTACGCTCGCGAATCCGAACGGCTGGTCGATGTCCTGGTTGGCGGTGAATACGGCAGCGAGGGCAAGGGACACATTGCATCCTACCTCGGCCGTGAATATGAAGTTCTCGTTCGGGTTGGCGGCCCCAACGCGGGGCATAAAATCTTCGAAGATCCTGACCCGTATACACATCACCTGTTGCCATGCGGGACGCGGTGTAGCACCGCCAGGCTCGTCATCGGGCCCGGTGCTGTCCTTAGCGTCGCTGGATTGATGAAGGAGATCGCCGACTGCGGAGTTTCGTCGAATCGGTTGTCGATTGATCCGCAAGCCATGATCATTGAAGATGGCGACCGAAAACGGGAATCGAAGTCTATCGTAAAGACAATTGGCTCGACTGGCCAGGGTGTCGGCGCGGCGACGGCGCGTAAAGTAATGCGGGGTGCTGACCGCACTCCAGTGCGATTAGCGCGTGATATTAAGGATTTCAAGCCGTTTCTTCGCGAATCCCGCGAGGTGCTAGATGCCGCATTCCGAGCGGGGCTGCGAGTCTTCCTGGAAGGCACTCAGGGCACAGGACTCAGTCTGCATCACGGCTTCTATCCACACGTCACTTCGCGCGACACGACCGTTGCGGGATGTATTGCGGAAGCGGGCATATCGCCAGGCCGCGTCCGAAAGGTGGTTATGGTGTGCAGGAGTTATCCAATTCGTGTTCAAGACCCATCGAAAGAGTCCACGTCGGGCCCAATGTCACAGAACCTCACATGGAAAGAGATTTCACGGCGTTCCGGTATTCCGGAGACCGAACTGCGGCGGGCTGAGCGGACCTCGACGACAAATCGGAAGCGGCGTGTCGGCGAATTTGATTGGAACCTATTGCGGCGCGCCGTTTCCCTGAATGCACCAACCGATATCGCCTTGACGTTTGCGGATTACATTCGAATTGAAAACCGAGAGGCTAGGCGTTTCGAGCAATTGACAGAGGAGACGATTAGGTTCATAGAAGAAGTCGAGCGCGTCGCCTCTGCGCCCGTATCGTTGATTTCGACGCGCTTCGATAGTCGAAGCATCATTGATCGCAGGATGTGGTGAATTGCCGATTACTCCAGAGCAGTTCGCGGCTCACTATCCTCGCCTGTATCACATGGCGGAGGCGGGTGTGTGGCCGTCAGTTCAAAAGCATGGGCTACTGAGCACATCTGCCCTGCTGGATCTCTTTGAGGTTAATGGCGACCAGCGCCGCAGGATTCAAAGTGAACACAGGCCGCGGGCAGTCAATCTCACGCATCCGCTACACGGAACGGCAATAATCAGAGATCAAATACCAATGCGCGAGAGTGCCCTCCACAAGTGCTTACGCGGAATGACGCCTAAGCAATGGTATGAAATGCTGAATGGGCGGGTCTTCTTTTGGGTAACGTCAGAACGCGTGCAAACGCTGCTTAATGCTCGGGCGTACCGGGATCGTGCGCACACGGTCATAACGGTTGAAACTGCGCCATTAGTGGCGAAGTATGCTGATCGCATGTTTCTGTCGCCGATCAATTCCGGAAGTACGATCTACAATCCCCAACAGCGTGGCACTGAGACCTTTCGTCCCTTCAGCGATTATCCATTTCAGGAACGGCGTAAACTTCGCGGCCTGAGAAACGCGGTGGCCGAAGCTGCGGTAATTTATGCGGTCCCAGATTTAAGGGAATTCACTCTTCGGGTTGAGCAGCGCAAGGGCGAGCGTACGCTCCGCGTCGTGTTCTCGCGGACGTGATTGTAGGTCTGGGGCCCATGGACAAGGTGTGGAAGCAAGATGCCGCATTGCTGGCGAAACATGCTCAGAAGCCAGGCTAACCGTTACGTGCGCTTCTTGCCGTAACGGTTCCACGACCAACCCCGATCAGACTCCTGTTGTTCCGCGTCGTACTCGTCCTCGCCGGTCACATACCGATCGATGTCCTTATCAATCCAAAGCAGCGTGAGGACAGAATCATAAGACGGCATCGCAATAGATTCTTCCCAGATCATCTTGCTGGAGTCTATACGTTTGCCCTCAAGCCAAGCGGTCGCTTTAACTTCCTGCATCTTGGCCGGCAAACGCTCCCCCTTGAAGAAGTCGGCAGCGTAAGTGGCTGGGCTCAAATTCTCACGGGGCGCAATGAAATAGCCGAAATCGTCAGTCTTACGGTGATAGCGAATCTTTCCGCCCGTGCTGGCAACCAAACAACATCGATGGGGGCAAAATTGGATGTACCGCATGGCAGCCGCCGTGATTGTCACCTGGAACCGCTCTGCCTGCTGGGCCACATATCCGAGCGATGGCGTTGCCGTTCGGCAAAGAGGCTCAAACATTTTCGCCGGCATCAGCAAGGCTCCAGCGAAGACGCTGGCTTCGAGTTCGTCTGGGCTATTTGTGTAAAACGGGACAAGATCCTTATCCGTGCAAAGTGCGAACTGAGAGTATTCCTGCAACAGAAGGTGTCCCAATTCGTGAGCGATCGCGAACCGACGTCGTCCAGGTTCACGAATACCAGCATTCACGCGGATGAAACTGATCTTGGGAGATCGCGTGAGGCGCGCTTCAGCACCGCTTAGCCCGCCGTCGATGACAAGCGCACTCCGCGTCATCGCAATCGCCTCAATGTCAATATCGACCGGATCGGTTATCTGCAGTTCAGATAGAAGCAGATCGGCCCGCCGTTCAGCAGTTCGCTCGCGAATTGGATCGAACGCCATAATTCAGTGTTGATCCCTTTCCATTTCCGCAACAACAGCAAGTTCTTCGAGCATTGAACGGAGGTCGTCTTCAGTTGCCTCTTCGAATTTCCTGAATGCCACTGCATACCGCTGCCCAACTGGGTCTGGCAGTCGTCGAATTGCTTCCTGCACCTTGTCGAAGAGCTGAGATCGGTTTAGCCCAGCTACTTCTGCGGCAATGCTTGAATGTACTCTCTGCAAAAGACTACGACGCAAGGCCTCAGCCCTCGTCTTCCAATGTAGAGGCGATTCCCTCTTGCCACGTTCGACGAGCCGAACAATTCGCTCGGTGACCTCAGTTGCGCGGATTCCGGCTTCTGCGAGTACCTCCTGGTTCTCATCAGGAGTCCATTCGGCATCGCTGCTCAGTTTCGAAATCCTACGCAGCAACTCGCGGCTATCTGGCTTTTGTCGGTTCATACGGTTTTCCTTCCGGCAGCCGAAGCCAATTGTTCTTCCGCAAGACGTTTTCTAACAGTTTCGAGCTTCCTGTCCATGCGTTTGGCCGCGTTGTATACATCCTTCACTGGTATGCCCTTATGTTCAGCGATTTCGGCGGGCTTGTCGTAGCCATCCATCATCGCTTCCAACACGGACATCAAGAGGGCGTCTGCGCTGCACTCCTCCACCAAGAGTTCGAGTGCCCTGTCCTCCAAAGCTTCCTGCTCTTGGCGCAGCGCCGCAGCTTCTGGTGAGCGGTTGGGCGGAACGGCCCAATCGACGCTTGGGTCGCGCTTTCGGGAACCTGTCTCCCAAGCCGGAAAATTTGTCGATCCGGGCTCCGGTGGCGCCGTCAGCAGCGTATTGTCTTGGCTTTCGGCGAGATGATTCAGGAGGCTGTCGATGACGCCGCGAAGGTACTTCCGAATGTCCGGCTCCCTTTGCGGATCCCATTCGCGCTCGCCGGAAAAAAGTTTCTCAATCGCCTTGGAGACAATCGAGGTCACAGTCTCGCCGCCCGGCAGCTCGATCGGATTTCGCGTCCGCCAACGTAGATTGCGGCTGACGCTAAGTGCGTACCTCTCTAGTTCAACCGCGATGTTGCACCATTCGCTTTCCGAGATTCGGCAAACAGCTTCGTAGGTTTCTTTGATCACGGTGCCGTACGGGCCTCATACATCTATGCCGCTGACCGAGCGATTTTCGCCATCCAAATCACGCGGCAACGGATTTGCTAGCAGTCGTCCCCCGTTACCCAGCGACGGTACACTCGCCGCTGACCAGCTAACCTCTTACAAATCAAAAGCATACAAGCCGGCAACTTTCCTGCATCCGAGGACGGCAAAATCGGTGGTCCACACGGCACAGGATTGTAGGGGTAGGCGGCCCAACAGCCGCCCAAATCAAAACTCCCTAGAGAAGGAACTGCAATGAATCCAGTAACCGTCTCCACGAGTGTGCACATCTTCGTGGAACTGAGCAAGACCGAACAGAAGAAGGTTGAGTTCAACATCGACCACGTCACGGGGCTGCAAATCAAGCAGCAAGCCGGCGTGCCGACCTACTATGACTTGGCGCGCCGTTTGGGGCAAAAGCTAGAGTTGGTCACGAACGACCAGACAATCGAGATCAAGAACGGCGAGCACTTCGTCGCGCTGCCGCCCGGTACGGTCAGCTAAGGGAGGTCGCCATGACACAGGAGTCCATTGAGCGCCTCACGGCAGAACTCAAGGAGAGTTATCGAGGCGCCGTGAGCGCGAAAGACGGCATGCTGATGCTGGTGCGCCTACCGGAGGTGCACTTCCCGCCTGGATGCCAGCCGGAGTCCACAGAGGCACTGGTCGCACTCGACCCGACAAAGCCAAAACCCGACTTCTACATCAGAGTCGTTCCGGCGACTCGTGGTACGCAGCCGCAGCACGGAACCGCAGTGGTTGGCGGCGATAACTGGTGCACCTATTCATTCAACCTGCGGTGGACGGAAGATCATACGGCCCTGCAGTTTGTTGAGGGGATGCTTCGGAGGTTCGCCTGACTCCGCAGGTTCAAGTGCGTGTTCCAAGTCACCTTTGGGAGCAGCTTTGGCCGGAAGTGCGGCGACCGGGTGAGCACGAGCCGGTCGTCTTCGGCCTGGTGTCTCACGGAGTCACTCCCCGCGGAACAATCATCCTCGTGCGAGAACTGGTCATGCCACCGCCAACAGCGTTTGTGCGAGCGGCAGGACATGGCGCGAAATGGACAGGAGCGTACAACATCGCGCTCCTCAACGAGACATTGGAACGAGGGCTGGGCATAGTTATCTTCCACTACCATCCCGGCCGTGCAGACGTTCAATTCTCTGGCGATGACGAGGCGAGCGCCCGTCAGCTGCTCCCCGCATTTCAGGTGGTCGCCCCAGGACGACCTCATGGTTCCATCGTACTTGGGGAATCTTCCGCGACTGGCCTTATCCTGTTGCCAAACAGCTCAACATTGACCGGGGAAATCAGCCTGCGGTTCTTTGGTGATGGTAATGTGGTTACCTTCCCGCGCTCGAAGGCGAAGCCAGAAGACTTGCTGCTTCATCGCCGTCAACCGCTCGTCGCTGCGGCGGTTTCAAAGTCGCGGCTCAAAGATGCGACAATCGCGGTGGTCGGCCTGAGCGGCGGCGGCACTCAGGTAGCCACGCAACTCGCTGCCCTAGGTGTGGGAGAAATCATTGGAATAGACGCGCAGCGGGTCACGGGTGACAACCTCGTGGCCACCGATGCTTTCGGGTGGGCGGATATCCTTTTGAGCCGCAGAAAGGCGACAGCGCTCAGATCGAAGATCTGGTGGATCAATCGTAGAGTGCGTTTCACGCCAGTAAACGCGCTTGTTCCCGAGAGGCCAGCCATCGAGGCGCTCAAACGTGCTGATGCCGTCATTGGTTGCGTCAACAATCTGAAATCGCGGGCTGATCTGCAGGAAATCGCTTGGCGTTATTGCATCCCGTACATCGACATCGGGCTAGGGCTCTACCCCCTTGATCCCGACGATGAGCTGTCAGAAATCGCCGCGATAAGCGGAAACGTATTCGCAGCCGTGCCGGGAGGACCATGCTTGTGGTGTACGGGCTTTTTGACCCAGGAAAAGCTTGAGAAGGAAGCTGGCAATGCAAACCGCTCCTACCTGAGGACAACACTCAGCCAGAACAATCGGCGACCAGCCGCTTATGTCAGCAGCTTTAATGGTGTCTTGGCGGCACTTGCCGTGAGCGACGCACTGCAGTTGCTGCTAGGGTATGCGCCGTCACTTTCCGTGCGCAAACAATACGACGCCCTTAGCGGCACGATCGCAGAAATCGCTGTTCAAAAGAATCCGGCATGTCCAAAGTGCTCCGATGTTCTCGCTGCCGGGGAGCCTCTTTGGCAGTGACAGCAAGAGCCGAGCCTTCAGGCCGTGGTGACCGGCGACAATGAAGAACGGAGTGACTTGTGCAAGTCTGGCTCCACGTGTGAAAACGTTTCGTCAAAGCGTTACACTTCGATCCATCATGATAGCAATGCCCATCTTCATACCGAACCGTGCCAAATCGCTGTCCTCGACAGTGAAGCCATGACGCGCGAAAAGCTTCATCTCATCCCGCGTTCCCGCAATGAGCGTCAGTTGTTCACAACCAATTTCCTTAGCAACTCTCTCCATGTTTTGGAGGAGAACAGGCAACAGTCCCAAGCCCTTGTGCGTCTGTAGAGCGGACTTACGTTCAGCCTTGGGAATCGATAACGTACTCTATTTTTCGCACATTTGAATAGGCCTGAGCTGGTTTGGTACAAAAACAGGGCTGGCGCCGCTGAATGAGAGCGGCGCCAGCAATTAACCAGCACAGGAGACCAGCATGGCGCAGGAAAACGATTCGGTCAAGATGGCCGGGGTAATCAAAATCGACGAACAACCGATCCAGGATCATTTGGGCAGGATGGTGCAAGCGACCGTGGAAGAGACGTTAAACCGCCTGCTCGATGCCGAAGCCGACCGGATCTGCGGAGCCGAGC
>JAJYLL010000181.1 GCA_021787735.1 Acidobacteriota bacterium | reverse complement strand
TGGCCTGGAATTCGCTGATGGGCTTGCCAAACTGCTTGCGTTCCTGTGCGTAGCTGAGCGCGTGGTCGAAAGCGCCCTGCGCAAGGCCCACCATCTGCGCGGCGATACCGATGCGCCCTTCGTTGAGAGTCTCTATGGCAAGCTTGTAACCCTTGCCCACTTCGCCCAGCACGTTCTGTTTGGGCACGCGGCAATCTTCCAGAAGCAGTTCGCAGGTGGATGATGCGCGAATGCCCATCTTGTCTTCTTTCCTGCCCACCGTGAACCCCGGCGTAGAGCGGTCCACCAGAAACGCCGTAATGCCTTTGTATCCAAGCTCACGGTTCAGCGTGGCAAAGATGATGAAGACTCCGGCCTCCTTTGCGTTGGTAATCCAGAGCTTCCGGCCGTTCAGCACATAATGGTCGCCGTCTTCTGCGGCGCGGGTTTCAAGGGCGAAAGCGTCGCTGCCCGATGCGGCTTCTGAAAGGGCGTAAGCGCCCACAGTGTCGCGCGCCAGACGGGGTGCAAACTCCTTTTTCTGCTCGTCCGTCCCCCAGCGGAGAATGGCGTTTGAGACCAGCGTGTTCTGAACGTCGATCACCACGCCGGCGGAAGCATCCACGCGCGAAAAGGCCTCAATCGCAAGCACGGCCATAAAGAACGATCCTCCGCTACCCCCGTAGGCTTCCGGAATGCTGAGGCCCATAAAGCCCTGCTCGAAGAATTTTTCGATCAGCTCATGCCGGAACGCGCCTTCGCGATCCATCGCCTCAACGTGCGGACCGATTTCCTTTTCGGCAAACTCGCGCGCCGCAGCCTGGAACATCTGTTCCTCTTCGGTCAGCACGGTCAGGGGTTGAATGGAAGGGACAGACAGCGATGCAGGATCGGCCATGTGCAAAAACCTCCGTTGAACACACCATCTTATTCACTAGAGGATGATCTTGCAATGCCGAGTAAAAAGTACCGGGCTCAGGCTCGTGATTGGATGCCCGGAGGCCGCTCCCGGAACAGCGGACTACTTACGCTCGATTTTCAGATTAACCTGTTCACCTTCGCCGGACGGGAGCGAGCCCCCAAATTGCAGAACGCCCTGGCGGGAGGTGGCGGCTGAGTGGAGAAGCTTTGAAGGGGTTGCCGGGGTGGATTTGGTTTTCGATTCGCGGTGTGGGTGTCCAGCGGTTTGGGCCTGCGGAGTTTTTTTCTGTCTTTCCGCGGTGTCCATGGCTTCATTTGCCAGACGGTCGGCCTCGCGGTTGTGTTCGCGCCGGACGTGCTCAATGCGAAAGGTATCGAATTGCGCGATCAGCTTTCGCGCGCGGTCGTACAACACTTTCAGATTGGGATTTTTGACCTTGTATTGCCCGTCGATCTGGCGGGCCATCAGTTCTGAATCAGTAATGACACGCAGGCGATGGTGGCCGTGCTCGAGTGCGTAGTTGAGCGCGGCGAGCAGGCCTTCATATTCCGCGACGTTGTTTGTGGTGTGCCCAAGATATTTGGAAAGCGAGGCGAGATGGTTTCCGCCCGCAGTGCTGACTACCACGGCATAAGCCGCCGGGCCGGGGTTGCCGCGCGAGCCGCCGTCGACGTGCGCGATGATCTGTTCACTTTGAGCTGACGGGTTGGTCATGGGTAAGGAGGTTCTTGCTGCCGGCCCCCGTACGGTGCACGCATTGCAGGTTGGCCTTGACCGGAGAATTTCCGGCCGGAGGAGCGGGCTAATTCGGGGCCACTGCTTGTGGGCCACCCGTTTCCGCCTCGGTTTCAGCCGAGGTTGACAGCCTTTCGCGGGAATAGAGGATGCGCGCGCAGTTCTCGCACTCATAAAGGCCCTCGCCCGCGCGAACATCGTAATAGAGTTGCGGGCGCAGCAGCACGTTGCACCCCATGCATTTGCCCTCGCGCACTTCCGCCAGCGCCAGGCCGCCCCGCCCTTTGCGCACGCGCTCGTAATGCGTCAGGATGTCCTCACTGAGTTTCGCGGCAAGCTCCTGGCGTTCCTGGACGGAGTGGTCGCGTTCTTCCTTGCTGGTGTTTGCGGCGGCTTCAAGTTCGGCCTTTTCCCTGGCCACGCGGGCCTTTTCGGAATCCAGCCGGCCTGCGGCTTCCGTCACCAGCTTCTGGAGTTCTTCAGACTCGATCATCTTTTCCAAGACGCGGTCTTCAATGCCGCGAATGTTTGCCTCTTCGCCTTCGATTTCCTTCAGCATGGCCCGGTACTGCTCATTGGTCTTCACCAGGTAAAGCTGGTCTTTGTGCTTGGAAATTTTCTGGCGAATCACCTGGATCTCGCCTTCCATGTCGCGGCGTTCCCTCTGGTTGGCGTTCAGGTGCTGCTTGCGCTCCTCGTGAGCGTGGATAAAATCGTTTAGCTGTTTCTCAATGGACTGAATTTGGTTTGGAAAGGTATCGATTCGGGAGGAAAGTTCAGCGATTTCCTGATCTAATCGCTGGAGATCAATCAATGTTTCAAGATCGGGGTACACTTCTTCTCCTGCGCTATGAATAGCACTTCCGTTATGGTTTCAATCCGAATCAGACAAACCGCCATTTCTATCAAATTCCCGATTGACCCCTATTTTGGCACAATCCCATTCTGCCATCAAGCAATAGGGCCACAGCTCTCCGGTGTTGGGCTAGGATTTTGCCTGGGTGATGGCGCCTTCTGCTGCAGAGGAGACCAGCGCCGCGTACTTGGCAAAAACGCCCCACTTGTAGCGCGGCTCGGGTCTCTTCCAGCCTTCAAGTCGCTTTGCAATTTCTTCCGCAGAGAGCTCGACATCCAGCTTCCGCGCGTTGACGTCAAACACCACGGTGTCGCCGTCTTTCAGGGCGGCAATCGGTCCGCCGCGCGCGGCTTCAGGCGCCACGTGGCCCACCATCAGGCCGCGAGTTGCGCCGCTGAACCGGCCGTCGGTCAGCAGGGCGACGGATTCGCCAAGCCCTTCGCCCACCAGCGCCGCCGTCACGCCCAGCATCTCACGCATGCCGGGACCGCCGCTCGGGCCTTCGTAACGGATCACCACTACTTCGCCGGCCTTGATGGTCTTGCTTGTAACGGCCTTCATCGCCTCTTCTTCACTGTTGAACACGCGCGCCGGGCCGCGGTGCTGGAGCGGTTCGTGGCCGGAGATCTTGACCACGCAGCCTTCGGGCGACAAGTTGCCTTTCAGGATCACCAGTCCGCCAGTTTGCTTCCTGGCGTTGGTAACGGACCGGATCACGTCCTGCCCGGGAGTCTCTTTAACGGCACGGGCTTCCTCGCCGATCGTCTTGCCGCTGGGGGTCAGTTGGGCTTCGTGCAGCAGGCCCGGTTTGCCCTCGATCAGTTTCTTCGCGATTACCGGAATGCCCCCGGCCTTGTAAACGTCCACGGCCACGTACTTCCCCGCGGGTTTCAGGTCGGCAATCAGCGGTGTTCGCGCGCTGATAGCGCCAAAGTCATCGATGGAAAGCGCCACGCCCGCTTCGCGCGCCATGGCCAGCAGATGCAGCACGGAGTTGGTTGAACCTCCGGTTGCCGCCACGCTGATAATGGCGTTCTCAAAGGCCTTGCGCGTGAGCACGTCGCGAGGTCGCACGCCGCGCCGGAAGATATCCATCACAAGCTGGCCGGCCTTGAAAGCGGCTTCGTCCTTGGCGGAGTCCATGGCTGGAATTCCATTCGCTCCCATGGGCGAAAGGCCGATGAATTCCATCACGGTCGACATGGTATTGGCGGTGAACTGGCCTCCGCAGGCGCCCGCCGCCGGGCACGCGACGTTTTCCAGTTCCTTCAGTTCCGCGTCGGACATTTTGCCTGCCGCGTTCGCGCCAATAGCCTCATAAACGTCCTGGATGGTGACATCGTGGCTCTGGAAATGGCCCGCAGCGATGGAACCTCCGTAAAGCAGCACGCTGGGGACATTCAGCCGCAGCAGCGCCATGGCGCCGGCGGGAATCGTCTTGTCGCAGCCCACCAGCGCGAACATGGCGTCAAACATGTGCCCGCGGCCGACGAGTTCAATAGAATCCGCAATCACCTCGCGGCTGATCAGCGACGCCTTCATGCCTTCGGTGCCCATGGTGACGCCGTCGGAAATGGCGATGGTGTTGAACTCCATGGGAGTGCCGCCCGCCGCGCGAATGCCCTCCTTTACTTTGGCGGCCAGTCGTCGCAGATGATAGTTGCAGGGCATGGTTTCAATCCACGTGTTGGCCACTCCCACGATGGGCCGGGCGAGGTCTTCATCCGTGAAGCCGATGGCTTTTAGCATGGAACGCGCACCGGCGCGGTCGCGCCCTTCCAGGATGATGCGGCTGGGTGATTGAGGATCTGCTGGCATGGGGCCTCCAGAAAATTGAATTATTCGGGGCTCAATAACTGATCTTCGCAGATTCCATTTTGAAGGGCAATCCTCTCACCGGATTTGAGAGTTGAAATCAGTACTGTCCCATCATAAGTTGAACAGGCCCAATTGGATGCAGGGACCTGGTTCTTGAATTCGGTCGTTGTACTGCGAGAAAGCCCATGAAATGGGGGTTTTCTCGAAAAGGGTAACGCTGA
>JAJYLL010000005.1:26831-94689 GCA_021787735.1 Acidobacteriota bacterium | reverse complement strand
CGGCTTCGTTTTGGGTTCGTTTTGGGTTCGCTTTTTCCACAGCTACGTGTTTTCAACAACTTCCCGGCTTCGTTTTTGGGTTCGTTCGGGTTCGTTTTTGGTGCCCGACCATTTGTTTTCAATAACTTCTCGGGTTCGTTTTTAAAAATAACATCTTTTTTGTCCCATTTGTCCCAGGCGCCACAAATGCCGCCCGCTTTCCGGCACGATGGAAAGACTACCATGCTAGGCCAGTGATGTCAAGCAAAATCGGCTGCGACGCCAGCACTCGAGCCTTGGGGAACGTGGTATAATCCAGCGCAACAGATCGTTGCTCAGGTGGAGGAGCAATAATGACGAGCCGCAAGCACACCTTTTCTTGCACTCTGCTGATCGTAGTCTTCTCCGCAACTGCGCTGTGCGGCCAAACCGGGAAACAATCCGCACCAGCAAGGCAAGAATCCCTCCCGACGCTTTCCGCGCAGGAAATTTTCAAGCGGGTGTCTCCTTCGGTCGTGGTGGTCGAATCGCTCGACGCCGGTGGCAAGGTTGCTGAGTTCGGCAGCGGCGTAGTGATTGCTCCCGACGAAATCATCACCAATCGCCATGTGATTGAAGACGGAGTTAGCTTCGGTGTGGAGCACAACGGCAAGAAATGGCCTGCAAAATTGATTCGTGTCGATCCCGACCATGATCTGGCTGAGTTGTCCGTAGCCAGCCTCAACGCGCCTGCTGTCAGTGTTCTCGATTCGTCAAAACTTGCCATCGGAGAGACAGTCTATGCCATCGGGTCGCCGGAAGGTCTGGAACTGACGATCTCTGAAGGCTTGATCTCAGGCCTGCGCGAATTCGATAAGGGCCGGGTAATACAGACATCTGCCGCCATCTCGCCTGGCTCAAGCGGCGGCGGGCTATTCGACGCCGAAGGGCGATTGGTCGGCATCACCACGTTTTACCTGAAAGAAGGCCAAAGCCTGAACTTCGCTTTGCCTGCGGAGTGGATACTGGCGCTCACAGAGCAATCAACCGGTGCTTTCGGCACGAGCCAAGGCACCAGCGAGTTCGCAGAGCTCTTGTGGTTCGAGTTTGGGTACGCAGCCTTCAAGGCTGGTAAGTACGAGGTCGCTGCGACCGCCTACAAGAAAGCCATCCAGTTAGAACCGGAGGATGAAGCTGCCTGGTTTGAGCTAGGCATTGCCTACGATACCCTGGGTGAACAGGAGAAGGCTGTGAGTGCGTACCAGGAAGCCCTCCGGATAAAACCAGAAGACGAGCTCGCTTGGAGGGAATTGGGCTCCGCCTATAGCAGCTTAGGCGACGGTGCAAGGGCGGCGAGCGCGTACCAGGAAGCTGTTCGGATCAAACCTGACGATGGGGACGCATGGCTTTTCCTCGGCGTTGTGTATGACAACCTTGGCCAGGAGGGCAAGGCATTGAAGGCATTCGAAGCAGCTCTCCGGGTCAAACCAGATGACGAAACCGCATGGGACAATTTCGGAAGAATTCTCGTCAAAGTTGGGAGGTACCAAAATGCGGTGGATCTATTGCGGCAGGTCGTAAATGTCGAGCCCACGTACGAACGTTTGTGGATCATCCTGGGGAGTGCCTATGTGGGGCTTGGCGAGTACGGCAAGGCGGTTGCCGCCGGGGAGCAAGCGGTGAAACTTAAACCCGGCGACGCGTTCGCATGGTATAGCCTAGGTCTTGCTTACAAAGCGGACGGTCAGCACTCGGAAGTCATCAAGGCCTACGAGAGGCTCAAAACGCTTGATTCTAAACTTGCGGATAAATTCTTTCGGGAGGAAGTCCTTCCCTAAGATAGAGGCCTCCGCAGGGTTGTCGGGAGCGGCGGGCTGTTCACCAAAGAGGAACTTCGATGATCATTTCGCCTGATGAGAAGAGGGTATCCGATCTGAAGGATTACCTTCAGAGCAAAATCCCCGAAATATCAGTTCATGCTGGGCAAACTGGCCCGGACGAGGACGAGGACGTGATGTCCTTCTTTTTCAGCCACAAGGACTCCCCGGGATGGACGTGGCGACTGAGGGTCAGCAGGCAAGTCCTTGCTGACCGCCGGCTTCCGGAAATCAAATTCGCGCTCGAATCTCAACGCTGGAAGGACCGAATGGAGGGCGGCCCGGATGGTGGCGTCTTCGTCCTGAAAGTTGACATGCGCCTCTGCGCGGGTTGAGCCGCTAGGGCCCGACAAGAGTGTTAACGCTGTTAACACTTTTGCCAAAAATGGTAGCGCCGACGCAAATTTCTGCGTCGCCGACTCGTCATCGTTGCGCACAAAAGAGCAACGACGGGCAAGCCACCGTCGCGGCTACCCCGCGGGATATAATGAATTCTTCAGCGATTACGACCTCTGCAATCCAGAGAGCCAATGGACTTCAAGCTTGTTTCCGACTACGCGCCGCGCGGCGACCAGGTGACCGCCGCCCGCCTTATCGTAACCGCAGAAAGTCGTCGACAGTAAAGCCGGCGTCTTTGAGGATGCGGGCGGCCAACCCCCGTCCAATGTCGCAACCGGTGTGGACTGGAATCGTAACCGAAAGGCGCCGTTCAGGATGCCATAAGGTGAGATGGCTTCCAGACTGCCGGTCCTCGACGAACCCCTGGGATTTCAGGAAGCGAATAAGCTCCCGGGCCGTCACTTGCGGAAGGCGGGTCATTCGGGCACGCCGACAGTGAGTTCTTCCACATGCACAAGCCGGCCCTCCTGCGGGACCGCCTGGCCGTGCGAAAGCATGGATGCGAGGTGCTGCTCGACGGCCTCCCGGATGTTGCGTTTGGCCTCTTCGATGGTTTTTCCGTTGCTGAAGCAGCCGGGAACGTTGGGGGTATAGGCATAGTAGCCCTCGTCCTCCGGCTCCTTCTCAATGACGATTTGGAAAGAGTAAAATTTCATTGGTCTCCGCCCTGCCTGTCGCAGTTCAATATTATATTACGTGATAAGATTCCACCATTCATTTCTCGAACGGAATTGCCCGCGACGGCGACCCAATGAGGGCTCGTAACAGCAAAAAGCCCGCGATGGAGAAAACACATCTCCAGGTATCCTGCGGGATATAATGAATTCTTCAGCGGTTACGACCTCTGCAATCCAGAGAGCCAATGGACTTCAAGCTTGTTTCCGATTACGCGCCGCGCGGCGATCAGGTGACGGCCATCGAGCAACTGGTGCGCGGGATTGAAGACGGGGCGCAGCACCAGGTGCTGCTGGGCGTTACAGGATCGGGAAAAACTTATACCGTGGCGAAGGTGGTGGAGGCGATCAACCGCCCGACGCTGATCCTGGCGCACAACAAGACGCTGGCGGCGCAGCTCTATCATGAGTTCAAAGGATTTTTCCCCGCGAACGCCGTCGAGTATTTCGTCAGCTACTACGACTATTACCAGCCCGAAGCCTACATTCCCTCCGGCGACGTCTATATCGAAAAGGAAGCCACCATCAATGACGAGCTCGACAAGCTGCGCATGTCGGCCACGCGCTCGCTGTTCGAGCGCCGCGACTGCCTGATTGTTGCCAGCGTCAGTTGCATCTACGGCATCGGCTCGCCGGAAGCCTACTACGGCATGCTGGTGCTCCTTGAAAAAGGCCAGCAGATCACTCGCCACGACATCCTGCGGCGGTTGGTTGACATTCAGTACGAACGGAACGACATCGATTTCCGCCGGGGAAGTTTTCGCGTTCGCGGCGATGTGATCGAAGTCTATCCGACTTACGAAGACAACGCGTATCGCATCGAGCTCTGGGGCGACGAAGTCGAGTCCCTGTCGCAGATTGACCCGCTGCTCGGGCAGGTGAAGCAGACCCTGACGCGGCTGCCGATCTATCCCAGGACGCACTACGTAATGCCTCGCGAGCAGCGCGAAAAAGCCATTGATGGCATCAAGAGCGAGCTCGAGTGGTGGCGCGGAGAGTTGGAAAAGCAGGTGAAGATGGTGGAGGCGCAGCGCATCCATCAGCGGACGATGTTTGATCTGGAAATGATGAAAGAGATGGGCTACTGCCACGGCATTGAGAATTACTCGCGCCACCTTTCAGGCCGCCTGCCCGGCGAGCCGCCGCCTACCCTGCTGGATTACCTCCCGCACGACGCGCTGATGTTCATCGACGAAAGCCACCAGACCGTTCCGCAGCTTCACGGCATGTTTCGCGGCGACCGTTCGCGCAAGCAGACCCTGGTGGAATATGGATTCCGGCTGCCTTCGGCGCTCGACAATCGGCCGCTGACCTTTGAAGAGTTCGAACACCGTGCACGGCAGACCATCTATGTTTCCGCAACTCCGGGGCCTTACGAATTGACGAAAACGGGCGGGGAAGTGGTGGAGCAGATCATCCGGCCCACGGGCCTGGTGGACCCGGAAATCGAAGTCCGGCCCACGCGCAACCAGGTGGACGACCTGCTGGACGAAATTCGCAAGCGCGCCGAAGCCAACGAACGCGTGCTGGTGACCACCCTGACCAAGCGCATGGCTGAAGACCTGGCGGAATACTATGCAGAAGTGGGCGTCAAATGCCGTTACCTCCATTCGGAAATTGAGACGCTGGAGCGCGTGAAGATCCTTCGTGACCTGCGCCGCGGCGAATTCGACGTGCTGATCGGCATCAACCTGCTGCGCGAGGGCCTGGACTTGCCGGAGGTTTCGCTTGTCGCCATTCTCGATGCCGACAAGGAAGGCTACCTGCGCTCGGCAGGCGCGCTGATCCAGACCATGGGACGCGCCGCGCGGCATCTGCACGGCCGGGCGATTCTCTACGCCGACAGAATGACGGACTCCATGAGCCAAGCAATTGCTGAAACCGATCGCCGCCGCGACAAACAGCTCCAGTACAACGAGGAGAACGGAATCACTCCGGCGAGCATCATCAAACCTGTTGATATGGCGCTGGCCAGGATTGTTGAGGCGGACTACGTGACGGTCCCAACCGAAGCCGATGCGGAAGAGTTTACCTCGCAGGCCCAGTTGGACGAGCTGATTCGGGGTCTGGAAGCTCAGATGCGCGAAGCGGCAAAGGAATTTGAATTTGAGAAGGCCGCAAAATTACGCGACCGCGTGAAAGTCTTGCGTGAAAAAGAAGCGGGATTTCTCTCGGTTGCAGAAGAGAGTGAAGAGCGGCCTCGGGAGAATTAAGAGGAGCTCCCTTGATGGTGGGTGGATGGTATCCTGCGAAAATTTCTTTCCGGATGTCGCGCCAGAACTTTCCCGAAGACCGGTTCCCAGATCCATTTGCGAAATCCAGCAGCCACGAAGACCAGCGCAATCGCGGTGTACACCACGAACATAATGACAATAAATGTGCGAGCAACAATGTCTTGCATATCCTCGGCCTCTTTCTCTATCACTTCAATTTTTTTGATGCAGCGCAACAGAAAGGGTCGCGAAAAAACATCGGAAATTTTCTGGCGCCATCATGCCTTCGGTTGTAAACCATTTATCTTTCCTTTATCGGAAAATGATTTTGCGGGCTTAAACGCAGAGCTGCCAAGCAGGAGAGGATTAAACTGCTGAAATTCTGGACCTTGGCCACGCTGGAACTAGCGAGAGGTGAGCAAATGGGAACGCGGCTAGACTCAACGGTTGCAATTGTGGGGCCCGGCCGGCTGGGTCAGGCCATGGGCAGATTGCTTCTCGGTGCAGGGGTGCAGGTCGAGTTTATTGTGGCCCGGCAAGTGTCGCGCGCCAGGAAGGCTGCGCGATTCATCGGCGGCGGCACGGTGCTGGAGCTTAAAGACCGCCAGTTTGCTGATGCAGATATCATTCTGATCACAACCTCGGACTCAGCGATCGGCCCGGTCTCGCGCAGGATCGCCCGCTACCGCGAAGAATGGTCAAGGCAGATTGTTCTTCACGCTTGCGGCTCGCTGCCCGCCTCGGTCCTTGCTGCTTTTAAGGAGCGGGGCGCCGCTATCGGCTCGATTCATCCCTACCAAACCATTCCGAATCCTTCGGCAGGCGTTCGAAATCTTCCAGGCTGTTTCTGGGCCGTGGAGGGCGACAAGCGTGCCGTTGCCGTTGCGCGCCAGTGGGTGAAGGCTCTTGGCGGCAAGTCGTTCACCATTGCGCCAGAATTCAAGCCGCTCTACCATCTGAGCGCATTTCTGGTGTGCCCCACAACAGTTACTCTGATGGATTGCTCCGAGCGACTGCTGCAGCAGGCAGGTGTGCCAAAGAAGGTGATCCGGCCAACGCTTGGGAAATTTGTCGCGGAAACGGTGAACAATTTTGTTGAATACGGCGGCCGCAAATCTTTAACGGGGCCTGCCGTGCGCGGCGACTGGGCAACACTCCAGCGGCACATCGCCGAACTCCAGCGCTTCGCGCCGGAAGTGATTCCTGCTTACGTGGAACTGGTCGATTTGATGCTAGGTGTTGCGGATGGCGCTCGAGGCCGGGGAAAGAAGACGATGTCCGGCGACCCTGCTCGCACGCAGACCCGGCAGAAAATACAAGGCAGCAATGGAAAATAGAAAGGGCGGGGAACTTGTCCCCGCCCCTGGTTCTTGCGGCCAACCTGTAAGGGTTGACGGTATTCTTAGTACATCCCGCCCATGCCGCCTCCGGGAGGCATTGCAGGAGCTTTCTCTTCCTTCTCTGGAATTTCGCTGACCAGCGCCTCAGTCGTCAGCAGCAGAGAGGCGATGGACGCCGCGTTCTGGAGAGCGGTACGGGTGACCTTGGTCGGGTCGATGACGCCGGCCTCAACCAGATCGCCGAAGGTTTCAGTCTGGGCATTGAAGCCGAAGTTGGCGTTGGAGTTGGCACGGACCTTCTCCACCACCACGGCGCCTTCCCAGCCGGCGTTGGAAGTGATCATCCGCAGCGGCTCTTCAAGCGCCCGCTTCACGATGTTGATACCGATCTGCTCGTCTTCGTCGGCCTTCAGCTTTTCAAGGGCATGGATACAGCGAGCAAGGGCAACGCCACCGCCCGGAACAATGCCTTCCTCGACGGCAGCTTTGGTAGCGTGCATGGCGTCTTCAACGCGAGCTTTCTTTTCCTTCATCTCGGTTTCAGTTGCCGCGCCGACCTTGATCTGGGCAACGCCGCCCACCAGCTTGGCCAGGCGTTCCTGCAGCTTTTCGCGGTCGTAGTCGGAAGTGGTTTCTTCGATCTGCGCCCGAATCTGCTTCACGCGCCCTTCGATGGCTTCACTCTTGCCAGCGCCTTCGACGATGGTGGTATTGTCCTTGTCGATGGTGACCTTTCGGGCCTTGCCCAGGTCCTCAAGCTTCACGTTTTCGAGCTTGATGCCGAGGTCTTCCGTGACGGCCTTGCCGCCAGTCAGGGTCGCGATGTCTTCCAGCATGGCCTTGCGACGGTCGCCGAAGCCCGGCGCCTTCACCGCGCAGCACTGCAGGGTCCCGCGCAGCTTGTTGACCACCAGGGTGGCCAGCGCTTCGCCTTCAACCTCCTCAGCGATGATCACGAGGGGTTTGCCTGACTTGGCAATCTGTTCAAGCAGGGGAAGCAGGTCTTTCATCGAGCTGATCTTCTTTTCGTGGATCAGGATCACCGCATTCTCAAGGGTGCATTCCATCCGTTCGGGGTCGGTGACGAAATAGGGTGAAAGGTAGCCGCGGTCAAACTGCATGCCCTCGACGACTTCCAGTTCCGTTTCCATCGTTTTGGATTCTTCCACAGTGATCACTCCGTCCTTGCCGACCTTCTTCATGGCTTCGGCAATGATGGTGCCAATGGTGAAATCGTTGTTGGCCGAAACCGCGCCGACCTGGGCGATCATGCTGCCTTCGACGGGCTTCGAAAGCTTCTCGAGCTCGCCCTTCACGTGCTTCCTGGAACCGTCTTTGGTCGTTTCGTCGTAGCCGCAAATCGTGCGGACTGCGGTCTCGATTCCACGCTTGATGGCCATCGGATTGGCGCCGGCCGCAACGTTCTTCACGCCTTCGCGGAAAATCGCCTGGGCCAAAACCGTGGCGGTGGTGGTGCCGTCGCCGGCGACGTCGGAGGTCTTGGACGCGACTTCGCGCACCATCTGGGCTCCCATGTTTTCCATGGAGTCCGGCAGTTCGATTTCTTTCGCAACGGTCACGCCGTCTTTGGTGATGGTCGGAGAACCGAACTTCTTGTCGAGGACCACGTTGCGGCCCTTCGGCCCCAGCGTGACCTTCACAGCGTCAGCCAGCTTGTTGACGCCGCGGAGAATCGCTTGGCGGCTCTCCGCTCCATGTACAATCTGCTTTGCATTTGCCATCTTTTAAATTCCTCCAAATTTTTTGCGTCCGCCCGGCGGTTCAAGCCTGTTGGCGGAGTCTTGAAATTTCCAATATCAGTTCACGCAGCAGGGGGTTGCTTACTTCTTGCCTGTGGCGGATTTCGCACTTTCCAGAACGCCCAGGATCTCGTCTTCACGGAGAATCAGATATTCTTCGTCGTCGATCTTGATATCGTTGCCGGAGTATTTCCCGAACAGGACGCGATCGCCCGCCTTCACGTCGAGCGGAATCACTTTGCCGTCATCGGTCTTCTTTCCATTGCCGACGGCAACGACTTCGCCTTCCTGGGGTTTTTCTTTCGCCGAGTCGGGAATGATAATTCCTCCCTTCACGGTTTCCTTCTCTTCGACGCGTTTGATCAAAATCCGATCTTGCAACGGCCTTAACTTCATTGTGTAGCTTCTCCTTTCCTCGTTTGCCTTTGTTTCGGGCAGCCATCCTTCGCCATGCTGGTTTCTTTAAAATATCAGTTTAGCGGAGGACAGTTGCAGCCCGTCTTTATTAATTATTGAAAACAGGTCACTTACTCTTGGAGAGTGTGTGCCACGCCCTGATTAGCACTCTCCATCCAAGAGTGCTAATTTACTATTTTTATGGCTTTGGTGTCAAGTCCATAGCCAGGGCAGCGGCTGCGCTTGGTGCCTTCAATGCGGCAGGCTATAATGACTGATTTAAAGGAAGGAACATTCCAATTGCCATACTCCGATGATGTTGATTTGCGATCTCTGATCTCTTTCCTCAGTAACATTCCGCCTGGAAAATGGCTGGGCGCTTTGCTGCTGGCGGCCCAAGCCGTGTTGGTGCTCATAGTTGCTGCTCCACCGCTGGTTTCTTCTGGCGGACAGTCGCCAGACTATCCAGCACTTTTGGCCGCTCCCATCGTGACCATGCCATTGACATGGCAAGTTCAAGCGACTGCGGAAAAGGGGGCAATGGAGGGAACTCGGCCTGCGGAATCCGGGCCGGGGCTCGATGCCATCCAGACAGCAGTTGGCGGCGTCCACACGCCGGACGTTCAGGCGTTAGGGCGAGCACTGGGATTTGACCCTTCGCAGATTGGGCACCAGGCATTTGACGATTCAACCATCGGCATGGAAGCACTCAGCGGCCTCGGTAGCGCCGGGGCACCTGTGGTTGTTGTCAAATGGATCCCTGCGGGCCAGGGGCAGAACGCAACGGTAGAAGTCAGTCCGGTGCTTTACCTGCTTTCCTGGGATGGGAAGATGTGGCAAGCGTCATACCTGGCGGTTGAAGGCGGTGCGCTTACGGTGCAAGTTTTACGGGGACCAGGAGACGCGGCGCCTCTGTTCGCCGTGGTTGTTTATCGAGGGATGACGGCGATTCCGTATCCTGTGATTTTCCGCTTTCAGAACAACCATGCAACCCTCGTATGGGACGGCCGCTCTATCCAGACTTCGTATTCAGGCTACAACTACGGTTCAATCCAGTTTGAAAAAGCAGGGGCAGGGAACGTCCCCGTCATGATTGCAGCCGGCCGGGCCGATCCCGGCCTGCTGGTGTTTCCCTCTTCACCCAGGGAGAGCGGGCGCGGGTTTCAGGCGGTTACGGCCTACGTCTGGAAAAACGACGCCTACATTCCGTTGCGGACCGAATATACCCATAACCGTGACTACGTGCTCTACAGCTTCATCTCAGCGCTGCACCTGCACGACTTCAAGGCCGCTTATTCCCTGATCGATCCCGCACAGTTTCTAAAGACGAAAAAGCCGAGCCTCGATGTTTTCCGCCAGCGCATTCAGAATGCCTGGCCGGAATTTATCGACGACCGGATTTTCCATGTTCCGGCACACGCGGCAACGGAGCCCGATGGGCATGTCTTCACCCTGAGACTCCGTGACGGAAGAATAAACGTCTATCACCCGACCTTCACGGCCGGTCCCGACTATCGCCTGACCGGCCTGGAGCGCACCGAGTCCCACGAATGACGGCGTGAGCCGCTTTTCATTTGCAGATGGGATTACTTCGAAGTTGTGCCAGGGCAGGAAACTCTGATCAACGGCGAGTTTTCTGATCCGACCCTGGTGAGCGAAGCGATGCCTGCTCCACTCCCGCCTTGCGGCTGTGCAGGCTTGCGAGCTCATCGAGCATCCTGCCGCGTACCTTTTCAAACGCCGGCCAGTCTTTCTTTGCCACTGATCGGGCGGGTGGGAGCTTGAGCGCGAGGAAGTTTCTGAATTTCCCGTGAAGCTCGATCCGGAAATCGAGGTGCGGACCTGTGGCGAGCCCCGATCTGCCGGTCAGTGCAATGATCTGCCCCTGGTGGACATGCTCGCCGCGGTGCACCAGAATGCGCGAAAGGTGAAGGTAGAAAGTCTCATACCCCATGGCGTGCCGCAGCTTTACCTCTCTGCCGCCGCCACCGTCCCAGCCGGCAAAAATCACCGTGCCGTCGCCGACGGCCTGCACCTTACTACCCATCGGTGCTCCGTAATCAATACCGAGATGGGGCAGGTATCGCTTGAGGATGGGATGGAACCGATGATAGCTGAATCGCGAAGTAATGGGTGCGGCGAACCTCAGAGGGGATCGCAAGAAGGCTTTCTTGACCGCCTTGCCGTCCGGCGCATAATAGGCCGGTTGCCCGGAAGGGTCACGAAACAGCACAGCCTGGTAATGCTGTTTTCCGCTGTCGTATTCCGCGGCCAGAATTTTTCCATAACCGGCGAACTGCCCGTTCAAATACTTCTTCTGAACGATAACTTCAAAGTGGTCGCCGTTCTGGGTGTCGGTATTGAAGTCAAAATCCCAGGCAAAAATGTCGGCAAAGTTGAGCGTGAGCTGGTCCTGCTCGCCCTGTTCTTCAACTGCGTTGAAAAGCGAACTATGCACTGCTCCCGAGACGGCAGCTACCCTGGTGACGAAGGGGATCTCCTTGACGCTGGCATCGAACCCGGGCGATTGGTGCCTGATCCAGAGCATGTGCTCGGGATCGATTTCGTAGCCGATCTCTTTCAACCTGCCCTGCGCTGATGTGACCATCGTGACCTGGTTGCCCGCCCGAACCCTCGCCAGATTGTAGACCGGGCGTGTGTCCTGCACAACCTTCTGGATGGTGTTGGCCTCCAATCCCTGACCTGACAGAAAATCACTGAAGGTTGTCCGGGGAGGAAGGGCTTCTACTGATCGAACCTCGCGCTCCGAGGCAATTATCTTTGCGTCCTTTGCCGCCAGTGAAGCCTCGGTGGCAAGAGCTTTCTCCGCCACGTGCCGTCTGTGAATGATTGCGGCAAGAATCAATCCTTCAATGGCGATGACAGATGCCGCGATTATGATCAGACGCTTGCGCCACGGCGCGGAGTTCAGACGCTCCATAGTGGTTTTGACAAATGAATTCCCGCTGCCCATACTGCCCGAATTTACCACACCGATCTATAATCGCAACTAGTTTTTGTAGTCCCACTGTATTTTCTGTGATTATGTAGCAACTTCCGTGAATGGAGGACTGTTCGGGTTGATCGTGGAAGATGTCCTGTGTTTTGTGTAAACTATGAAGTTGAGACCGGCACGCACGATAGTGAAATGAGCGCGAATTTTCAGAGACAATCACCGTCTGGGTGGACTAATTATTTGACTGGTTTTGTGCTGGTGGGCGGGACAAGCCAGCGGATGGGGCAGCCCAAGGCTTCTCTCCTGATCGAGGGGGAGAGAATGCTGCCACGCCAAATCCGGTTGTTGCGCACCGTGGCGCACCGTGTGGTTGTCGTGGGCGGCTCTGCGGACTCCCTGGATTGTTTCGACGTGCCCGTGGTTCCCGATGAAATTCCCGGACGCGGGCCGTTGGCCGGGATCTATACCGCGCTCCTCAAATCCCGAACGGAATTCAACATTGTTCTCGGGTGTGATTTGCCGTTCGTTAATGGCAGAATGCTTACTTACCTTGCGGTGCGTGCACTGAATTCCGGAAGCGATGTGACCGTCTCCTGTTCGCGGGACGGCCGTCCCCAGCCGTTGTGCGCCGTATATCGCCGCCGGGCGCTCTATGCCGTGCGAACCAGGCTCGCGCTGGGAGCAAACAAGGTCAGTGGTTTCTTCCATATGGTCCATTGCAACGCAATTCCGTGGCGGGATGTTGCCCGCGCTGGCTTCACGCCTTCTGTTTTCGATAATATGAATACTCCGGAAGAGTACGAATACGCCAGGAAGCGGCTTGAAACCTTTGCGGCGGCTTCGGGCTTACAGAAATCAGATTCCGTTGCCAAGGCGTTGGGGGCTAAACTAGACGAAACGGAATGAATCGGGATGCGACATGATACGTGGGTGCGATGAAAAGGAAGATTCCGGCCGGCCGTACATCCAGTTTCAGAACGTCTATAAGTCGTTTGACGAACTTCCTGTGCTGGTTGACGTAAGTTTCGAGGTAATGCGCGGTGAAATGGTTGTGGTGCTGGGCCGCAGCGGCGTAGGCAAAAGCGTCACCCTGAAGCATATCCTCGGTTTTCTGCAACCGGACGCAGGCCGCGTGTTCGTTTCCGGCAGGGAAGTGTCAGCAATGGCGGAGGAGGAACTTTTTGCCGTGCGCCGTTGCGTCACCATGGTTTTTCAATCCGGAGCGCTGTTTGATTCATTGACGGTTGGGGAGAACGTTGCCTATCCGCTGCGGGAGCGCGTGGCACATGGCGAGCGTCTTGTTGAAGATGCCATCCAGACCCGCGTGGGCGAATTATTGTCGCTGGTTGACCTGCAGGAAGTCGGCGGCCTGATGCCGTCAGACCTGAGCACAGGCATGAAGCGTGCGGTAGCCATCGCCCGTTCGCTTGCCGCCGAACCTGAAGCGATCCTCTATGACGAGCCGACCACTATGGTTGATCCTCTGATGGCTCAGTTGATTGGGGACCTGATCCTTAAGCTTAAAAGACAGACCGGCCTGACTTCAGTGGTGGTTACGCACGACGTGAAGCTGGCCCGGAAACTGGCTGACCGAGTTGTTTTCCTGGTGGACGGCCGTGTCGCTTACTTTGGCCCGATGAGTCAACTCGATGACTCGGACGAGCAGGTCATTCAGGATTTTATCCGGCTCGACGAAGTCTCGATTATGCCTGAAACCTCTGGCTGAACTGACCGGCTCCAAATTTGGAGCGCATCTTGTAACAATTCACGGCCCACACTTCATTCGATTCTGCACACTCGCACGCGGCTGTTCTGGTAGGGACAATCGAGACCGGGAACGCCGGGCTGTTCCAGCACGACCCATCCCACGCCAAACTGCTGCTTCAAACGCACAAAATCTTTTACGGTAAAGTGCTTCCAACCCTGGAGAGCGGTGACCTGTTTGAGCCATTCATTACCAATATCGGGAAACAGCGCGACGACTGCGGGATCTTTAACGTAATCTGCCATCCTGCTGCGCTCAGCCATGGCACGGAATCCGTGGTAGTCTTCTCCCGGAAGCTTCATGAAACGCGGGTTGAGTGCGAAGTAAGCGTCTTTGGGAGTATTGTGGCGGATCCACAAAAAAGCCTGCACCCAGGGGTTGGGGTCCTGAGCGCCGGGCCACTCAATGTGCGGGCTGCCGGAGTAAATCTGCAGTTGAGCATAGAACATTCCACAGCAGAGCGGGACGAAAAAGACGAGCCATTTCCAGAGCGAATTCCGCAATACCCACTTGCCGATCAACGCGCCGGTTACGAGGAAGAAAAGCAGGTAAAGAATGTGGAACGTGCGCATCGGCTGATAGGGCGTTAGCCTTTCGAACCTGGCCGGTATCGTTAGGACCACTCCGGCGGTTAACCCAAACAATCCGTACAGCGCCAAACGGCGGCACAGGTATGCCAGCCGCGGAAGTTGATGCCGCCGCGCGAGCCGCGCATATCCTTCCAGAATCGCCAGCGGAGCCACGACCCCAAGCAGCTCGTACCAGTGCCAGAGAAGAAGATAGTGATCGGTGCGAGTCCGGGCTGCCTTCTTCCACGCGGCGGAGGCTGGCTCCCATAACGATCGCAGAGGAAGTATAGCGGAGAGTGTCAGCGACTCCGCGCGAGCTGGCATTTTGAAAAGCAAAAACGCCAGAAACAGTGCTCCGTAGAAGGCCATTTGGATGTGGACCAGCGCCGCAGCCGCCAGCCAGACGATTATCCAGAGCAGCGGCCGAGGCCGCAGGCAAGCTCGATCAACAGGCTTGCCCGGTGTTTCACCGGGAAAAACTGCGAGCAGGGCGAAAAGCAGTGCAAAAGTGGCCAGCGCGCCGGGATGCGTGTATTCGTCAACAATGTAAAGCGCAGTTCCCGCTATGGGGATCGTCAGCAGTGAGGCAACGAGGCACGTGCCTGCCCAGTGGGCGCTCGACTCATGGAACAGACGGCGAGTGAGCTTCAGGCAACCTAAAAGAATGAGATAAATGGATGAAATTTGAATGATAAACAGTACTGCCGCGCACGAAAGATGCGTGTACCGAACCATGAAGGCCACGAGATTGCCAAACAGTGTTGCGCGGGTCTGCGGGAGAAAGAACTCGGAGTCGTGCGGGTAGAGGGTAGGGTCCAGAATCTTTCTTATGGCGGGCACGTAAATGGCCTGGTCTTCAGTCCCGAAGTGGTAGCCCTGAACCAGGATCGCGCCTGCTGTCAATCCCGCCAGGAAGAGGTGATCTCGTGTTGATGTTTTCATTGTACCCAGGCTAAACAACCAACGGCCTCCGGCGCTGCACGAACCAGCACATCCGTTAGGGTCACCCGGGCGCATACATCAATCACTCCTGCACCACGCTGGAGGCAGCCGATCCGTTGGTGCAGCAACGTATCCTACCACGAGCTCCGGATTACCGCCTTGAAACGCAACCGGCGAGTCCCAATTTGGGGGAACTTGACGAAACGCCGGCGTGTGCCTGCCAAACGGTAGTGGGTGAGCATTCCATCAATGCCTATCCCCTGCGGTAACGTGTTTAGTGTACAATATCGGGGAAATTGGGGGCACTGGAATCGGTGTACCGAGAAGCAGGGGGCTAAAGACTTGAGATAGCTGAAGCGCTTTAGCCGTCAGCAGACCAGGTTAAAAGCAGGAGTGATATGACGGAAGCAATGGATGTTCCAGCGGCCGGGAGCCAGACTGTTTCAAACGGTACCGGGCTGCCGACGGGCCGGAGCGGGACTGGTTCTGCCGTCCGGCGGGAATTAGCGCGATACCTGATTGTAGGAGGTTTAGCGTTTGTTTGCGACACCTTCGCGCTCTTTTCACTGACGCAGTTTCTCAAGGTGAACTACCTCGTCTCTGCGCCCTTGGGGTTTGTCGGCGGCACCATAGTGAATTACACTCTGTGCCGGACCTGGGTGTTCGAGCGCCGGCGCATCGTGAGCACGCCGGCCGAGATGACGATCTTCACGTTGATCGGTGTTGTCGGATTGGGAGCCAACGAACTGATCCTTTGGTTCTTCCAGTCCAAGCTGAAAATTTACTACATGATTGGCAAAGCTGTGAGCGGTGTCGTGGTGTTCGGGTGGAATTTTGGCGCGCGTAAGCTGGCACTTTTCCGCTAGAAAAAGAGCTTAGGAGGAAATGTTGTGTCGGAAATGGGAGCACCTGAAAAAGCTTCCGTCGTGATCATCGGGGCGGGTCCCGCAGGTCTGACGGCCGCACTGGAGCTTTCAAGATACCAGGTTGCCGCCGTAGTGCTGGAGGCGGACAAGCAAGTCGGCGGCATCTCGCGCACGGTTAATTACAAGGGATATCTTTTTGACATCGGCGGACACCGTTTCTTTACCAAATGGGATGACGTCAACCGGATTTGGCAGGAGACGCTGGGCGACAAGTTTCTCCTGAGACCGCGCCTGTCGCGCATCTATTACCGAAAGAAGTTTTTCCTTTATCCTTTGGTGGCGAAAAACGCCCTGTTTGGTCTGGGGCTTGTTGAGAGCGTGCGAATTCTTCTTAGTTACTTCCGTTCAGCGCTGTTTCCCACTCCCAAAGAAGACAACCTTGAGGAGTGGGTTTCAAACCGCTTCGGAAAGCGTCTCTATCAAATCTTTTTCAAGACCTATACTGAAAAGGTCTGGGGTGTGCCTTGCACATCGATCCAGGCGGCGTGGGCTGCGCAACGGATTCGCGGCCTGTCTTTGATGAGCGCGGTGCGAAACGCTTTGTTCCCCTCGAAGACGCCGAAGGCTAAGACACTGATCGACCGGTTCCATTATCCCGAGCGCGGCCCTGGGCAGATGTGGGAAACTCTGGCCGATAAGCTCAGCGGGCAGAACTATCCCATCCTGATGGAACGCCCCGTGGTCCGCATCCGCCACGAGGGAGGCAAAGTAACCAGCGTGGTAACTCGCGGGCCGCGCGGCGAGGAGAGCTTTTCAGGCACTCACTTCATCAGCTCCATGCCCATTCGTGACCTGATCAATGCACTGGACCCACGCCCGCCGGAAAATGTCTTCCGGGCAGCGAACGATTTGCGTTACCGAGACTTCCTGATTGTCAGCCTGGTGGTGAACCGCCAGGACGTCTCACCCGACAACTGGATTTACGTCCACGAGCCGGGAGTGAAGGTGGGGCGCATTCAGAACTTCAAGAACTGGTCGCCCGCCATGGTTCCGGACACCAGCAAAAGCTGTCTGGGAATGGAATACTTTGTTTTCGAGAACGATGAACTCTGGGCGAGCCCTGACCCGAAGCTCATTGAGATGGCACGGCACGAGATTGCCCAACTCGGTCTGGTCCGCCCCGAAGAAATAGAAGACGGCACGGTGGTCCGGATGCAAAAGGCCTATCCGATGTACGACCCGGGGTGGACGGAGCGCGTTGAGACCATCCGCGCCTATGCTGAGGCCAGCCTTCAGAACCTGCAGTTTGTCGGACGGAATGGGATGCACAAATACAACAACCAGGACCATTCCATGATGACCGCCCTGTGCGCAGCGCAGAATATCTGCGGCGCACAGCACGACCTGTGGGCAATTAACAGCGAGCCCGACTACCACGAGGAAGTCAAAGAAGAGCCCGCCAAAGAGAAAGCCGTTGGGGCCGAAAGCCTCGCCACCTGAGAAAGCTGCACGGAAACGCTTCCTTGCTCAACTCGTTGCAGGATGCAATGCTGTGTGGGTGCCTGTGTGTAAGCGGTGCGCCTAGCGCGCGGAAAAACGCCAAGGCCGGGACATCAGGTCGTATGATTCCCTGCGGACTTCGCGTGCCCGGTTGCGGCGTGCTTCTGCGGAAGTAGCGGCGCCTCGTGAGTTCCAAAGCGGATCTCCATGTCCGTATCTTTGGGAAACACGACTTCGCTGCCGCGCCCCATAATGTGGGAATAGACGGACATGGCCGCGCCGTAAAATGCAAAGCCGGCCGTGACCGGTTGCGAACGAGCCGCCATTGCGATCAGGCTGCCCATTAACCCGAACCCCACGCCACCCCTGACGGCTCCGCCAGCGATGTCTCCACCTTGCCCGCCGCCTTCCTGGATCGCCCTCTGCTGGGAATCGCCATCGAATGATGACGTTGCCAGCAGCACGTCAATAGCGGGCATGATGTATTTCTTTTTGGAACTTACAGCGTGAGCGCCGCCCTCTGAATCGATTTTCAGGTGCGCCGATTTCGCCACACTGGCAGCCTGGAGTCCGGCCTCCACTTTTCGAACAGTGCCTTGAGGTAGCTCGATTCGCTGGAACGTGAAGCGAAGTTTGCCGTTCCTGTTAAGCCGCCGTGCGGGCACGGCCTGGGTCACCACACCCTCAAACCGGCTGCCTTCGGGCAGAATCAATTGGTGGTTGTTTGAGAAGAGTGGTTGCGACACGACGGCTTCCACAGGCGCACCTTTATGGTCCTTTGCTGAATTCAACGGAGTGGTGAGCCAGACGTGCACCGTGCTGGACGGCGGAATCCCGGAGCCCAGATTCTTCAGCTCTTTCGGGGGAAGAGTTTCTGTTCCCATTGTCAGCGGGTTTTTGAGGGTGGCCGTGAATTCCGTTCCTTCCGCAATGAATTCGCGGTGGAAGGGTAGCTGGGCAGAGAGAATAGATTCCAGCCGCCTCAATTTGTGAGGAGCCTTGATGGCCGCGATGGCCTGCCGTTCGCTTTCTCCGATTTGTCGGCGTGCCTCTGCAATTTTCCCCTGTATCCGTCCTGATTTGGCGTTCTTTCCGCCCGCTACAAGACGAACGACATTGGACGTTCCCGGCGAGACCGCGGTCTGGATTGGGAGGTGCTTGCCATCCTTCAGCACCAGAGTGTTGAATTCAATGTGTGCCTGGCGGAACGGAGTGAGGTTGCCGTTCGCCAGAGCCATCAGCCTCTGTTTTCGCGAGATGGGATCGATCTTTGTTACACTACCCACCAAGGTGCTTCCCGCAGGAATGACTTTACGGTCAAAAACATACACCGGCTGAATCACGCGCCCTTCAATCGGAGCGCCAACGTGTTTTATCCTTACAGATTTCTCAAGGGCAACACGAATGGGTACGTCCGGTTTCACGGTCAGAGGGATCACATTGGACTTAATAGGAGATTGTTGCGCCGGCTGCTGTGCTGCACAGACAGAAGATATTAGAAGAATAGCCCCGATACAGGGAATGAGTCTTCCCCTACGCATGACCGGCTCCTCAACGGTTTTCCGGATATTCCTGCTTTTGTCAGTACCCCTGATGGAGGGTTGCCCCGCTGGCGACGTAGATCTTGGAACGCCCAAGTCGCCGGTTACGCACCGATGTTTTATCCCCGCGACAGCCTGTGCGAAGTATTACTACTCAGTTTGGGGAATACTGGCTGAAGCCGGCATCGGCCTTGAAGTGACGTTGCGGTCGATGACAAATGTCAGGTGCGTGCCCTGCAGCAGCACGAGCGCCTTTTCATGTTTGAAGACGTTGTAGATGAGTGCTGCGCCAGCACCAATTGCCGCGCCATATCCTACGTCTGCTCCAAAACTGGGTCCGCCGCACATGCCGTAATACTGGCATTCAATCTCATGCCCCATGCCCACCGTTGCTCCCGCGCCCGCGCCCATGGCGCCGGCGATGGCCGCGCCCTTCATGGCATCCTTGGCGCTCTTGCCGCAGCCTTTGATCGTTCCTTCGGAGTCGTTTGCTGTGTGGGCACAGGGACTGCCTTGCGCCTCTTCGAGCGAACCGTTGATAAGGAATTCGTCACCGTTCTCGGTGGTGATATCGTCCAACACAATGCGCATCTGGCCGACACCCTTGATGCGTTTTGATTTCTTGACCATGACGATATGGCCGTCCACGAGGCTACCGACCGGAACGATGGTCTTGCCATTAGCAATCACAGGCTGTTCCACGTAGCCGGTGAACTTATCGCCCGTCTTGTTTGTCTTGGAAGTCAATGTGGTTTGCAGCCTGACGTGGAGCGAACTCCCTGCTTGCAAAAGCAAGCCGCCACCCTGGTTGTTGGTAGTTGTAACATTGGCCGCGGCGGGGGAAGTATTAGCGGAAGTTGTTGCGTTGGCGGCAACGGCAGTTGTGGAACTGGGAGCCGCTGGTGTGCCGTTCTGCGCAGCAAGCGTCAGGCAGGGAAGAAGCAAGCCCAGAAACAAACTCGTGACGAGTGCTCTTTTCGTTGTCATCATAGATCTTCCTCCCTTGGTCCTCCGCCCCGAGGCCCGTGTGCTCTCTGCAAACCCTCTCCTGCCTCTATATTTCTAAATATGCTCCCATCGCCGCCCCATTGCAAGGCGGTCTTTTCTTCATTCGATTCGCCTCGCAGGCGTTGGGTTGCACTTTCCGATTGTTAAATCAATGTCGCACGGGGGATGACCTTTTCGGGCGCCTGGGTTACAGTTCTTTCCCAAGTGAGTGCTCAAAAGTTGTTGGTGGTGTGTATCTCGTTGACTTGGTTGATCTTCTATGTTGCGCCCTTACAAGCTCCCAATTATTTCCGTGTGCTGGTGTAGGGTGGGGACCTATTGTTGTTCGGGGGTAGGGGGTAATTCGTCAATCTCGCCGCATTTTGCGGCTGGCACAACAGCGTTACTTGCGTGAACGTTCAATTGGTTGAGAAGTCGATGCAGGAACCCGCGCGTGATGCCCAGGAGACGGGCGGCCTCAGTCCGGTTGCCTTTGCAGTCGTGCAATGCCCTGAGCACAAGGCGGCGTTTGAATTCCTGAACTGCTTCTTCGTATTGGGATGCCACCAGCGGTTGGACGATGCCATTGTGGATCTTCTCAGGCAAGTGCGAGAGTTCGACGGTCTTCCCATCGGACAGAACGACCGCGCGTTGCACCACGTTTTCCAGTTCCCGCACGTTCCCGGGCCAGAAGTATTCTTCCAGAGCGCGCATAGCGGCTTCAGAGACCCTTTTTGCCGGTTTGCCGAACTGTTTGGCGTAATTTCGAAGAAATTGTTGTATCAAGAGAGGAATGTCTTCCCGGCGCTCCCGAAGCGGAGGGATTCGAAGCTGGACAACATTCAGGCGGAAGTAGAGGTCCATCCGGAAGCGACCGTCCTGGGCCATTTCTTCCAGGTCATGATGGGTCGCGCAGACAACGCGCACATCAGTGTTCAGCGGAGTGTTGCTGCCGAGGCGCTCGAATGACCGTTCCTGCAAAACTCGAAGCAGTTTTGCCTGGAGCCCCGGTGCCAGGTCGCCGATTTCGTCCAGGAAGACGGTTCCTTGGTCGGCAACTTCAAAACGACCGCGGCGCAGACCGACGGCTCCGGTAAAAGCCCCCTTTTCATGGCCAAAGAGTTCGTCATCGATCAGCGGTTCGGGAAGGTTGGCGCAGGAGAACGGGACAAATGGTCCATCGGCGCGCAGGCTCAGGCGATGGATGGCGCGCGCCAGCAACTCCTTGCCCGTACCGGTTTCGCCCAGGATCAGGACGCTGACGTCGCAGGCTGCCACTTTGCGGGCCATTTCAAAAACCTGCTGAATGCCTTCCGAGCGGCCAATCAGGTCCCCCAACTGTCCAAGTGTCTGCTGCCTGGATCGAGATTGTGCCAGGTCGACTTCAATCTGATGATAACGGTGCGCCCGCCGCAGCACCAGGCGAAGCTCTCGGATGTCGGGTGGACTGGCAAGTGTCTCGTAAACTCCGTCCTCAGTCAACGCATGGACAGTTTCCTGCTCATCCTCATGGACCATTGCGATGATCGGGGGCGGCACCGGCGAAGATTTTAACGGGGTCCTCATTGATCGCAGGATGTCGTCGCATTCGTCGGGACCTGCGGATGACGCATCCAGAAGGATCGCGTCAATGTCCCTGGCGCTGTCCTGGCAGATTTCATATCCGGCTCCCAAAGCACGGGCAAGAACTTCGCCAAAACTCTTGTCCCGGCTGGAAAACCAGACCCGGATCGTTTCTTCTTTCATGCTGTGCTCCTCCCTGGCAAAAGCCGGCGAGGTGCTTCTCAATGCTGAGTAGAGTTACGGTTGAAAGCGATTTGTTACAACTGGGGATCTGAGCGGGAACTTATGTGCGCGATCTGTCAGGTTCGTTGCAACTTTGAGTCGATTCGAGCGTGCGGGCAATCAAGCTTTCCCTTCTCGAGTTGGGTCATAGCCTGAGGCCCAACCTCCAAATTCCTGAGCTACGTTGCGTGCTTCACACTCACCTTATGGTCAGCTTGTTAATCTTGCAATCAGGTGAATACCCCATTCCGATCGCGAATTATTCCCCACGAAATTGTTAGGTATGTGACACGACAAGGTGTGAAGCAGCGCAAGTTGTCCCGGCGTTGCCGCAGACTGGTGAAATCGCTTTGTCTTTTAAGCAGATAGTCGGTCGGCTAGTAGGCTGGATTTGGGGATGTCTTTCAGTGGCAACGGAGTGACTGTCGATGTTCAGAGCTCCGGCAGCGTCCCGTGCTTCCTACCGGAAGTTACCGTCATGCTCCGAACAGGGATGCCACAAAGTCGCGGGGATTGAAGGGAATCAGGTCATCGATCTTTTCCCCAATGCCTACAAACTGGATAGGCAGGGCCAGTTCACGAGCGATAGCGACAACCACGCCGCCCTTAGCCGTTCCGTCGAGTTTAGTGAGGATGATTCCGGTTGCGCCCGAGTGCTCTATGAACTGGCGCGCCTGGGACAGCCCGTTCTGGCCTGTTGTGGCGTCAATCACCAGCAAAACCTGGTGCGGAGCGCCGGGGACTTCGCGAGAAGCGATGCGGCACATCTTGCTGAGTTCCGTCATCAGATTGTGCTTGGTGTGCAGGCGTCCGGCTGTATCTACAATGACGGGGTCGAAATTGCGCGACTTCGCTGCCTTTAAACCGTCGAAGATCACGGCCGAGGGATCAGAGCCTGCTTTCTGTTTGACAACTTCCATTCTCAGTCGTGAGGCCCACACGTCGAGTTGTTCAATTGCTGCCGCGCGAAACGTATCTGCGGCCACAAGCAGCGGCTTCCGGTTCTGTTCCTGGTAGTAGCGGGCAAGCTTGGCGATGCTGGTTGTTTTCCCTACACCATTGACTCCAACCACCAGGATGACTTCCGGTTGGCCTTCCGGCGGCTTTTGGGGCACAGTCCGTTTGGCGGTACCGTTTCCGGGATGTTCCAGTACCTTGAGAATTTCCTGCTCCACCACGCCCCGGATCTCCTTCGCGTCCTGAAGTCTCCCGCCGTGGGTCTGGTCACGCAGGCCATCCATGATCTGGCTGGAAGTCTTCACGCCGAGGTCAGCCATGATCAGAGTGGCTTCCAGGTCATCCAGCAGCGCCGGATCGATCTCCTGCCTGCCTTCCGTCACCAGGTCGAGACGCTCCACCAGTTGGCTTTTGGTTGAAGAAACTGCCTGCTTCAGCCGGCTGAAGAGACTTGTTTTCTGTTCCTGTGGACCAAATAAAGTTTGCACCATGGACTTTTATTGTAGCGCAAAAGGAGGCAAGGTCAGGAGGTGATCTGGAGAACCGGCACCTGCGCACGGTGCATGATTTCATATTTCCGCAGGTGTCCCTTCTCGTAAACCGAGTGCAAGGCGTCCACAACGATGGGATCGTAGCGGGTGCCCGCATGCTTCTTCAGGATTTCGAGCGCCGAGGGAAAGTCGCGGCCTGCTTGGTAGGGACGGTCTGTTGTGATGGCATCAAAGGTGTCCGCAACTGCGATGATCCTGACCAGCAGCGGGATCTCATCGCCCCGAATGCCGTCCGGATAGCCCGAACCGTCGAGCGACTCGTGGTGCCAGCGGATTCCGGGCAGCGTGTCGGCAAGTTGCTGGACCTGACGAACGATTTCAAATCCAATGATGGTGTGGCGTTTCATCAGTTCGAATTCTTCGTCCGTCAGCACACCGGGCTTCTTCAGGACGTGATCGTCGACGCCGATTTTGCCTACATCATGCAGCGTGGCGGAGGCGCGTACGCGCTCAATCTCCTGCTCGTTCAGCCCGATTTCACGGGCCAGCATCACCGAGTATCGGGAGACGCGAGCCGAGTGGCCTTTAGTATAGGGGTCCTTGGCGTCAACCGCTGCCGCAACCATTTCAATGGAGTCGATGAAGAGTTGGCGATTCTCATCGGAGGCCCGCTTCAGGCTGCTGATGTATTGCTGGATGTCTTCTGCCATGATGTTGAAGCCTTGCGCCAGTTCGCCGATTTCGGTGCGGTTGCGAACGTTGGCTCGGACGCTGAAGTCCCTGGCGGCGATGGCGCGGGCCGCCCGCGCGAGATGGTCGATAGGCCGCGTGATCCACTTGGACGCAAAGACCGCCACAATCAGGCTGATCACCATCACGAGCATCCCGAGCCGAATTGTTGCGTCGCGCATTTCGATGGCGGTCATAAAGGCGTCGCTTTTTTTCTTCTGGAGTATCACACCCCAGCGCCCATTGAGCGTCGGTGAATACGTCCCCAGCATGGGAATCATCTTGCCGTTGCGGAGCAGATTATATTCCGACGTTTCCGTCAGATGAGCGCGGCCGTGCCACGCCAGGAACTTCTGCACGATGGGATCCCTGACCATTTCAATACCGGCGACATTCTGGTCGGGATTGTTTGAAGCTACCGTACGGCCGGAGTTATCTACAATGTAGGCTTCCAAGCCCAGCCTTCTGGATTCCGCAAGCTCGTCCCCCAGCGGGCACAACGTTACTACGGCCGCGATCATGCCAAGAAAGGTATTCTGTCGCTGAATGGGTTCGGCGAACACCATCACCAGTTCGCTGCCGCGCGGGCCAACGGCCGTCAGCGGATTACTCTCATACCGTTGTCCCTGCCGGGCCGCCAGAAAAGCCGCCTCCAGCGTTTTGCGGACAAAGGTGTCCGAACCTGCATTGAATCCGCTGGCCTGGGTGGCCTGCGCTCCGCGCCCGCGCGCCTCGGCATTCAGAACGGTTACGTAGATGACGCTCGGCTGTTCGGCCAGGGAAGCCTCCAGCGCGTCTTCCAGTCGGGGATCGTTTTCGTAAGCCGAATTACGGACCTGTGCGGCCAGTGGAGTTACGGCGTCAAACAGTTCCTTTACCTGCTGGCGCACGTTTTCCATGTAGAGCTGTATCTGCTGGGCCAGAGATTTGGAGAGCGTCGTCTGAAGGACCTTCTCTTGCGTCTCCAGCCGCCCTTTGTTAATGCTGACCATGCGAGAACCAAAAAACCACAGGGGCAGGACGCTGGTGCTGACGAGGATCAGCAGCAGGACATATTGGATTTTCAATCGCCTGGGACGGGCTGGTCTCATTGGTGCAGCGCTCACTTTACCTTCGTAGATTTCGGTTGGAAATCAGCAAGACTTTAGACAAGGCGGGCAGGGAACTCATAGTACTTTCGCACCATACGCTTTCCCTGTTCATTGGCGGTTACACGAGTTTCCCTTGTGTTTTATGTGCCTTCTGGCCGGGAAAATGCACGGTCGGGGAGGATGGTTCTTCTTTTCCCGTAGTGGTGGTTATGGGAAACGAGCAACCTTGTGGTACTCGGGGCCGCCGGGCAACAACCTGCTCTGCCACAGGAAGTATTCCGAGACCTCAAAAGTCCCAAGATCAGAGACGCCCGAGGCAGCCAGAATGGCCGCGAGTTTCGGCTGTGGGCGGGGGATTTTGAACCTTGCAAGCGTCAGGTGAGGCCTGAAGGCACGATTCTCTTTCGGAAATCCCAGAGGGGCTACGGCGTTTTCAACCTGTTCTGCCAGTAGTGCCAGCCCGGGCGGAGCGTCAAGTCCGGCCCAGAAAACGCGTGGTCGCTTTGCGTCCGGGAAGAAACCAAAACCGTTGACGCTGACCGCAAATTTGGCAAACGGTCCGATCCCGCCGAGAGCCTCTTTCACCTGTGCTTCCTGCTCGGCGGAAATTTCGCCCAGAAACTTCAGCGTCAGATGGATGCCTTCCGGGCGAGTCCAGCGTGCGTCGGGCGAGACCCGGCGGAAACGTTCCTGTTTGCCCGCCAGGGCCTCGCGGATGGATCCGGGCAATTCGATGGCAATGAAGGCTCGCATATTCAGCCTGTGTTTCGAAAGACCGACGCGCCTGCCCCGGCTTCTAATTTCTAATTCTTCGCCGAAGCATTTCCAGCGCAAACTGCGAGGAGAGCAACCGGATGCGCTCGCGATCGCCGGGAAAACGGAATTCGCGGACTTCCGTACCGCGCTCATCGGCCACGGCAATGAAGACCATGCCAACCGGCTTTTCGTCCGTGCCGCCGCCGGGTCCGGCGATTCCGGTGATGCCAATGCCGATGGAGGCTTGTACCTTCCGCCGGATCCCTTCCGCCAGCGCCTGCGCGACGGGCTTTGAAACGGCGCCGTAAGTTTCAAGCAATTTGGGCGACACCCCTGCAAACCGCGTCTTGAGTTCGTTGCTGTAGCAGACGGCACCGCCCAGGTAATATTCAGAACTTCCGGGGACGCGCGTAATCCGCTCGCTCAGCAGACCGCCCGTGCAGCTTTCAGCAGTGGCCAGCGTCTTCTGTTTCATCACCAGGTACATTCCCACGATTTCCTCAAGGGTCTCGCCGCTGGTGGAAAAAATGTGGTCGCCCAGTGCAGGCTCGATTTTTTCGGTCAGTTCGTCGAGCAGGGCATCGGCCTCTTGCTGCGTCGCGCCGTGCGCGCTCAGGTGGACCTCGATAGCCCCGCCGGTTGAAAGGATGGTCGTGGAAGGATTGCTGTAAGGCTTGTAGATGGGCGCAATCCGTTCGTCAACTTCGGACTCCGGCAGTCCGGCCACTTTGAGCACGCGCGTCCGAATCTGGCTGCCGGATACGCGATCCTTCAGCCGTGGCATGCACTGCTCATCGAACATTGCCTCCAGTTCGTGGGGAGGCCCGGGAAGCATGATGATGATTCTGCCGTCCCGCTCGATCCAGATGCCCGGCGCCGTACCCTTCTTGTTCGGGAGCCAGTCAGCTCCTTCCGGCACCAGCGCCTGCCGGGCGTTGTTGGCCGGCATGGTACGGCCCGTGCGCGCGTACCGCGCAGCGATGCGCTCAATCACTTCCGGCACTTCGTGCAGCGTGAGGCCAAGAACGTTCGCGACCGCTTGGCGGTTAATGTCATCCTCAGTAGGACCCAGTCCTCCCATCAGGATGATCAGCTTACTGCGCTCAAATGTGGCGCGGAATACTGTGCCAAGCCGTTCGGCATCATCGCCCACGATGGTCTTGAATCGTACTTCGATGCCGAGAGAATTCAGCTTGCTGGTGAGATAGAGAGAATTGGTATCAGAACGATGAGGAGTAAGAAGTTCCGAGCCGACGGCAATGATTTCTGCATCCATACAGGTTCAACGACGGGCAGGACAGTAAGAACAAAAAGCCTCTCAGCCCCGGCCGCGCAGGCTGCCTTGGAATGCCCGTCTCACTTTCCACTGGAATTTAGCAGGGGTTGACCTTCGATGCCCACGAACAGCTCAACCAACGAGTTGCTTGTGGCGACGACGATCGTCTTACGGTGCGTGAATGCCAGCCCCACAATTTTGTATCCGGAAACGCACAGTTCTGCATTGCCCTCCGGGCTGATCCGCACGACACCCTGGTGTCCCGCAAGCGAGGCGGCCACGTAAAGATTTCCGGCGGTGTCAAAGGCCATGCCCTGCGGGCGCCCCAGGCCGCGATAGAAACGGTTAACTGCTCCGTCGGGCGAGATCCGGTAGATGTTATCGAAGCTAGAGGTCGTGGGACCGGTGACGTAAAGGTTGCTGTCGGGCCCGAAGGTCAGGTGATAGGCGGATACACTCGGTTCCAGCGTTGCAAAAACAAAGATCTGACGGTCCGGACTGATCTTGAAAATCGTGCCTGTGCGGTCACCGACGTAGAGGTTTCCGGCGTTATCAAAAGCCACGCCCGTCGCGACGCCCATGCCTTCAGCGTAAGGGGAAACTTCGGCTTCCGGAGACACCTGATAAATGGTGCCTTCCATGCGGCTGGAAACGTAGAGCATGCCGTCTGGACCAAAGGCCAGCCCTGTCGCGTTCATGAGATCTGACACGAAGGGCTTCACGACATGCTGGCTGCTGATCTTGAAAATTGAGACGGGAACCTTCTGGCCGCGGCTACCGCTGAAGGTGGAATAGATATTTCCTAAAGGATCGATGGCTGGGTTGGCTACCGGATGCAGGGTGTCGGTGAGGAGTATGCCTACGGCTACCGAGGCGGGGGGCGTTGAATCGCTGCCGGTATCAACAACCATCTCACCGCTTACCACGCCTTCCGGCACGCGGACAATCAGCCGGTTGGGAGAACTCAGCAGCACGCTTCCGGGCAGGTCGCCGAACCTTACCGTTGGGCGGTTGCTGCCGTTGGACACAAACCCTTTTCCCATGACCGAGATTTCGCCACCGGGAATTGCAGCCTGTGGTTTAACTCGGTCGATAAGAGGTTTGCCTGTGGGCTTGTCTGTTTTGGCCACAGTGCCGTTTGATTTCGAGGCCTTTTTCCACAACTTCATCGAATTAAATAACCTAGAAATGCAAGCGCTCCCAGTGCATAAACGCCCGCGATAATGTCATCTACCATGATACCCCAACCGCCGGGCAAACGCTCTGCTCGACCGGCAGGGAAGGGTTTTGTAATATCAAAAAGTCTGAAGAGTCCAAAGCCGAGCAATAGAAACTTCCACGATGCGTGCGGACTCAACAGGAAGGCCGTCATCTGCCCGGCAACTTCATCAATTACCACATGTCCGGGGTCCGTTTCCCCAAAAAACTTTTCGCTCTTGGCTGCCGACCACACCCCCAGGAAAAAAATGAGCGTCGTGGCTGCGAACAACAGAGTAGTGCACCAGGCGTTGGAAAGTGGCAACGCATTTACCGCGGCCACCATGCCCACCGCCACGGCCGACCCCGCAGTTCCCGGCCCAACGGGGAAATAGCCGGTACCTGCGACCGTCGCGATCCAGACAGCCGGAGTGGCCCGTTCAGCGGTCGTGCCCGGTTTCATCATTGTCCTCTCCGGTAGGCTCGCGACGGCTCGGTTTTTCACCGGCCGCGTCTGGGACGCAATAACGGCCTTCCAGCCAGTTGTCAAGATCAATCAGTTTGCAACGCTCGCTGCAAAAGGGCCGGAAGGGATTTCCTTCGTACGTGACTGGCTGCTTACAAATGGGGCACCGCATGACCCCTCGTTGAAACGCGCGCGACCGGTGGTTGAATCTGGACCAGGTCCCGCCGCACTGCGGAACCTGCCTCCGTGTGTTCCGGCGCGGCAAAGTATGAATCTTCAAGCCGTGCCACCAGGTCGTAGTCCGCGCTTTCGGTAATGGTTGCCCAGCGGAACTGGCCGGTTCTGGGTTCTGGCCCGGCAAAATCGTTGATGTAAACCTGGCCGTCGATGCCCGGCGCCTGGGTCTCCAATCGTCCGCGGAACAGCCAGTCGGTTTCTTCCGAAGTTCCTTCCACCAGCACGGGCAGGCGCTTACCCACTTTTGCCCGCATCTTGCGCCGCGAAATCTTCCGTTGCACGGCCATCAGCTTTTTCTGCCGTCGCTTGGCGAGTGACGCCGGGACCTGGTTTGGATGGCTGTACGAGCCGCAGGTTTCCTCATTCGAATAAAGGAATACGCCCAGATGGTCGAACTCGGCCTGGGTGATAAAGTCCAACAGGTCCTGGAAATCCTCCTCGGTCTCGCCCGGGAAGCCCACGATTAGCGAGGTTCGCAGCGCCGCATCGGGAATGGCAGCGCGAATTTTCTCCGGCATCTTCAGGAAATGTTTTCCGCTTGAGCCGCGCCGCATGGCCTTCAGCACCGGCGCGCTCGAATGCTGTAAAGGAATGTCAAAATATTTCGCCACCTTGGGCGTTTCCGCAACAGCCTCGATCAGCGCTTCCGTCACCCGGTTCGGGTAGCAATAAAGAAAGCGGATCCAGACGAGTTCAGGAATCTTGCCAATCTCTCGCAGGAGCAACGGCAGTCCGTCGCGAATTCCCAGGTCTTCGCCGTAGCTGGTGGTGTCCTGCCCCACCAGGGTGATTTCCCGCACGCCTTGCGCAGCCATTTGTTCGGCTTCGCGCACCACGGACTCAAACCGCCGTGAGCGGAACTTGCCACGCATCTGCGGAATAACACAGAACGAGCACGGATGATCGCAGCCTTCGGCAATTTTGATGTAGGCGGAATACGATGGCGTGGAAAGAATCCTGGGTGTGAATTCGTGGTAGAGGTACGGCTCGGCAGACTGGCCGGATTCGCGCCCGACGCCGTCAAGCTGGCAGGCTTCAAGAACGCGTTCCAGTTCGTTGGTGCCGATCACATAATCGACTTCAGGAATCTCATTCAGAATCTGTTGCCGGTATCGTTCCACCAGGCATCCGGCAACCACCAGTTTCTTTGCCGTGCCAGATTTCTTATGCTCCGCCATGTCCAGGATGGTGTTGATGGATTCCTGCTTGGCAGGTTCGATAAAGCTGCAAGTGTTGACCACCAGAACATCGGCGTCCTCGGCGCGAGGGGTCAATTCGTATCCCTGCCGTGCCAGCAATCCCAGCATCACTTCGCTATCGACCAGGTTCTTGGGACAGCCCAGGCTGACCATTCCCACTTTGGGCATAAAAGCGCTTCTTACCCTGTCTCACCAGAGTTATCTGAATGACAAAAATTTTATCACATCTAAGCGTTGCACTATGGGCCGGTGGGTGTCTTCTTCCAGAACAGAACGTGGCGATCGGTGCTGGCGGCCACGTAGTTTCCATCTGGTGAAAAGCTTACGGTGTCAATGGGAGAAGGGCTTTCGCTGAGCGTCTGAACAAGCTTGCCCTCATCCGCCGACCAGATCCGGACCGTCTTGTCTTCGCCTCCGGAAACGACCCATCGGCCGTCGGGAGAAAACTCCGCCCAGCGCACCGGACCCTGGTGTCCGGAAAGCGTTTCAAGCAGTTTCCAGCCCGGGACCGACCAGATCCGGACTTTGCCGTCTTCGCTTGCTGTCACCAGCTTCTTCCCGTCTTGTGAAAATTCCATACTGAGCACGGTACCCTGGTTTCCCGCCAGCGCGTCAACAAATTTAGCTGTGCTCAATTGGACGACAATCGGGTTTGGGGAGCCGCCGCCCGCAATCTGTGCCAGCAGCAACCAGTGTCCGTCAGGAGAAAAGCTGTAGAGATTTGGCTCCCGGGTCAGTTCGGGAATCTTGAACTCCATCGCCTTGCGTGTGATGGGGCTCCACAGGATGAAGGTGCTGTTTTTGTACATCCCGAGATATTTGATTCGAGGAAAATAGCGCGGAGGCCCGAACCCCCCACCGGCACCAAACATGGCGACCTTGCCCTCCAGCGTGTCCTGCTGAATATTCCAAATGAATCCCAAAAGAGGGGTAGGATGGTCAGGCTTGCCCTTCACATGGACGATGCCGATGCCCAGCAGAAACAGCGAGTTTGCGTCCAGAAAATTGGCCGACTCGATGTTGAGATCGCGAAGATCTGCAAGCTTGGGGTGGAGGACCTTCTTGATGTTTCCCTGGGCAACGTCCGATAAAACGACCTTGTCCTGGCTGACAACGGCCAGTGTGGAATTGTCCGGGGAAAAGGCGCCATCCGGGGAATAACTTGTAGCCAGGTGACCTTCCACGCTGCCGCTGTTTACCCACACGTAGGTCTGCTGGCCAGACGGCACCATCTCAACTTGGGACGAGCCGGGTCCGGCGCGCAACGCGGATGCTTCGTACACGATCCCTGCCAGCGCCAGTCCGGCGGCGGCGAGGGCCCATCTTCTATTTCGGTTTCGGCACATGGCGCTCAAACAATGGCTCCTTCCGAGATCCGCCCAACCAGTTCCCGGTCGGCCTCAAGAAAATTGTATCCTGCCAGGTCCTGGCGCAGGACCCATTCAATCGATTCGAACACCCTGTTGACAACACTGCCCTGGTAGGAGTCCACGCGGAAAAAGATGACCTCGACATAACGGTCAGGATAACGATGCCGCAGGCGGTAAACTTCCTCGCCGATTGTTGCCTCAATTCCCAGTTCTTCGCGCAACTCTCGCCGTATTGCTGTCTCCAGCGCTTCGCCGTCCTTGACTTTGCCACCCGGGAATTCCCATTGCAACCCGTACGGATCGGACCGGTGTCGCTGGCAAATCAGGATTTCCTGCCCTCGAATAATGATTCCCGCCGTTACCAGAATCGGTTTTGATTCGCTCATGAGAGAGTTTCTATTCTATCAGCCCCGCCGACGACCGGCCGCCGCCTTCGGGCGATTTTCGCCTCGCGGTCCAAGGCACAAACCCAAAAACAAGGCCCTCTTGAAGGCAAGGAGTAAAGCTCACTCAGCCGCATGCCACGTCCTTTGCTGACGACCGAACCATCATAGACTGAGATGCGCACACAACGCTACCGGCCACTCGGGCGGGTCGTATCCTTATCTGGATTTGCAGCAGCGGGTTCATCTCGCCAAGTCGCCGATCTGTTGCGGCTGGGCGGCCACGATGCAAAAACAGGATGCCGCTACCCGGCAAAGGCATGAGCTGCTACCCACGGGTGTATACTTTTGTGCTGGGCGAAATCCTGCATTCAAATTCCGGCACTCGCTCACCTCACTTCGAAAGGAGACCTTGAACATGTCAGGCGTTTACAAAATCACCGAGTTGGTTGGCACCTCACCTGTCAGTTTTGCTGAAGCTGCAAGAGCCGCTGTAGCTGAAGCCGCCAAGACCGTCCGCCACATGGACTGGCTTGAAGTTGTGGGAGAAAGCGCCAAAATCCGGGAAGGCAAGATCGAAGAATTTCAGGTAAAGGTCAAAATCGGCTTCAAGCTTGAACGTTAGCAACTCTCGGTTTCGTACTCGGAGAGCCGGGTCTCGACAAAGAGTGACTCCGTTTGTGCATCGGCGAAAACACAAGTGTAAGCATTTGGGAACCCTATGTGTACCATATTACTGTTGAGTCAGTAGTCAACTTAATGCTTAAAAGGCTTGGATTCAGGTAGATGCGCTTATTGCCGTAGCTTTGGCTTACGGATTGCACACATAAATGCCGGACCCTGAATTCGGGGGGCGGGTACTTTGGGATCGGTCCTGAAGTTCCACTGCCTGACCAGCAACTCGCTCCCCGAAACCCGGTAACGGGGCGTTCTTATGAACCCGAGAACGGAGACTGTTGAGGCCAGGGTTTATCGCCGCGAACGGAACAGAGAGGTTCTTTGCCGACTGACCTATCAGGTGACCCCTTTTCGTGAGAGCCTGTTTCGCTGGTTCCTTATTGCTGTCGAGGAACTGGAATAGCAGAAAAGGTCAGGGTTAGTGCCGAAATTACCGCAGCGACGCTCCATAAGGATTCTTACCGTTTCTTTACACCTGCGCCGTGTTCACCTGCAGGACCGCTGAGCCGCGGATCGCGTCATTCTTGAGGCTGTCAAGAGCGCGATTCGCGTCGCTCATCGGATAAATCTCCACCTGAGTTCTGATCGGTATTTCGGCAGCGATGCGCAAAAAGTCGTCCCCGTCCTGGCGCGTGTTGTTGGCCACGCTGCGAATCACCCGTTCGTGGTAGAGCAGGTTGTAGTCAATCGGCGGCGTGGGGCTCATGTAGATTCCCGCCAGCGCCAGTGTTCCTCCCTTTTTCAAAGCCTTTAGTGCCGCAGGAATAATTTCTCCAGCCGGGGCAAAAATGATCGCCGCGTCCAGCTTTACCGGAGGCTCGGCCAGCGTTCCTCCCGTCCACTCGGCCCCCAGTTCCATGGCAAGTTTCTGGTGCCGTTCGTCACGCGTGGCGGCATAAACCTTCACGTCCCAGTATCGTGCCACCTGGATGGCCACGTGCGCCGCCGATCCGAATCCGTAAAACCCCAGCCGGCCTCCGCGCTGGATGCCCGAGAGCCGCAACGAGCGAAAGCCGATGATGCCCGCGCAAAGCAGTGGCGCGGCCTGTTGGTCCGGGAAACCGTCAGGAATGCGATAGGTGAACTGTTCGGCCGCCAACGCGTATTCAGCATATCCGCCATCGACGGTGTAGCCGGTGAAGTCCGCGCTCTCGCAAAGATTTTCCCTGCCGCTGCGGCAGTATTCGCACTTGCCGCAGGTGCAATGTAGCCAGGCAATGCCGGCGCGGTCACCCGGTCGGAATTGCGTTACCGCACGGCCGACTTTCTTTACCACGCCGACCACCTGGTGGCCGGGGACCACCGGCATTTTGCGCTGCGGCAGTTCGGCTTCAATCACGTGCAGGTCGGTACGGCAAACCCCGCACGCGGATACCCGCACCAGCAACTGGTCGTCTGCAGGCTCCGGCACAGGCACGTCGGCCAGCACAAGCGGATGGTTTTCGATCTTTCCCGTCTGGTACAGCACACACGCTTTCATTTCGGCTCCTTTCAGCCCACAGTCTATCGCAGATAGGAGTGGATGGAGCCGGCATTCGGGCGAGCGTCAGGTTCAGGCTTGGCCTTGGAAAGTTTGTTGCCGCTTATCCCCTTGCATCCCGCATGAGGTTGGTCTTGATCTTCAGCTTCTGGTGAGGGCGCAAAGTGATTTCGGTTTCAAACGACTGGTAGCCCGGCATCGAGACACTGATGTGATGCTTTCCTGGCGTCAACAACATTCCTTGGCCGAGGCCGTTGAACTGGTCGACGTGGCCGACGTACTGCTTGTCCACAAAGACCGCGGCCCGCTCCGGCCGTCCTGCGATTTTCAATTGTGCGGTTTCGTTGCCATAGCGGATGTAGGGATTCTTTTTCATCAAGACCGTCACAACTTCTTTTTGGCCGGGCTCCAGCCGAATCGTTTGTGTGAATTCATCGTACCCGGCCTGCCGGGCTGCGATATTATGCAGTCCAGGCAGGAGCATAATCTTTCTTGACCCCTTCAGCTCTTTCAGGTAACCGACGTACTGGCCGTCAACCCAGATGCCCGAGTCTTTGGCGGCTTTGTTGGCTGCCTCAAGCTTGACTGTACCCAGTACCTTGTTCCTGGCCTGGAGGTTCCCGGCAAGGAAAAGGGGAACCAGAAGCAGACAAAGAAACAGAGCTTGAACGTTTTTTGTTAAACGATTCACTGTTTTTCTCCTTTATACAGGGTTACCCCCTACAGTGAAAGCACGTGCCTGGCCATATTTTCGCGGTCGGGGGAACCTATTGAAAAAACAGTTATTCTCGCGAGCAGGTTGGAATTTCCTCAGGTAAGTTTTACTGAAAGGCGGGCGAAATTTCCCACATCCACACGGCAGGGAAGGGCGGCCAGTCGGGATACTGGTCGCCCCGCCCTCGCGTTTCTAGGGCCATACCGAACAAGCTAACTTTCAGGGTTTTGCCTCGCTTATTGACGGCGGTTCCTCACCTGGTGCCGATCCCCAGTGTTTATTCGGTTGCGTGCCCAGATTGAACTGAAGCGTTCCGCCGGCGCTGATGTCGGCTAAATTGATCCAACTCTGGTTGCGATCGTTGCCGTTCAGTTTGACGTTCTGGATGTAGGGTTTGTCCTCGGGATTCTGCGACGCCTCGATGATGAACGTCTGCCCCTTATAGGGCGCGTGCAGGTGGATCACGACCCTGCTGAATACCGGACTGACCAGTTCGTAGGCCAGGCTTGCCGGGTCTACGGTATAAATCCCCATCATTGTCAACACCGCCCAGGAAGACATTTCGCCGCAATCATCGTTGCCCGGAATGCCGTCATAAGCTGTTGTGTAGTTTTCATTCAGGATACGGCGAACCACGCGCTGGGTCTCCCAAGGCTCGCCGGAAAAGTTGAATTCAAAGGGAGCCTCCAGATCGGTTTCATTGTAAGGGTTGTAGTACTGCCCGTACCAGCCCGGTCTGGGATAGCTGAAAAACTCCTTCAGCCGCTGGTTGAAGCGATCTTTGCCCACGGCATGGATCAGCCACGCCATGTCTGACGGCGCCAGCCACTGGTAATGCCAGCCCGAGCCTTCAATAAATCCAGTGGGTGGCGTCCCCTTCTGATGCCGCTCCCTTGCCGGATCGAAATCCGGCACCCATTTCCCGTCCGCGTTGCGCGGGCGGAAGAAGCCATCCCCGTGGTCAAACACGTTGCGGTAGAAGAGCGCGCGCTGGTAGAGTTCCTTTGCTTCTGCGGTCTTTCCCAGTTTTACAGCCAGATAATAGAGCGACGCGTAAGCAATGCAGTCCTCCTGGATCTGCGAAACGGAGCCGTAGCTGATTTTGTCATTCGGCACGTAGTGCAGCTTGTTGATCCATTCCATCCCTTCTTCGCCGACGTAAGGTTTGCCCGCCGGCGGAACCTCGGTTGCGTCCTTGTACATCCCTTCCCATGCGGTTTTGATGTCAAACCCGTGCAGGCCGTCGAGCCATGCGTTGGCCAGCGCCACGGTCAGCGGACTGCCCGCCATCACATTGGTGTAGCGGTTGATCTGCGGCCAGCGCCCGATCCAGCCTCCCTGCTTGTACATCAGCACGATGGATTCGGCCATGTCCTCCATGCGCTTCGGTTCAATCAGCGCCAGCAGCGGGATTTCGCTGCGATAGATATCCCATCCCGAATAGTTGCAATAGACCAGGTGCCCTTTGGCCACGCGATGAATCTTGTCGTCAAATCCGAGATAGCGGCCGTCCGCGTCGCTGAAGATGCTTGGCATCAGCAGGCTGTGGTAGAGCGCCGTGTAAAACACCTTCTGGTTGCGCGCCGTGCCTCCAATGGCGTCAATCATGCCTAGTTCGCGGTTCCACGCCGCCAGCGCGTCCTGCCGTACCTGGTCAAAACTCTTGTGTGTGGCTTCTTTCTTCAGGTTGTTTTCCGCGCCCTTCAGGTCCACATAGGAAATTCCAATTTTCACCGTGATGGTTTGCGAAGCTGACGAGGAAGGCCAGGTGGCATAAGCGCCGATCCACTGGCCGTGCTCTGTCTGCTTGGCCTGCCGGCTGTTGGCAGAAACGGTTCCCGGTCCGCCAGGGGTACTGCCCGTCCAAGTCCCGTAAGAAGCAAACGGCTGGCTGAATTCCATGGCGAAATAGACCCGGTAGGTTGCTCTGTTGCCGCAGAAGACGTGGTTCTCCACGTAGCCCGTCAATTCATTATTGCCGGCCACGTGGATATCGGCCGCCGTTGTGTAATTCAGCGTGTGGCTGACGGGGACCAGCACGTTTGCGGCTTTCCCGACCGGAAAAGTGAATCGCGCGACGCCCGTGCGGTCGGTCGCGGTCAGTTCAGTTTTGATGCCCCAGCGCGACAACTGCACCTCGTAATATCCCGGCGAGGCCGACTCCTCGCTGTGGGAGTAAGTCGACTCAAAGGCTTTTGTTGCGGTTTCAATGGGTCCGGTGGTTGGCGCAAAAAACACTTCGCCTTCGTTGGGGCAGCCCGGTCCGCTCATGTGCGTCATGCTGAAGCCCTGGATGTCGGGCTGGTAATAGTGATATCCGTAGCCGTGGCTTTCCGTGTCGGGGCTCAGTTGCACCATGCCGAAGGGCATGGCTGCTCCCGGAAACAGGTTCTGACTGCCGCCCGGCCCCTTGCCCGTGCCGATGATGGGATCGACGCTGGCTGCTGGACCGCTACTGCCCGAAGATTGTCCACCCGCAGCGGCGATTGCTGGCGGTAAGAAAACTGTCAGGGCCATTGCCAGCGCAATGGCCAGAACAAAATTCATCCGGATGGCCAACAGCCGGGTCTGCAGACCACCGCCGGGTCCTGAAAGATCATGCGAGCATTGCATAACTGCCTCCTCAGCCCAAAAAATTGGGAGATAAGTATTAGAAATCAACAAATTCGTCTTAAAACGATGCGAATGAAAAGCATATACCCACACAATGCGGCATTCTAGCGACTCCCGGAGTTTGCCCTGACGCCGCCGCGAGGCGGATCGCTGATGAAAAGCGAACTGTGATCCCGTTCCGAGCGTCTAATCTTAGTGGAGGTGATCAAATGATGACTTTATGGAAAAGAGGCTGGTGGGTGGTAGCCTTTATTGTTGCAGGAGCCACCTTCGCAAAAGCAGAGCCGACCGGGATGCCCCGGCCTGGCTTAATTAACAGCGTTCAGGGGCAGGTAAGTCTGGACGAACGCCCCGTGCTGCCACGGCCGATGCGGCCGCAGGTGCTTCGGGCTGGGCAAACAATAAGGACACAATACGGCAAGGTGGGCCTGTTGTTAACGCCGGGCTCGTTCCTTCGAATAGGTGATCACTCTGAAGTCCAGATGCTCAACCGCAGTCTCGAGAATACCCAGGTGAGAGTGGTCAGAGGCAGGGCGATTCTGGATGCCAAAGCGGGCTACAGGCATGATCTGGCTATCATAATGGATGGCACAACAACCAGAATCGATAAGAAAGGAATCTACGGCTTTGACGCAAAGGTGAAGACTATCAGTGTTCTTAGCGGCAAAGCATCGGTTTACCAGGGGGACTCGCGAATCCGGCTCAAGAAGAACCACCAGTTATACGTCGCGGCCCGCGGAGATCTCCAGGAGAGTAAACTGGACAAACGAGTCTTCAAATCCAGTTCACTCTACCGCTGGAACGCAGCCAGAAATAAATACCAATCCCGGGCCACAAGAAGTGTTCAGCGGTCATTGGCCCAAACGGGCCGCTGGTACGGCCCCGGCTGGTACTGGTCACGGTTCTGGGGATTTTATGCCTACGTACCCTCCTTTGGAAGCTACATTGGCCCCTACTACGGTCCCTATAACGGACCCTGGGCATGGAACGACTGGGATGGGGGTTGGGGCTGGGGTGGGGGTTGGGGTGATGACGACGACTAGTTGATCGTTACCTGCAACACCGGATTTACCACGCCAAGCCGGCCGGAAGGATCGTGATCTCTCCTTCCGGCCGTTCGCTTGCCGCACTCGGGGCGGCCAAAACAATGCGTGCTTGTAGCGAGTGTCCCGCCCGTGAATTCCCAAGATCCAAAGGGCCATGCAGCGCGTGGTGTGCGATGGCCCTGCAGTTCGTGGTTAACCGGGGCAGCCTTCCGCGGCGGGCCCGTGCTTGGTCATCTTCCTTCCAATCTTGGCCTGTTCTTCAGCATGTGTTTCAGGAGTAATCTTGAAACTGAGTTCCTTCCCTAACCGTTGCACATGCAATTTTATAGGTGTCCGATCTGTCGGCAAAAGAAGGGATCTGATCTGCGCGCTGTTGAGCTGCCGGATTGGCGTGCCGTTAATGCTGAGCACCAGGTCGCCTGGTCGCAGGCCCGCATCAAAAGCCGACGAAGGGTAATCCACATGGCTCACCATGGCGCGACCATCCGTGGCGTCGAACAGAACTTGCGCGCCAACGAAGTAGGCTATGCTGGGTGGCCTGGTTGAGTAGTTCGGAAGCGGCCACGTAGGATCGGACTGAACGACCGTTTTCGAATCCTCTGGCATGACCTTAACGTTCTTCGCAGAATTGCCATGTTTCACCTTTAGGGTGATGAGGCGCGGGGCCTCCAGTTTTTTCAACAGTGTTCTCAACTGACTCGGTCCCAGCCCGGATAGTGCGTCGCTATTGATTTCGAGTACCTGATCTCCTGGCAGCAGCCCCGCGTGGTAGGCAGGAGAATTGGGCTCCACAATTGTAATAAGCATTTGTGCAGGATCTTTCAACACCATAAAATCAGCCCCGGTCGAGTACTTGAATCCACCGAGCTGGCCCCCCAATGCGATCTTTGACCTGCCCCTCTCCGACCGCAGTTCGCGAAGTTCTCTGATGGATTTCTTCCGGGTTGCTTTTGGGACTGGGTAGATTCCTTCCACCACTTTGTAACCGTAGTGACGGGCAAGCCGCTTCTCGTAAGCTTCCAGTGCCTTGATTTCGTCCTGTCTTTCGTCTTCGGGCACCATAACCAGCCCCGAATTAAAACCTCTGAACATCGTGTACTTCTGCTTGCTGAGACTAATGAGTGTGGTTTCTTTTGCACGGTCAAGCCTGACCTGCTTTTTTTCTTTGCCCCGCTGAACGGTGAGAGTTACGGGGCTGGGCGAACTGGATACCATTTGCCTCAGAATCTGGTCGCTATCCAGAGTAGAGGCAGAAATTCCGTTGAATCCAACAATTATGTCGCCCGCGCAGATGCCGGCTTTCTCAGCCGGGCCTCCCGGCCAGGTTGTATAGACAATGAAGCCTTTCTTGCTGATCGGGTTGCCGATGGTGCCCGGTACGTATGGATCACATATTCCGAAGTAGCTGGGAGCAATGCAGTAGTTGGCGGCCTTCCCTTTGGGAGCCGCAATGGCCTGCATTGAGAAAGCGGCCATAGATACCAGGAAGAGTAATTTCATTACACTGAGATTATTTGTAATGCGATGAATTGCGCGGAGCACTATAGGTTCTCCCTTTTCGCAGGCGGCGTCCATCCTTGCACGTACGAGTTATTGCAAATTACGTACACCCAATGAGCGACCGAGTCAACGGCCACCCGAAGTTCCTACCATTTTCTGACGTGGCGGCGGGTGTACCCCGCCATTTGGGTTTGAGCTCGGAGAGATAAACTCGCCGCCACGGCGTACCCAATAGAAATTCAACGGGGGTGCGGGGGAGCGCTCGCACTGGAATTTGCTTGACAAATCTACGCTACTGTGCTAGCCTCTACAATGGCGCGCCGGGCGTGGGGTCTTGTCCTCGATGTTCCCCGGCTTCATGCGGGAAACGGAGTGTGGTCGGCGCACCGTCCTGTAAATACCCGCGGCGCAAAACCTGCGATCTGCGACCGAGGTAAACAGTCTTGGTAGACTAATGTTGTGTTCGTAAGTTATTGAAAAAATAGAACGTTCAGTTTGGACCCAAAATTGTGTGGGACAAAAAAACACGTTTTTTGAAAAACGAACCCGAGAAGTTGTTGAAAACAAATGATCGGACACCAAGAACGAACCCAAACGAACCCGAAAGCGAAGCCGGGAAGTTGTTGAAAATACGTAGCTGTGGAAAAAGCGAACCCAAAACGAACCCAAAACGAATCCGGCCATGTCGTTGAAAATAAAGGACGGCGAAAAAACGAACCGGAGATATTTCGGCACTATTTTCAGACCGCTTCAGCCGGGTCGTGAAAGCTCCAATAGACCGTCGCAAACCTCCTGCAAGGCAGTTCTGCCTTCCCTGATATAATGACTGCAGAGACTGACTCATCCAACACGCTTATACGCTCGCGGAGGAACGCCTGTGCTGTTTCAAAAATGCCAACTCCAAAAGCTCGACCGTTACCGCTGGCTGGTGCCGCGCGGAACCAAGACCGGCATGCTGACCGACGCGCTGATCTATGCCGACGAGCATCTGCTGGAAGACCTGCTGAAAGATCTTTCGCTTGAGCAGGCCGTGAATGTGGCCATGCTGCCCGGCATTGTGGGCCGCTCGCTCGCCATGCCGGACATCCACCAGGGCTACGGATTCCCCATCGGCGGCGTGGCGGCCACCGATCCCGAAGAAGGCGGCGTGGTGTCGCCCGGTGGCGTGGGGTTTGACATCAACTGCGGCGTGCGGCTGCTGGCCAGCACGCTGACGGCTGATGATGTTCGGCCGAAGATCCGCGATCTGGTCAACCAGCTTTTCCGCGACATTCCTTCAGGCGCGGGCCGCAAGGGTTTCGTTCAGCTCTCCCATGAGGACCTCGAACGCGTGATGGTGGAGGGTGCCGGATGGATGGTCCGTAACGGCTACGGCGAGCCGGGTGACCTGGAACATTGCGAAGAGAACGGAGCGATTGACGGCGCCGATCCCTCAGCGGTTGGCGACAAGCCTCGCAAGCGCGGCCTCGCGCAGGTGGGCACGCTTGGCTCCGGCAACCACTTTCTGGAAGTGCAGTACGTGGAGCAGGTGTTTGATCCGGAGGTCGCCCAGCGGTTTGGTCTTTATGAGAATGAGGTCGTGGTGCTGATCCATTCCGGCTCGCGCGGCTTCGGCCATCAGGTCTGCACCGATTATCTGCGCGACATGGACCCCGCTATGCGCCGCTACAAGCTGGAACTGCCGGACCGCCAGCTTGCCTGCGTGCCGTTCAATTCACCCGAAGGACAGGCGTATCTGGGCGCCATGCGTGCATCGGCCAACTTTGCCTGGGCCAATCGCCAGGGTATCACCCACTTCACGCGCGAAGCCTTCAAGCGCATCTTCGGGCAAAAGGAACATCTGCGCATGGTTTATGACGTTTGCCACAACATCGCCAAGCTGGAATGGCACCGTGCGAATGGTCGCGACCGCCGCGTGTTGGTGCACCGCAAGGGAGCGACGCGCGCGTTTCCCGCCGGCCGGCCGGAAATTCCTGAGGCTTACAAGGACATCGGGCAGCCGGTGCTGATTCCGGGCTCGATGGGCACGGCGTCGTACGTTCTGGTGGGCGCAAAAGGCTCGCTCGAAGAAAGCTTTGGGACCACCTGCCACGGCGCCGGCCGCGTAATGAGCCGCACCGCTGCCAAGAAATCATCCTACGCCGTCAACGCCAGAGAGCGCCTGGAAGAGCAGGGTGTGATCGTGCGCGCCGAAACGCGCGACGGCATCTCAGAAGAAATTCCGGAAGCCTACAAAGATGTGGATGCCGTCATCAACGTGGTCCACAACGCCGGGCTTTCCAAGCGCGTCGCACGGCTTAAACCGATGGGAGTGATTAAGGGGTGACATGGAGTTGCCGAAATCGCGTAGATTTATAGCGCGGCGTTCGCAGATTGACGCCGACCTTCTTGTAATGGATTGTGTGGAAACACCGCAGGGCCGTGAAAAAGGCCCCGCGGATCGAGAAGGCAGACTCGGACCATTTTGATATGCACAGCTCAGCGGCAGATCAACCGTGCATCTGCTGGGCGAGGTAATTCTGCAGGCCCAGTTGTTCGATCAAATCGAGCTGGGCTTCGAGGAAGTCAACGTGCTCTTCCTCGTCTTTCAGGAGGGCCTCGAAAAGATCGGCTGAGGCGTTATCGCCTTCCTTGCGGGCAATAGCAATGTACTTGTTGTATTCCTCAACAGCCTCTTTTTCCAGGTTCAGGTCGTTCTGGAGCTGCTGCTGGACGTTCTTGCCGATTTTGAGTTTGGGGAAGTCATTCAGATTGGGAGTCCCTTCGAGGAAGATGATGCGCTCAATCAGTTCTTCGGCGTGTTTCATTTCGCCGATTGACTGTTTCTTGATTTCAGCATAGAGGCGCTTGTAGCCCCAATTGCTCTGCATCTCGCCGTGGAGAAAGTACTGGCTGATGGCCATCAACTCTTCGCTTAACGCCTTTTGGAGAGCGTCGATAACGGCTGCTTTTCCCTTCATGTCAGGTGTTCTCCTTTCACACAATAATCTATCAAGTTTTCGGTGGCGCATCCAGAGAGTTTCGGCTGGCGGCATTCAAGGCGGGGTTTGTTCAGGGCGGACTCGAATCGGGGTCGCCCTTTTTCTCGCGCACATGGGCAATCAGGCCGCGCACGCTGTCGGCAAGCTGGACGACTTCGCCTTTGCCCTGGACGTCAAACTCGATTTCGTAGTTGCCTGCTGCGGCATGGTCCACCGCGGCCTTCAGATCCAGCAACGGCTGCACCACTTCCCGGGGCAGCACGTAGCTGACCCAGATGCTGATCAGCAGGACCAGGAGAGAGACGCTGCCCAGCACCCATTCCGCTCGGATCATCAGTCTGCGCGCTTCGTGATGATCGTTCTCCACGCGGTTCCAACTGCGCTGTTCCAGTCCCGTGGCCTGCCTCAGAAAAGAGCTTGCCGAATTCTGAATTTGCGCCGAGATGGACTGGAGGACAGGGTCTTCGGTTCCGGCAGCCGCGACCTCCGCGTCAAAACGGCTGGTTCTTTGGTGCAGTTCGCGAATGAGGGCGGCCCTGCTGCCCCGCTGCGCTCCGCGAAGGATATTGTTCAAGTCCTTTTCATAGGACGACACGGCCCCGCGCAGCCGGTTGATCGGTGGCTGCCCCGCCTCGTTGATCCGCTCGGCCGCCTTGCGCATCCCTCCCTGGTACGCCTTCAGGTCAGCCTGCATTTTTTCGGTGGTCTCGATTTCTTCGGGTTGGACATCGCGAATCGACTGGATCATTTGCTGGAGTTCCTCGAGCGTCTGCTGGTTTGTCTTGAGGTCGTCAGGGTCGTGAAGCAGAAAATAGTTTCGCTCGGTACGCTGGGCGTCCAGCATAACAATGGAAGCACGTTCCGCCTGCATGGCTACGGCGGCATCCACGCTGACAATGCGGTCCACAATCCAGCCCATTCTGAAGAGGTAATAGACGGCCAAAAGTAAGACGGGAACCAGAATCAGACGGACAATGGCGAGGCTATAGGCCACCCTGCGGCGCATGGACTTCCCCCGGGCAAAAACTCTTGGCAGCCGCTTGCGTTTCCAATCCATTGTGCAGTCTCCCGTGACCTGACTGACGATCCAACTGATGTCCGGGCCATTGCGGCCTATCGGAGGAGGGAGGGCCTGATAAGGCCGATAAGATGCATCTTACCCGAAATTGCCACAGGATAGAAAGTGGTCATGAAAGGCCCTTTGACGGATCGCCGCTCCTTCAGCCCCTGACGGCATTGCCAAGGGAACTTTGACTGGGCATGGCGCGTATACATGGGTGTGGGTTGCTTTGCCTTACCGGAAGGGAGGGTCTTGCCATGTTTTGCCCGAAATGTGGAAAGGAATATTCGCAGGCTGTCAATTTCTGCTCCCAGTGCGGCACTGAAATGCATCCGCCCATAAGGCCCAGCAGGAAGCTGATGCGTTCGCGCACAGATGAGAAGATTGCCGGCGTGTGCGGCGGGTTTGCGGAGTACCTGGAAATCGACGTCACGCTGGTACGACTGATCTGGCTGGCTGCGTTGTTCCTTGGTGGCTGGGGTTTGATCGCGTACATCGTCGCCTGGATTGTCATGCCGCTGGAGCCGTTGCCGCAACATGCCAGTTCGACCGTACAACCGTCATCGAGTACGGCACAGCCCGCGCCAAATTCGTAAGGGCTTTGCTGTTCTGAACGTCGCCAGACCGAATCGCCCGGGGACAATCGGGATGCTTTGCGGATAAATTGCGAATTCCGGCTGTTGATGATGGACTTGTCCGCAGTTTCGGGCTGTGCCTTTCTCTGCGACTCGATGGACCGTTTCAGATCACCAGAAACTGGAGGACAAAAAGCGCGGCAAAAATGTAGGTGAGCGTTGGACATTCGCGCCAGCGGCCCGTCGCCACTTTTGCCACCGAATAAGCAATCAGACCAAAGGCGATGCCATCCGCGATGCTGAAGGTTAGTGGTATGCCAATAAGGACGAGGAATGCGGGAAGGTACTCCGTGGGGTCGTCCCAGTTGAATTCACGAACCACTTTGAGCATCATTGACCCGACCACAATGAGGGCAGGGGCAAGCGTGGGATAGAGCAGCACGCAGTTGGCGCCTGTGCCTGTCTGTACGCCGCCGCCAATCATCGAAGCCAGAGGACTGAAAAACATGGCAGCCAGCAGCAATGCTCCCGTTACCATGCTGGCCAGACCCGTGCGCGCACCGTCGGAGACGCCTGCGGCGGACTCGATGTAACAGGTGATGGTTGAGGTTCCGAGCCCCGCGCCGACCGTCGTTCCCACCGCGTCCGCAAACAACGCCTGGCCTGCACGGGCGAGTTTGCCATCTTTGACCAACCCGGCTTGTTGTCCGACGCCCACGAGAGTTCCGATGGTGTCAAAAAGTGCCAGATAAAACAGTACAAAGATGGCCGAGCCTAGCTTTGACGGAGAAAGCGCAAGAAGCCCGCGCAAATCGAACTGGAAGAATGTGGGGGCCAGATGAATTTGGGTTGAGAAGATGCCATGGAAATGCACCAGCCCGAAGACTGCGGCGATCCCTGTGGTGGCCAGGATGCCCAGTAAAATGGCGCCGCGCACGTTAAAGGCCAGCAGCACCACCAGAACCAGCAGCCCGAGGACGCTTGCCAGTGTTGCGGGCTGGCTGAAATCTCCGAGGCGCACCAGGGTTCCGGGGGCGGCGACGACCAGCCCGCCATATTCGAGGCCGATCAGCGTGATAAATAGTCCGATGCCGGCGGCGATACCGCGCTTCAGCGAATCGGGAATCGAGTTGACGATCTTGGCACGAATGCCTGTCAGCGTGATGGCGACAAAGAAGAGTCCGGCAAGTAGCACCGCGCCCAGAGCCTGCTGCCAGGTAAGTCCGAATCCCAGGGGAGCTGCGGCACAGAGCGTATATACGAAAAAGAAGTTCTCTCCCATGCCGGGCGCCAGCGCGACCGGATAGTTGGCGATCAGGCCCATGAGAAAAGTGGAGAGCGCAGCGGCCAGACAGGATGCGCAGAGCACGGCCTGGAAGTTCATGCCGGCCTGCGAAAGGACCCCCGGCTGCACAAAGATGATGTACGACATTGCCAGAAATGTGGTTATGCCGCCTACTACTTCTCGCTGGAAGGTCGTGCCGTTGGCTTCAAGCTGGAAATGCTGCGAGATCCAATCCTTCATGCGGCGCCTGAATTCGAGCTAAGTTGCCGGACAGCAGATAAGGCGTTCTTAGCATTGTTCCAGTGCAAAGTGCAAGGGTTTCTACAGCATGGGGGCGGGACTGGACTTCATCCCAGGATCCTGCGCAGTTCGCGGGCCTGGCCTGGGTTCTTGCGCAGCAGGATGCGCTTCAGGCGGGCAAATTCGTCACGGTCAATTTCTTGCACGGTGCCGCGGCCGCGATGAGGCGTGAAGGCGAGTATGTGGTCAATATCTGGCTGGCGCTTGAGTGGATTCTGGAGCCGCACGGCCCGAGCCGGCGGGCAGAAATCGATCAACGACCCCATTCCAACGTCCCGCCCGTTCGAGGCTGCGCGCGCTACTCCGCGCAGTTCCTTGCGGTCCGTTTCGTAACAGAGAAACAGGTCGCCGCGCTTGACCTCTTCCCGCAGGTAACGAAGGCTGGAGGCGCTTTTGATCCAGCCCTCGTCGCCCATAGGATAAACGCCGCGGGCCCGAGATTTGAAGTACTGATCAAAGCGCCAGCCGCGCTTCGTATTGATTTTGAACACCCAGACTCTCATGGACTCAGTTGGGCTTGCTCCATTCGATGACGGCCTTGATTTCGTCGTCAGGATGCTTTTCGAGGACGTCGGCGAAGTTGGTGTAGGGCACGACGTGAGTGATAATCTGCTCCATCGTTTTACCCCATGTCTGGTATGCCTTCCCAAGGTCTGCCACAGCCATTTCAAAATGCTTCCGGCTGGCGTTAACACTGCCGATCATCACCTGATTACGCAGCACAAGCTGGCGCATCAACGCTGCACCGTCAAGTTGCAAGGGACGGTCACCGCCGGGGATTCCCGTCAACACATAGACTCCGTTGATGCCAAGCGCGCCGAGCAGATCAAATTCCACGCGGGCAATTCCCGTTGCTTCAAAGACCATATCGATCTGGCCGAAGCAATCGTCCAGTGCAGACGGTTTTGTTTGGCGGCCGTCAACGTAGGTTCCTCCCAGTTGATGAAGGATCTGTGGCCTTAAAGTCTGGGCGTCCACGACATCCAACCCAAGCACTTTGGCTCCACGAAGCCTGAGTGCCACGGCGGCCAACAATCCAATGGGCCCCAGTCCAGCCACAAGGACCTGCTTCCCTTCCAGCCGCTTCTGGGGATCCGAAGTGCCCGGAATCCGTGCGGCCTGGACGGAAACGGCTTCGTCGATTGCCTTTTCGGCAACCGAGGTTGGCTCTGAAAGCACTCCCAACGGTACTTGTTCCTTGGGCACTTTGACAAAATATCGTGACTGGTCAACGACTAATTCCGTCTCGTACCCATCCCGTTGCTTAATGCCGCGCTCGGTATATTTGCCCGTCGAACACATATCACTGCGGTCGTCCAGACATGCCGGGCACTGCCCGCACCCGCGCCGGACAGTGAAACAGCCGAAATCGCCTGGCCGGGCCGCCTGCACCTGGCTTCCAACTTCCTCCACCTGCCCGAACATTTCGTGGCCGATCACCAGGTCTTTCTGCCCAGGGGGTGCGTCGGCACGTCCGCCGGAGGCTTCCTCTCGATCAGTACCGCAAATCCCCACCCGCAATACCCTCAGCTTGATTTCATCTGGAGTTCCCAGCTTGGGCTCTGGCCTGTCAACGAGGTGCACTTCTTTGGTACCCGGAGTAATCGCGATTGCTTTCATGATGATTCCGCCTCCATTCAATGATGTAGTGTCTTATAGCTTATCAAGATAGAAAATAGTTCGATGCAGTTTCTCCCAATCAGGTCTCCGCGGGCCATTGATCTCATGCTGCTTGAGTTAAGAAATTTATAATATAGATAATGAATCTGCCGGCGGCTCGGAGCGGGATTCCTGTTAGGTATCGTCGATACCCGGACAGATTACATCCAGACCTGTATGCAAGGGAGTCGTATTTGTAACATATTTGTAACAAACATTTTAGGGTTTAAGTAATCGCTCCAGTACCACTGCTGTCAGTTGGCGCGCCTACGGCCCGAGAACTCGAATCTGTACAGATTCGTCAACGTTGTTTCAGCGTAACTGGAACCATTGTCCTATTGCGCGGCCTGTTATCCTAAGTTTAAATGTTTTCATGAAGCACTCGAATTCACTTTACAGCCCCGGGGACGACTTTATTCCCCAGCCGAGGAAGCGCAGGAACGCGGGCATATGGAAGTGGGTAATCCTGATTGTCCTGGGCTGGCTGTTTGTTTACCGCTCCACCCGTCCCGTCATGAGCCTGTCGGCCCAGCCGCCGCAGGCATTCTACGCTTACAATCGGTCATTGGCTCCTCAAGAACAGCAGCATGCGCGGGCCGTGGCTCGGGAGTACTGGCGTGTGGCTGTTCGCAGAATCCAGAAGGAGTACTCACCAAACAGGCCGCTGCCGGAGAACCCTCCGGCGCAGTTCCGGATCGCTGACACAGCCAGAGACCAGGGATCCGATGCGATGGCCGTGCGGGTCCGCTACTGGCACCGCCTCCGCGAAGTGTGGAATGAACCCCATGTCTGGGTGGTATCCTATGGCTGGAGTACCGCTTGGGTTGGGAATTCGTTGAACTCTCTCCCCCGATACATTCCACATTGGTTCAGTGGGGCGGTTCAGTCTCTTGCTGGCTTGACACACCGTATCGCGCAAATGATTTCGCCTCCCTGAGAGCGGCCGCGGTGTCCTCTAACTGTTTACACTCTGGCCGTGATTGATGTGGCTGCCGGCAGCCTGCGTTCTTAAATCTTTCTAGCTGTCGTGATGGCCAGGCCCATCTTTGTTTCGCCCCAATTTCGAAGCTTTTTGGGGAAATTGCTGGCCCAACACTGCTTGGGAACCGAAAAGGCTGTGATGGCCTGCCGCAAGCCCTGAGGAAACCTCATGGGTGCATTAGTCATCTGAGATAAAAGGGTAAACTAAAGCGAGATGTTGACTATGAGAAAAATGAGTTTTATTTCCTTGGGGCTGGCCGGCTTTCTCCTCTGTGGGGCGGTTACGGCATTGGCGGGAGACATTGCTGCAGTAAGGCCCTGCTCGGCATCGAAAGACAAGATGGACGATGTTTACTGCATCGGACAGAGGCGAGTGGCCCACCGGAGCATGATTTCCTTACAGAAGGAAATTGCGATCGGCAAGAAATATGCCGATCAGATCGACCGCTCCTCCAAACTTGTTAAAGATCCTGTCATCACGGAGTATGTCAACCGGGTGGAGCAGAACATCGCTGAGAATTCAGACGCCAAGGTGCCGATCACAGTCAGGGTTATTAATTCTCCGGCGATAAATGCTGAAACTCTACCGGGCGGGTTTATTTTTGTCGACACGGGTTTGCTGCACGCAGCAAGCAGCGAAGCGGAGTTGGCCGGTGTGCTGGCTCATGAGACGGCCCACGTTGCGTGCCGCCACTGGGCTTCGAACGTGACTAAGCAGACCCTGCTCCAGTACGCCATGATACCGTTGATTTTTACGCCCATGTCCTACCCGGTTTATATTGGGCTCTCCGAGGGCATGAATTTCGGTATTCCGATGGCCTTCCTGAAGTTCAGCAGGGAAGATGAAGCGCAAGCTGATTTCCTCGGCCTGCAATACATGTGGAAAGCAGGTTACGATCCGAATGCCTTTCTTGCCATGTTTGCCAAGATTGTCCAGGAGAGTCGCACTAACCCCGGCAGCGTTCCAGCGGTTTTCATGGATCATCCGCCAACCCAAGACCGCATCATCAAAGCCGAAGAGGAAATCAAGACTATCCTTCCGAAGCGCTCTGAATATCTGGTGTCAGACTCAGAATTTCAGAACGTTAAGGACCGATTGAACGCTCTTCTTGGCACGTGGAAGAAAGTTGAATCCGCCAGTAACAAGCCTACACTTCGAAGACGGGAGCCAACCTCCAAGCAGCCTACGAACACCGGTGGCCAGAGCTCAACGGACGACAAGCCTCCCGTGCTCAGGCGGCGCAACTAGTTTTGCATTGCCAAGTCCGTAAAAAGCCAGCCCGACGTCCCTAATTCTGTTCGTGGATTGTGATAACAGACCGGATCTCAAACTCTCGTACGCCGTTCGGAGTTTTGACGGTTACTTCGTCACCAACCTTCTTGCCCATCAGACTCCGGCCGATAGGGGATGTTGTGGAGATCCACCCCTTGCTGACGTCTGATTCCTCACTCGTGACCAGCTTGTAGTTGATCTCGACGTCGCGGTCGATGTCATACAGGACTACCTGCGAACCAAAAGCGATCCGGTCCTTCGGAATATTGTTGACGTTGACCAGTGAGAGGTCTGCGATGCGCTTCTTGAGCTGTGCCAGGCGGGCGCCCACATAGTCCTGCCGCTGCTTGGCCATGATATACTCGGCGTTCTCGCTCAGATCGCCGTGCGCCCGTGCGCGTTTCAATTCCTCTGGCAACTCATGATTCAGCTCATGTTCCAAAGCTTGAATCTCTTCCTGAAGTTTTTGAACGATTGGCGAAGGCATGTAGTTTAAATCCTGTCCCTTGCTACTTATGGCTCATTATAGAGAAAAAGCGACAACAAACGCAACAGGAAGCATCTAGGGCGCACAGATTTGCCACCCGACTTAGTGGTTAATCTAATCGGTTGAAAAATAAGAATTTGCTTAACCGCCTTCGCTATTTCTTCGGCCTTTTGTACGTTGACTTCATAGGTGCCGTATGTTAGTTTGACAAAATTAGCCGGTTCTTTCGGGGGCCTTTCTCCATGGCTTTTGACAAAGCCAAAGCTCTTCAGGAAGCTCATAAGCTGGTGGCGCAAGGGAAAATACTCCGGGCCATCAGGCAATACGAACTAATCACAGAAAAGGACCCTGGCGACCTTACTCTTCTCAATCTCATCGGTGACCTTTATGCCCAGGAAAACAACACTGGGGAAGCGCTGAAGTATTTCTACAAACTGGCGGACGCTTATACAAGAGAGGGCTACAAGGTCAAAGCCATCGCCATTTATAAGAAGATTTCAAAAATTGATCGGAGCAAACCGGAGCCGCTGCTGCGGCTGGCCGAACTTCAATCTTCTCAGGGGTTTACCTACGAGGCCCGCGAACAATATCGGAATGCCTTTGAGTTTTTCGACGGGGCCGGCCAGAAAGACAAGGCCCTTGAAATCCTTCGCAAGCTCTGTCAACTGGATCCCAAGAATCCCGATTTGCATCTGGACCTCGCGCAATTTGCGGAGCGCTCCGGAGAGAGGAGCCAGGCGGCAGCAGCCTATCTTGATGCGGCAGTTCTTGCTGAGGAGCGCGGAGACTGTACGGCGATTGACCGCGCGCTGAACAAGGCGGCGGAACTGGCCCCTGAAAACCCTGAAGTCCATCTTTTGCGCGCCCGTCGTGCCCTGGCCGATAATCGGCCTGAAGAAGTCAGTGCCATCTTGGATTCTGCCCCCGAATCTCAAAGCAATCCGCAGGCCAGGCGCATTTTGCTGGATTCCTATCTGGCCACGAATGACCTCGGCGCAGCAAGAAGGTTGTTGCTGGATGTCTTTCAATCGGATCCTGCGGATTTTGCGCCCGTTGCCGATTTTGCCGCCCGGTGTATTAAACAGCATCTTCCTGATGAGGCGCTTGAAGTCCTTAAAGCCGTCACCCCTGAACTGATCGCGCGCCGCGACACCGGCGAGTTGATGGACACGCTTAGCAGTTTGTGGAGAGCATCACCCGGACACGTTGATATTCTTAAGTACGCCTATGAAGTGGCGGAGAAGATCGCTGACGAGGCCGCAATTCCTGAAGTGCTGGAGGCGCTGGGAGACGCATACTTTCAACTTGGCCAGTTCGAAAAAGCGGAGCAGGCATGCGCCTGGCTTGTAGCGCGCAGGCCTGAGAATGAAACTTATAAGGAGTTGCTCAGGCAAGTCCTTGAGAAGCAGGGCAAGGAATATGTTCTGCTCATCCAGACTCCGCTTATCAGCCCCGGTGTTGGGCTTGAATCAGGGCCGGACATGGCACAAGTGGCTGGCAGAGCAGGGCCGGGCCTTCCGCCAGCTTTACAGGAAACCGGAATTTTGCAGCTGAAAGCCGGGGCCGAATTGCCTCCGCGGCCGGTTGAAATTGACCTGTCAGGCGCTGCGTACGGCCAGCCCTTTGCGGAAGACGAACCCGAACTTCCGCCTCCGCAGGAAATTTCTTTAAGTTTTCAGACTGTGCAGCCGTCTGAGAGTACCGGGAATGGTGCAGGCGCTCTCGGGAGCATCGATTCCGGTGTCATTGCCCAGGCGACCCAGGAGCCACAAACGCGCGCCCCGGCAACTGCTCCGCCTTTTGATTATGAAGAAAGCCGAGAGGAGATTGAATTCTACCTTCGGCACGGTTTCTTCGATGAGGCGCAGAAGGCTGTCGCTGACCTTGAAGCGAAGTACCCTGGGGAAGAACGCGTGGCTGAATTCCGCCAGCGTGTCGATGAGTTGACCAGGAAATCACGCCCGCCTGGAAAAGACCAGCCTGCTGTTGTAACAGCCTCAGCAGAAACAAAAGAGCCGGAGTTGGAGCTTCCCACTTCATTCTCCGGAATCCTTGCGCCGGGCAACCGGGATGAAAGTGTCGATGACCTGGCAAGCGAACTTTCGTCGGCATTAGGTGACATTCAATGCGCTCCCGCCGCGCCTGCTGCTCCTGCCGCCCAACCGACCCCGGATGCAGATCCTAGGACTGCCGCCGACCTCTCGGCGGAACTGGGTTCGTTGCTTGACGAACTTGGTGACGACAGTGAGTCTGTAGATCAGCCTGCAGATGACGACGAGACGCATTATAATCTTGGAGTGGCGTTTCGAGAGATGGGGTTGCTGGATGAAGCCATTGGAGAATTCCAGAAGGTTGTGAATGGAACCGGATTGAAGCACTCGGGCTCCTACACCCTTCAGGGATGCACCTTGCTGGCGTCCTGCTTCATGGAAAAAGAAATGCCCGCTATCGCAGCAAAGTGGTACTTGCGTGCACTTGACGCCCCCGGGCTTGACCATCAGGGAGCTCTTGCCCTCTATTATGACCTGGGCATGGCCTTTGAAAAAGCCGGGGACACTTCGGCTGCTCTGGAAAAATTCACCGAGGTTTATAGTCAGAACATCGATTATCGGGACGTCGCAGAAAAGATCCGGTACCTTCGCCGGGCTTCCCGCTGATCGGCCTGACGGGATTGTTGTGAAAACCCAAACGAAGCCCGGGGCCGAAAAGTGTTTCGCTGATGCTTCCTCACAAGAACCGCGCATGAACCGTTGGCTGGCCATTCTCTATATTGTGATCTGCTTTGAAATGGGTGCGTCCTTGTTTCTGTTTCCCTGGGTTCCGTTGTGGACCCAGAACTTTTTCGCGGGACACTATCCGTGGGTACACGAGCTTGCCCGAAATTACTATGTTCGCGGCGCCATTTCGGGGCTGGGCCTCGTTGATGTGTTCCTTGCCTTTCATGAGGTATGGCGGCTGCGCCGGTCAATTGGATTGGTTCAATAGAATGCGGACCCGCTGAGCTTGGGTTTCAGGCTGCGTCGAGTTTCCTGCCCAGAATGCTCTTTCATTGCACCGGCTGATGGTCGCCGTTCGCTGACGATGCCGCTTCAGTATCATCTTTGCTACATTACCGACCGGCGCGGGCTTGCTCCCTTGCCGCTAGCCTCGCATCTGCGGATTGCCGTGCAGGCGGGAGTGGATCTGATCCAACTCCGCGAAAAGGACCTGGACAGCCGCGAACTGCTGAGCCTGGCAAAGTCTGCTGTGGAATTTTCACGCGAATCGGACACGCGCATCGTTGTCAACGATCGCTTGGATATCGCCCTTACTTCCGGGGCGCACGGAGTCCATCTGGGCGGGCAGTCGGTGCCGACAAATGTTGTTCGCCGCCGCGTCGATAAGGACTTTGTGATCGGAGTTTCCTGCCACTCGGTGGAGGACGCAGTGAAGGCAGAATCGGACGGCGCGGACTACATCCTGCTGGGGCACATTTTTGATACTCCTTCCAAGCGCGAATACGGGCTGCCGCTTGGCCTGAACAAATTGTCAGAGGTTGCAAACCGGATTAGCATTCCTGTCCTGGCGTTGGGCGGTATTACTGTCGAGAGGGTCAGGCCTTGCCTCAAAGCCGGTGCAAGGGGGATTGCGGCCATTCGCCTGTTTCAGGAATGTCCTTCGGTCGCAGATCGAATTCATGAACTGCGCGAGCAATTCGTGTAAGGCGCAGAGCATTCCAGCGTTGAAATAGAAAAACCGCAGATGGACAATCCGGTAAGGCTGCTGTCAGCGAGGAGGCTCGAAAATGAAAAAGAATTCAGTTTCCCGGCGGGACTTCCTTGCTGCTTCCGGAGTATCCCTGGCAGCAGGACTGGCGACAGCGAAGGTTACGGCGGAAAGCCCTGCGTCGGGTCCCGTGAAGCGACCCAATCTTGTTTTCTTCATGCCGGATGAGCTTCGCGCAGAAAGCATCGCATGCTACGGCGACCCGGTGGTGAAGACGCCGAACATGGACCGCCTGGCGCGCAAGGGTGTGCGCTTCAACCATTGTTATGTGCAGAACCCGGTATGCGGTCCGTCCCGCTGCTCGCTGATGACGGGATGGCCGGTGCATGTTCATGGACATCGCAGCCTCTATTATTTTCTCCGGCCCGATGAACCCAATCTGTTCCGGTACCTGAAACAGAACGGTTACGACGTTTTCTGGTATGGCAAGAACGACATGCTGGCCAGCCAGAGTTTCGCAGGCAGTGTGACGGAGTGGGGATCGCACCCGGGGCGGGGAAGGCCACGCTCGGGGACCAAAGATCCCTGGCCCCTCTCTGACCCTCGCTACTACTCGTTTCTTTATGAGCAAGGCGGCGACCGGCGCGACTACGCGGACTTCGGTAACGTCGAGGCCGCAATCAAAATTCTCGAACGCGACCATGACAAGCCGTTCTGCATCTTTCTCCCCCTGAGTTCGCCTCACCCGCCCTACACTGCTCCCGAGGGCTTTCACAACCTGTACGATCCGGCAAAGCTCCCGCCCTTGCGCCCCATCGGGTTGCCGAACAAGCCCAATTTCTATGAAGGGATCCGAAAGTATTACCATCTGGACCCGCTGGGCGAAGATGTGTTCAGGAAAATTCATGCCGTTTACCTGGGCAAGATCAGTTACACCGACTGGCTGCTTGGCGAATTGATGGCGGCAATTGAGAAAACCGGACGCGCAAACGACACAGCGCTTTTTCTCTTTTCGGACCACGGGGACTGGGCTGGGGATTACGGCCTGGTAGAAAAATGGCCCAGCGCGCTCGACGACGTTCTCACCCACATTCCCGTGATCGTGCGCCTGCCGGGCGGAGCGCAAAACCACGTATCACAGGAAATCGTGGAGCTTTGCGACGTGATGGCGACTTCGCTGGAACTGACCGGGACGGAAGCGCAACACACGCATTTTGCGCGCAGCCTGGTGCCTCAACTCCACGGCCAGCCGGGCGATCCCGGGCGGGCCGCGTTTTCGGAAGGCGGGTACAATGTCTACGAGCCGCAGTGCTTTGAGCCTGCGGATCTTACCCCGCAGCAAATTTATTACGTCAAAGAGAAATTGGAAGTGGACCACCCGGAAATGGTTTCACGCTCCGACATGGTGAAGACTCGGGAACACAAGCTGGTGCTGCGCCCGGGCGGCCAATGCGAACTTTACGACGTGGCGAAAGACCCGCGCGAACTTCACAACGTTTACGGCGACAAATCTTACGCCAGTGCGCAGGACGACCTGCTCGCCCGCCTGTTGCACTGGTATGTGCTGACCGCGGACGTGGCGCCGCGTGACAAAGACCCTCGCGGCTCGCCGCCCTATTACCCGATGGCCCACTTTGAGCTTGGCGACTGGCAGAAGAAGATTCTGGATTGAGCAAAGGCGCTGAATGGCAGGCCGGCGCTATCATTGCGCATCAGGGCGGTTCCGGTTAATAGAGCGGCTGCGTTTTGGTTTTCGCGCTGGCTATTCCAAGCGGTTCCAGGAAGTGACGGGCGCCTGCCGCCATCAGCCGCAGTTCCGTACTGGCCTGAAAGAAGAGAATTCCCCGTTGCATGTAGTCCTTGACCTGCTCGGGGGATCCGACCGGGACGCCGACGACTTTGTTGTGTCTCTTCGCCGCTCTTACAATTTCCTCGACGGCTTCCTGCACGCGCGGATGGTCCTGCTTGCCGCGAAATCCCATTGAGAAGGCCAGATCGCTGGTGCCGATGAAGAGCACGTCCAGACCTTGGGCGGCGGCGATAGCGTCAATGTTCTCCACGGCTTTTGCTTCTTCGATGTTAGCGATCACCATCACATTCCTGTCGGCAAAATCGTAGTAGCCCTCTGCCGCCGGCCAGCGGAACGTGGCTAGCCCCGCACCGGAGCCCCGGCCGCCGAGCAGCGGGTACTTGCACGCAGCCACGGCCTGGCGCGCAAGTTCAGGTGTGCTCGTAAAGGGAAAGACGACGCCAAGCACGCCCGAATCGAGCACGCGTTTCGCCATCCACAATTCGTTTACCGGAACGCGCGCGAACGGGAGGGCATTCAAACCCCGTGTCGCCAGCACCATGTTCCGCAGGGTTTCGAGCGTAGTCGGGCTGTGCTCCATTTCGATCCAGAGAAAGTCGAAACCCATGCTTGCGCCTTGCGCGGCGATTTCCACACTGGGGACCGTAATCGTCAGCCCGAAGACAGGTTTGCCTTCGGCAAGAGATTTTCTGACGGGATTTTCCCACAACGGTTCTGACTCAACGCCTGCTGTTGACATGGTGCACACTTCCTTTTGAGCGATCTTGCGCCCTGAATACACTTCGAAAGAGAGCAATTATAAGAGGATTGGCTTCTGTCAGGCAGAAACTTTTTCGCGAGGTAAAACAATTCGCGCCGAGCAGGAATCCATGCCGGCACGCTGAAGAATCATGCAGGCTGCGGCCGCTCGCGGCCCGGAACCCCTCCGGAAGGCTGCGGTTTCAGCACTTCGGTTGTTTCCTCTTCACTCGGTTTGGGCGGAGTGGGCCGCACGAGTTCAGGAAGCGGTTTGCCTTCGATCAGCAGCTTCATTTCATTGGCATCGAGGATTTCGCGTTCAAGCAGCGCCTCGGCAATGCGGTTCAGGATTTCCCGGTGGCCATTCAAAATGTCCTTGGCACGCTCATAACCGGTGGTCACGAACTTCTTTACTTCCTGGTCAATCTTGATGGCCGTGTCTTCGCTGAAGTCGCGCTGCGTGGCCAGGTCGCGTCCCAGGAAGATTTCCTGCTGGTTCTTGCCGAAGGCGAGAGGCCCAAGGTCCGACATGCCGAACTCGCATACCATGCGGCGCGCGATGCTGGTGGCCTGCTCGATGTCGTTTCCGGCCCCGGTGGTAATGTGGTTTAAGAAAAGTTCTTCCGCCACGCGCCCGCCCATCATGATGGCCAGTTGCGCCTCCAGAAAGTCACGCGTGTAAGTGTGCTTGTCATCCAGCGGCAGTTGCATGGTGACGCCGAGCGCCATGCCGCGCGGAATGATGGTGACCTTGTGGAGCGGGTCCGCGTTGGGCAGCATTGAAGCCACCAGCGCATGGCCGGCTTCGTGGTAGGCGGTGTTGCGTTTCTCGTCGTCGGACAGGATCAATGACCGCCGCTCAGGTCCCATCAGGACCTTATCCTTGGCTGTCTCCACGTCCAGCATGCTCACCTGTTTGCGGTTCTGCCGCGCCGCAAGCAATGCGCCCTCGTTCACCAAGTTGGCGAGGTCAGCACCGGAAAAGCCGGGCGTCCCGCGGGCCAGCACGGGCAGGTCAACATCTTCAGCCAGCGGGATCTTCTTGGTATGGACCTTCAGGATGGCTTCGCGGCCTTTAACGTCCGGGCGCGGAACAACGACGCGCCGGTCAAACCGGCCGGGGCGGAGCAGTGCCGGATCCAGAACGTCGGGCCGGTTGGTTGCCGCGATCAGGATCACGCCTTCGTTTGACTCAAACCCGTCCATTTCAACCAGCAACTGGTTCAGGGTTTGTTCCCGTTCGTCGTGGCCGCCGCCAAGTCCGGCGCCACGATGGCGCCCGACGGCGTCAATTTCGTCAATGAAGATGATGCACGGAGCGTTCTTCTTGCCCTGCTCAAAAAGGTCGCGAACGCGCGATGCGCCGACGCCGACAAACATCTCCACAAAATCCGACCCGGAGATCGAGAAGAACGGCACGTTGGCTTCTCCGGCGATGGCGCGGGCCAGCAAGGTCTTTCCGGTTCCGGGGGGGCCGACCAGCAGCACTCCCTTGGGGATGCGGCCTCCCAGTTTTTGAAATTTCTGAGGTTCACGCAGAAAATCAATGATTTCCGTCAGTTCGTCCTTGGCCTCCTGCACCCCGGCCACGTCCTTAAAAGTTATCTTCTTGTGCTGGGTTGAAAGCAGCCGTGCGCGGCTCTTTCCAAATGAGAGCGCCTTGTTGCCGCCGCTCTGCATCTGCCGCATAAAGAAAATCCAGAGGCCGATCAGCAGGATCAGCGGCAACCCGTTGGCCAGCCACGTCATCCATGAGCCGCTGGATTCACTCTTCACCGTGACTTTGACGTTCTTGCCCAGCAGGTCCTTATAGAGGTCCGGATAGTTGGCGGGGATGGTGGTCTTGAACTTCGAATTATCCTTCTTGAGGATGCCAGTGACGTCCGTGCCGGAGATGGTGACTTCCTGCACGTTTCCGCCATCCACCTGGTTGACGAATTCCGTAAAGGTATAATTGCTGATGTGTTCGCCGGTGCTGGAGCGGACAACCGCCCATATCAGCAGCGCGGTGACAACCATCACGACCCAGAAAATTATATTCTTGACCGCCGAATTCACGATATTACCCCCGTCCCACTTCCGGGAAGAACTGTACTTGCATGCCCCTGATTATGTAGATGCACCGGGCGCTACTCTTGGTACCGCCCGTGCCCCTGGCAGCCGGCTTTGGCCATTAACATCATAATACGGAGCCCGCGTGATTTCGTGACTTAAGCCATACGAGTTTCGTTGACTACCAGGAGTTTGCTGCTCTCTTTATTACGCGCTGCCCACGCCGCGGCAGGTAGGCTGCGGGCGCACACAATTCCCTTTTCGCTATCCAATACCGGCCAGAGCGCTCTTTCGACAAGGGAAATTCGGTGCCGACGGAAGAGTTCCTTTAATTTGACTGATTTCTGAAAGCCCAATGGGCAGTATCGGTCTCCTTGACGCCAGTTCCGAAAGACCAAATGTGCCGGTAATTTCAGCGGGTCCAGCTTTGGCCACTCGGTATCATTATATCCCCGATCAGCCTCTTCGGCTCCAACAATTTTGAAGTTTACGCTTCTCCCGATTTCCTGTACGGATATAGCGCCGGGAATCGCAACATTGTAAAGGAATTGACGCCCGGATTCGCCGGTATTTCCCCGGGCGACAATCAGCCAGTCAAAATCCGTCCGCGCGACCAGCCCTCGCGGGAATTGCAGGGTTTTGCCGCTTTGTGACTCCAGGGCAAAACGATAAAGGGCCTCGATATGCCTGTGCGTGAAGCCTGCCAACCCGCCACCCACCTCGGACAGTATCTGCCTCAGAACGCGCCGTGCCAGTGCCGCGGGCATGTTCCGAAGTGCGCTGCGCGAAATCTTCTCCCTCCCGTCCTCACGCAGCCGCCAGGCGCCGGCCCGTTCTCTGGCCTGAAGATCAAGGTAATTCTCATCCTCACGGGCCCTTGCGGCCAGTTCGCTCAGCAGGCGCTTGATTTCCGGGTTGTAGTACTTTTCGATTATCGGCAGAAGCTCCCTGCGAACTTTATTCCGCCGGAAGCGCGTGTCAAGGTTCGTGGAATCCACGCGAAAATTCAGGCTCCGTCTCAGGATTTCTTCTTCGATTTCGGCGCGGGTCAGGTTCAGAAACGGCCGGATGATTTTGTCCTGAAGACTGACATGAATTCCGCCCATGCCGCGGGTTCCGGTGCCGCGCAGGATATGGAGGAGTACGGTTTCGGCCTGGTCGTCCAAGGTGTGAGCGGTCGCCACCTTATCTAATTTGCCCTGCCGGATGAGCCCCAGGAAAAACCGGTAGCGGAACTCGCGTGCGGTAGCTTCCAGGTTCCGGTGGCGCTTGCGAGCTTCTTCGGCCACCCGGGCTTCCCCGCGAAAAAAGGGAACGCCGTACCGTTCGGCAAGGGCACGGACAAAGGTTTCGTCTTCATCCGATTCGGCTGCGCGCAAATGATGATTGAAATGAACGATCGCGAATTCGAATCCCACATCGCTTGCCATCCGGGCCAGAAAATCCAACATTAACACCGAGTCCGGCCCGCCGGAAACGGCCGCTCCAATGCGGTCTCCAGCGTGCGCAAAGGGGTGTTTTCGTGTTTCAGCAAACCAGCGTTTGTAGAGGTCGGTTGAACTCGGCATGGAATTACGCTGCCGCAATTGTAGCACTACAGACTCGCGTGCGCGTGACAATCAGCGGACCGTCCTTTCAACGCCGGGCACAAAGACGTGGCTGGGCGCGACCAGTTCAATACCCGGCTGCTCGGTTGAAAGGCGCAGACGGTCATAGGAGTCCCTTTCCCCCTGTTCAGCGCGGAAGGTCAGCAGGTACTGGTTGTCCAGTCTGCCTTTCAGCTCCTTGAAAATAGACTCGAAATCGATTGGCGTCTGCAATCCCTGGAAATAGGCCTTGCCGCCGGTCGCGATCGCAAGCAGCGAGAGGCACGACTGGCCGGTATTCACCAGAAAAGAATTCCGACGCACATCTCCCGCCGTTTCGGCATAAATTGCGTACGCATTCACGCCGTGGCGCTGGGCTTCCTGGACGGCACGTCGCAGGTCGGGGTTGTTGGATGGCAGAGCCTCCGTCACTCCCCAGTAGAGGTCAATGCCATCGGAGATCAGCAGAACCGCGCGCCGGTTTCCGTCCGCAGGCCAGTGCTTAACCAGGTTCGTAAACGCCATGTAGATGCTCGATGTCTCATTCATCCGTCCCTGAGTAATTCGAATTGCGGCCGCTGCCTGTTCGTGGTTGTCGGTGAAATTTTGAACGATCGTTGCGTCACCGTGAATGCCGTAGGCGATTGCAACTTTCGTGCTTGTGGGAAGCGAACGGATGAAGTTCTTCAGGTTCGGATAGTTGATTCCGATTGCGGGGTCGAGCGAGTCATCCAAGAGGATTGCCAGATCCAAGCCTTCGTTCTTGCTAGTCGCTTGCACCCAGCGAACCACCTGCCTCCGCTGATTGTTCTGGAAAACGATAACATCATCCGGATGAAGTACGGCGGGCGCGTTCGGGCCGTGACGCTCAACCGTTACCGTTACGCTGATGTCTTTGGGGGAAGCCAGCTTTGTCTCCTGGCTTTCGGCGGGCAGGGAAGTCCATGCGAGGACTGTCAGAAACAGGGCCACCCACATTCCGTGTTTTCTCATACTGCCCCCTTTCAGGATTCACGATGAATCCTCTATTTAGTTTGATGTAACGGGCGCTTTCGGGGTGTATAAGGCCGATTGAGGAATTTACAGGTGGGGGATTGTGACTCGGCTGGATGACGCTTGCCTTGTGGAACCTTACAAATACGCAGGTGGCGCGGACTCCGGATCACAGCGGCTGGCGGTTGGCATCGCTTGAGCATGGGTCCTGAGGGTCTGGCGGATGCGGAAGGCTGGCATCTGACTCGGGCAACAAAAGTCCCGCGAGCATATGAAGACTGACGCTTCCCCACCCTTGCCACGTGAAAAAGCGCTGTGCTGCCAACCCCGCCCATACGCGTTGCATCATAGGAGCGCACCCACTGGAAGGCCGGCGTTGCGGGGCATTCGAATGCCAGCTGATTGTGGATGCCAGCAACGGGCTATTTCTTTTCCAGATCGGCGGGTTCAACACGCCTTTTACATCAACAAGCGGAGTTCTGATGAATGCGAAGAGGGTGAAGTTTTATCTGGGAATCATGCTGCTTTCCCTTTCCGTTTCTTTTCCGTTGTGGGCGCAGAATTCTTCCGGAACCATTTCCGGCACGGTCACTGATTTGTCGGGGTCGCCGGTTGCCAATGCCAGGATCACCGTCAGCAACGTTTTCACGGGCCAGGCGGCGGCGACTCAAACCGATGCCTCCGGACGCTACAGCGTGCCCAAACTCGGGCCGGGAAAATACGAGGTGGCGGCCGTAGCGGAGGGATTCCCCACCAGCAAGTCGCGAGTGGCGCTTGCCGCCGGCGCAACACAGACCCTGAACCTGCAACTGGAAGGGACCTCCAGCAGCAATACGAATACGGCTCAGAGCGGCGGGACGGAACCGTCCCTTTCGAGCCTGGGTTTTCCCACAAGTGAAGTGCAGGGCAATGCCAAAGAACAGGCGCTGCTGAACAAGCGCACCCGCATGCTGCAAATCCACCAGAAGCTGGGCATGGTGACCGTCGCTGCCATGGTTGCGGCGCTGATTGCTTCCGGCGGAGCGAAGGGCCACCACGGGCTTCCGGGCAGCCCAACAGGCCGCAACGTTCACATGGGGCTGGGAGCGACGACGGCGGGTCTCTATGCCGCCACTGCCTATTTTGCGCTGGCCGCGCCACGCGTGCAGGGCGTCCAAGTGCGAGGTCCCATCCGGTTGCACAAAGCGATGGCGTGGATCCACGGGCCGGGTATGATCATGACCGCCGTGCTGGGAGCGATGGCCTACTCGCAATTAAGCAAGGGCGAACGGGTGCACGGAATCGCCAAATACCACCAGACGGCGGCGATCGTGACGACGGCGGCGCTGGCTACTGCAGTCTTTGCCGTGACTTTCAAGTTCTGAGGTTGAGCCGATGAAGATCATCCGAAGTATTCTGTTGTTCTCTCTAGTCCTCGCGCTGCCCGGGCTGGCGCACGCTGCGGACAGCACCTGGGTGTTAGAGCAATCAACGCTGACCTACCACGTTTCTCATCCCTTGCACCATGTGGAGGGTGTCAGCCACGCTGCGCGCGGCAAGGGCATCTGCAAGGCGGGCGTGTGCAACTTCCTGGCCGCGGTGCCCGTCAAGACTTTCCAGTCGGGTGACACTAATCGCGACCTGCACATGATCGAAGTGGTTCGCGGGGCGGAGTTTCCCATGGTGGTCGTGCGCACCGAGTTGCCGGAATCCGACCTGAAAGGAGGATCGATCCAGGTGAACCTGACCGTCCAGTTTGCAGGGCAGACGGCCCACTACAACAACGTGCCCTTCAAGCTGGTGCCGGAAGGAAAAGAGGTTCGCGTGGTGGGGACCATTCCGACCACCGTTTCGGATTTCAAGATCAAGCCGCCCGAGTTGCTGGCCATGCCCATCAACAACAACATCCCGGTGGACGTGGACATGACCTGGAAAGAGCAGTGAATGGGCAGCCCGAACCCCAGGGGACAACGATGACCGCGCCGCCGGCCGCCCAAACGATCCTCTTGCATTAGAAAAAAGAGGGTGTAGAATCGCGCCATGAAACGGTCACTCTTGGCGCTGTGCGCACTCATTTTTGTTTCTAATGCGAGTGGAAAAACGCCGTGGCAAAAGCCCGGACCCACTTCGCTGACACTGCACATCACGACCCACCTGGTGCAAGTGAACGTGATTGTGCTGGACCATCACGGGCATCCCGTCACGGGATTGACGAAGAATGATTTCAAGGTGATTGACGACGGGAAACCGCAAAAAATTACCGTCTTCCGCGTTGAAACCAACCAGCCGCCCCCCACGCTGCCGAAGCTGCCTTCCAATGCCTTTTCAAACTATGCGGAACGGGCCGGGTATGCCCCGCCCTCGGTGACGGTGGTCCTTTTGGACGCGCTTAACACGCCCTTCGCGGCACAGGCTTACGCACGCCAGCAGGTATTCAAATTCCTTGACCAGCTACAGCCGAACGACCACGTAGCGCTCTACGCGCTCAGCAACCGGCTGCTGATTTTGCACGATTTCACCACGGACGCCGCCGCGCTGGTGGATGTGCTCCACCATTACCGCGGCCGGGATGTGAACGAACTGCACAGCGCCAAAGATGCAGTCTCCGGCGGCTATTTCGGCCAGCCGAGTGATGGCGGCATAAGCTCTCCTGATGCCAGTGCCGGCCTGCCGGGCCCAATGGCAGGTGCGGGTCCCGCTGCGCTAGACGCGCTGCTCGGCCAGTGGCTTGACGTCGTGCAGCAACACCAGGAGGGTTACTACGATACGCAGCGAGTGAGTATCACTACCGATGCTTTGATCGCCATTGCCGATCATCTGAGGGGCCTCCCGGGCCGGAAGAGCCTGATCTGGGTTTCGGGCGGATTTCCGATGTGGAGCAATCTCGATCGGATGCTCAGGCCAAATGCCTTTACGGACCAGCAGGACTTCCATTCGCCAATGGCACGCGCCGCGCGAGCGCTGAACAACGTAAACCTGGCCATTTATCCCGTGGATGCGCGCGGGCTGATGACCACCCCGGAGTATGACGTCCGGAGGGAACGCATCACCGCTCATACGTCCACCAGATTTCAGGACAATTTTGTCACCATGGATGAACTGGCTGAGCGGACCGGCGGCCGCGCTTTTTATAACAACAACGATATCCTCGGTTCCATCCGGCGCGTGGTGGATGACTCCAGCGTGACCTACGTTCTGGCCTACTACCCGCAAAACGTGAAATGGAACGGTGAGTTCCGCAAGATCAAGGTCCAGGTGGACCAGCGAGGCGTGCGTTTGCAGTACCGGCATGGTTACTCCGCAATGCCGCAGGAGAACGCGCCGGCGGGTGAGAGAAACGGGACGCTGGATGCAGTTGTGGAAAGCCCTCTGGACGCTACCGGCATCGGGCTTGCCGTGCAGATGCTTCGCGACAAGAGTGCAAGCGAACCTTCCTACCTCTTACGTCTTCAAGTTGATCCCAAGGACATTACGTTTGAGCAACAGGGAGGTTTGTGGGTGGCCAGCATGACGCTGGTGACCGACGAGTTCGGCCCAAGGGGAGAGAACCTGAAAGGCGTATCGCAGAAGGTCCAGCTCCATCTGAAACCGGATACCTATCAGAAAATCCTTGCTGAAGGGATGGGGTTTGGCGCGCGCCTTCAGTTTCCCATTCTCTACAACGCTGAACGGCTCCGCGTGGTGATCCGCGACGATCCCACCGGAAGGATGGGCTCAGCGAATGTGCCGCTCGACCGTGCCCTGCTTCCGGCAAAGCCAACTTTCACAAAAAGAAACCAGGGCTGAGAATCCCCAGCGGAAGCGGACGGTCGGTCGGGTAGAGTAAACTGGGGGCAAGGTCTAATCTCCATTTGCATTCCCATCACAAACTCAATTAGTCTAGGTTCCCCGGAGGAATGCCGATGCCCAAATACGTTCTTGCTCTTGATCAGGGGACCACAAGTTCCCGCGCCATTCTTTTTGACCACGACGGAGAAACGCGCGCGTCCGCCAATCAGGAATTCAAGCAGTATTACCCGCAGCCCGGCTGGGTGGAGCACGACGCCAATGAAATCTGGCAGTCGCAGCTCGCCGTGGCGGAACAGGTTCTGGCCGAAGCGAAGGCCGCGCCGGAAGACGTTGCCGCCATCGGCATTACCAACCAGCGCGAGACAGTGGTGCTGTGGGACCGCGCCACCGGCGAGCCCGTCCATCATGCCATCGTGTGGCAGTGCCGCCGCACGGCCGCCATGTGCGACCGCCTGCGCGCGGAAGGTTATGACAAGATCCTGCGTTCAAAAACCGGCCTGATGACCGACGCCTATTTTTCCGGTACCAAGATCGCCTGGCTGCTGGAAAACGTTCCCCGCATTCGCGAGCGCGCCGAGCGCGGCGAACTTGCCGCGGGGACCATTGATGCCTGGCTGATCTGGAGACTTTCGGGCGGGAAAGTTCACGTCACCGATGTTTCAAACGCCTCGCGCACGCTGGTGTTCAACATCAACTCGCTCGAATGGGACGGCGGAATTCTCAGGCATTTCGGCATCCCGCGCGCGCTGCTGCCGGAAGTGAAGGAATCGAGCGGCCCCATTGCGGGAACCGAAATCTTCGGCGGGCGCATTCCTATCACCGGCGTGGCGGGCGACCAGCAGGCGTCGCTGTTCGGGCACCAGTGCTTCACCAAGGGCAGCGCGAAAAACACTTACGGAACCGGTCTGTTCTTGCTGATGAACGCGGGAGAGGAAATTCCGCATTCGGATTCGGGCCTGGTGGCAACGGTGGGCTGGGGGCGCAACGGCCATACGACTTATGCGCTGGAGGGCAGCGTCTTTATCGCCGGCGCGGCGCTGCAATGGCTCCGCGACGAGATGGGCCTGATTAAGAACGCGGCGGAGACTGAAGCCATGGCGCGTGCCGTGCCCGACGCGGGCGGCGTCTATTTTGTACCGGCGTTTGTGGGCCTGGGCGCGCCGCACTGGGACGCCTACGCGCGCGGTACGATTGTGGGCCTGACACGCGGCAGCAACCGCAACCACATTGTTCGCGCGGCGCTGGAATCGATTGCCTACCAGACTCGCGAAGTGGTGGACGCCATGGCCGCCGATACAGGCGCGCGGCCTGAGGCGTTGCGGGTGGACGGCGGCGCGGCGCGAAACGATTTCATGTGCCAATTCCAGGCCGATATTCTGGGGATTCCGGTGGAGCGGCCTGTGACGACGGAATCGACGGCGCTCGGCGCAGCCTATCTGGCGGGCCTGGCGACGGGCTTCTGGAAAGATGAAAAAGAACTGGCGGCACATCTCAGGATCGCAAAACGATTTGAGCCCACGATGCCGGAATCGCGCCGCAACGAACTCTACGAAGGGTGGTCGCGTGCCGTGGAACGGGCCAAGGGCTGGGCTAAGGTGGACCATTAAAACCGCCAGAGTGTTACTTCACTCCCAAGTATGTAGCGGCGAGTCCATCTCGCCGGATGGCGGCGTAAAGCCGCCACTACGACATCAAACCACTTGACGCTTCTTTCGCATGTGGGCTACCGTCATAAGGTTAACCCCGGTGTTGATGCGCTGTTCCGGCCGCATGGCCGGACCCCTGGTGGACAGCCGAAGACGCGAATCGCGACCCTTCTTTATTAAGGCCTGCGGCAAAGTTCACGTCCTGCATCCCGAGCCATCGTCCCGGTCTGATTGGATCACATTCTGATGAGCGAACAAGCGAAGCAACTGTTTGAGCTGACCAAGGCGCTGGTCAACATTGAGTCGATTACGGGCAATGAAACGGCCTGTGGCGAATTCCTGACGGACTATCTCCAAAAGCAGGGGTTTGAGGTCTCTCGCCAGCAGGTTGAGCCGGGCCGCTCAAACGTGTTTGCCACGCTGGGCCGGCCGGACGTGGTGCTGAGCACTCACATGGATACCGTGCCGCCATTTATTCCCGCCAGCGAAGATGACGAATGGATTTACGGGCGCGGTTCGTGTGACGCCAAGGGCATCCTGTCGGCGCAGGTGATTACCGCACAGGGGCTCAAGGCCGAGGGCGTACGGGATTTTGCAATGCTTTTCATGGTGGGCGAAGAGATCCTGAGCGACGGCGCGCGCGTAGCGAACGAGCAGTCGCCGGGCACCCGGTACATGATCAACGGGGAACCCACGGAAAACAAGCTGGCAGTGGGGACCAAGGGCATTCTGCGCGTGGACTTTGAAACAAAAGGCAAAGCCGCGCACTCCGCTTATCCTGAAATGGGTGAGTCGGCCATTCTGAAGCTGCTCGACATTCTGGAAGACGTGCGGCGGATTCCGCTGCCGGTAGACCCGGTGATGGGCCCCGCCACGGTGAATATCGGCGTGATCCAGGGCGGGAATGCCATCAACGTGATTCCAGACAGCGCCTCCGCCAAGATTCTGTTCCGCACGGTCAGCCCCACCAATGAGCTGCGCGAGCGGGTGGAGGCGGTGGTTAAAGGCCGGTGCGAGTACGAAATCATTCGCGACACCAAGCCCATCCGCACGGAACATTTTGACGGCTTTGAAACGGAAGTAGTCTCCTATTCCACTGACCTGCCAAGCCTGACGCGATGGGGACGTCCGCTGCTGCTGGGCCCGGGCTCGATTCGCGTCGCCCACACGGATCAAGAATGCGTCCGCAAATCGGAACTGCTGCACGCGGTTGAGCTCTACACACGCCTTGTGAAAGAACTGAAAAA
>JAJYLL010000005.1:0-26821 GCA_021787735.1 Acidobacteriota bacterium | reverse complement strand
AAAAAGCGCATCTAGCTGTCTGCGGATGGTGAACGACCGCCGTCCGGAGCACTTGAAGCCGGTCCTACGCTTTGCTCAGGATGACGGCGGCGGAAAACAGAAGGAAGGTTGCTATGAAGAAGATCGAAGTTGGAATTTTAGGCGCCACAGGAATGGTGGGCCAGCGCTTTGCGAGCCTGCTGGAGCATCATCCGTGGTTTCAAGCGGCTTGGTTTGCGGCATCGGACCGCTCCGCCGGCAAGAAATATTCGGAGGCGTGCAGTTGGCGCCTGCGGACTCCCATGCCCGACAGCGTGCGGGACCTGGCGGTGAATGAGTGCAAGCCGGGCCACGCTCCGCAGCTGATCTTTTCCTCGCTCGATTCGAAGGTGGCGGGCGAAGTGGAGAAGGAGTTTGCGCGCGCGGGCCACGTGGTGGTGTCCAATTCATCGAACCACCGCATGGATGCCGACGTGCCGCTGCTGATTCCGGAAGTGAATCCGGACCACCTGGCGCTGGTGCACGAGCAGCGCAAGCACCGCGGCTGGAAGGGCATGATCGTCACTAACCCCAACTGCACCACGGTGGGACTGGTGATGTCACTGGCGCCGCTGGACCGTGCCTTTGGCCTTGATAAAGTTCTGGTGACCAGCATGCAGGCGGTGTCCGGTGCGGGTTATCCGGGCGTGCCGACGCTGGACATTCTGGGCAACGTGATTCCGTACATCGGCGGCGAGGAAGAAAAGGTGGAGCGCGAGGCGCACAAGCTGCTGGGCAAGCTGGAGGACGGGCAGATCTCGAAGGGCGACTTTATCGTCAGCGCGCACTGCAACCGTGTGCTGGTGGAAGACGGCCACACGGAAGCTGTTTCGGTTTCGCTGCGGTCAGAGGCGAAGCTTGAAGACCTGATCGAGGCGTGGAAGCAGTACCGCTCCGTGCCTCAGGAGCGCGGATTGCCCACGGCGCCCAAGCACCCGATCATCGTGCGCGATGAGCACGACCGGCCACAGCCCAGGCTCGATGTTGACGTCGAGGGCGGCATGGCGGCCGTGATCGGCCGAGCGCGGCGCTGCCCGGTGCTGCAGTTCAAGTACACCACGGTCAGCCACAACACGGTACGTGGCGCGGCCGGCGCGGCCCTGCTGAACGCCGAGCTGATGAAATCGGAAGGTTATCTGGATTAGCCGGACAGCGGTTGCCGATTTGCATTAACCGAAAGCCGCAGAGTCTCTGCCGGACGAGACTCTGCTACCCTCCCTTATCGGGTTGCTTTTTCGTCATTCATCATTCAGAATTCACAAGTCGATTCCGTCGAACAGGAAAGAGTCCCTCATGTCTCAAACCAGCGAAAACGACCAGCCACACAACCTGAACCTGGCATTGCTGGGCCACGGAAAGATGGGGAGCGCGGTGGCGGGCATCGCACCCGAGCGCGGCTTCGATCTGCGGCTGATCCTCACCATCGAATCGAACCCGGATGGTGTGGCCGTCACGGAAGAAAACTTCCGCGGCATCGATGTTGCCATTGACTTCACACAGCCTGACGTGGTGGTGAACAACATTCGCCGCGTGGCCGGGCTGGGCGTCAATCTGGTGGTGGGGACGACCGGTTGGAACGACCGCTTTGCGGAAGTGGAGAAGACCGTCAAGGAAAACGGCATCGGGCTGGTGTACGCGGCCAACTTCTCCATCGGCGTGCAGCTCTTTTACCGCCTTGCACGCGAGGCCGCCAGGATTTTCGCGCCTTATCAGATGTACGAACCGTACATCGTTGAAGCCCATCACAAGTTCAAGAAGGACGCGCCCTCGGGCACCGCGCTCGAGTTGAAGCGGCGCGTCGAACCGCTGCTGCCCTCGCACGAGGTCCTCACCTCCAGCGTGCGCGGAGGTTACATCCCCGGAATGCACGAGCTGGGATTCGATTCCGAAGCTGACACGGTCGTGGTACGGCACAACGCCCGCAGCCGCCAGGGATTTGCCGAAGGCGCTCTCTATGCCGCGCGGTGGGTGGTTGGAAAGAAGGGAATGTTCGCTTTCGATCAGGTTCTGGAAGAACAGCAGTAGTCTCACCAGATTTAATCTTTTATAATTGTACTCTCCAAGGAAGACCACTGGTAGGCGGAGGAGGCACTATGAGCTTGGATATTCGCGGCTGCGGCACCGCGCTGGTGACCCCATTTTCAGAAGACGGTACACTGGACGTCGACGCGCTCCGGGGACTGGTCGAATTTCAGCTCAGCGAAGGCATCAACTTCCTGGTCCCCTGCGGGACCACCGGTGAAGCGCCCACGCTCGAGCACGAAGAGTACCTGGGCGTGGTCCGCGTTGTGGCGCAGGAAGCCAAAGGGAAAGTTCCCGTCATCGCGGGCGCGGGCGGCAACAACACGCGGAAAATCTGCAGTCTGGTGCAGGACCTGCAGTCGCTGGGCGTGCAGGGTATCCTTTCCGTTGCGCCCTATTACAACAAGCCCACGCAAGAGGGCCTCTACCAGCATTTCAAGACGATTGCCGATTCGACGGACCTTCCCGTGATCCTTTACAATGTGCCGTCGCGCACGTCCTCCAACATTTTGCCGGAGACGGTGGCGCGGCTGGCCGAAATCCCCAACATCATCGGCATTAAAGAAGCTTCCGGCAGCATAACCCAGCAGATGGACGTGTTGCGCGTTGTTCCCCCGAATTTCAGGGTCCTCTCCGGAGATGATGCGTTTACGTTTCCACTGATGGCATTGGGCGGGGCAGGTGTGATCTCCGTGGTGTCGAATCAAATCCCGCGACAGATGACTAACCTGACCCGCCTGCTGCTGGATGGAAAATACGATGAGGCGCGCAAGCTGAACGCAAGTCTCCTGCCGTTGATGCAGGCCAACTTTATCGAAACCAATCCCATCCCCGTGAAGGCGGGGCTGGCCATGATGGGGAAAATCAAAGAGGTTTACCGGCTGCCCATGTGCCCCATGAAGCCGGAAAACCGCGCCAAACTGGAAAAAGTGCTGGCCGAACAGGGGCTGCTGCAGTCACAAAAAGTTTGACGTTCGAGCCTTGATACAACGGGCGCAGACGAATATGGCGCCTTGCTTGTTGGGGCTTTCCAGCCCGTTGAGGGCACCGCTGGAATTTTTGTGGTGTTGCTGCCGGGTATAACCGCGGTTATACGATACGTATGAAAATCGCCATTTCAATTCCCTTACTACTTTCCCAGGCGGCGGGCTGACCCGGGAGTCCGTGATCAACGTCTCCCGGATTCTCACGCCGAACAAGGCCCGGTTGACCCACCATGCAGGCAAACTGCCTGCCCGGCAATTGCGGGCGGTGGAAGTCGGCCTGAGATCGGTTCTCGGTTTATAGTTTATTCCTAATGGCTTATGACACTACAACAGCAGATTGAAGAACTTTTTGCGCGCTCGGCCGTGGAATACGGCGAAGAGTATTTCGCGGCGTTCGAGGAATTCAAGAAGGCGCTGAATGCCGGAGAGGTCCGAGCCGCAGAACCCGACCCGCAATCGACCACAGGCTGGAAGGTAAACGCCTGGGTGAAGAGAGGTATTCTGCTGGGCTTCCGGATCGGACGGGCGGTGGAAATGCCCCCTGCGGATTTCCAGTTTCGCGACAAGCAGACCTACCCGCTCAAGCAGATTCCGCCTGGGCAGAACGTTCGCGTGGTCCCTGGCGGTTCGTCGATTCGCGACGGCTGTTATATCGGCAAGAACGTTACCTGCATGCCGCCGATGTACGTGAACGCGGGCGCCTACGTGGACGACGGCACGATGGTGGATTCCCACGCTCTGGTGGGCTCCTGCGCGCAGATCGGCAAGCGGTGCCACCTGTCGGCGGCGGCGCAGATCGGCGGCGTGCTGGAACCGGTCGGCGCGCTGCCGGTGATTATTGAAGACGATGTTCTGGTGGGAGGCAACTGCGGAGTCTATGAGGGAACGGTGGTGGGCCGGGAAACCGTGCTGGCTGCTGGAACGGTCCTGACCGGCTCCACGCCGGTTTATGACCTGGTGTGTGAGACGGTCTATCGCCGCGAAGGCGACGTGCCGTTGATGATCCCTCCGGGAGCGGTGGTCGTGCCCGGCGCCCGCGCCGTAACGCGAGGTCGCGGCAAGGAGTGGAACCTTTCTCTCTACACGCCGGTCATCATTAAGTACCGCGACGAAAAGACCGACCAAGCCGTCAGACTCGAAGACCTGCTTCGCTAAGGAGGTGCCATGCCGGAAGATAATCAGGTTGTCTGCACTTCCCGGGTGCGGATCGAGCGCCAGATTGACGCCAGCAATGGCAAGCTGGTCTCTGAAGTCAACGGCGAGATTGAAGTGGAATGTGGCGTGCTCGTTATCCGACGCATCCATGCGCATTACAAGCTACGCGCCCCGGATTCGCAGTTGGAAACCGTCGAACGCGTGCATTACCTCCACGCAGACAGTTGCCCGGTGGCCCGCTCGCTGAAGGGCGCGATTGCTGTCTCAACTTCATTCGAACTGGTCGCGTAACCTGAAATCCAGACGCGTCCGGCGCAGCATTGCCGCGGTGGCGCATGCCGTCATCCGGTAACCATAAACTGAATCTATCCACTTGATAAAAATTTAGAATTTAACTTGTGGACGCCGGGGGGCCTATCTTTGTCTTTACAAGGAGAAATCCCATGAAACCTCGCTCGGTCCTTATTAAAGTTCCGGCCACTGTCGGCAATTTTGCTGGCGCCATGAATTGTGCCGCACTTACGCTCGACGCCATGTTTAACGTCAAAGTCACGCCCCGTTCCGACGGCGGCGTGGGCCTTCGGTATTTTGGCGAGAATGGAGATCGCATTCCGCGCGATCGCAGCAACCTGGTGGTGCGCGCAATGGAAGCGGCGCTTCATCAGAAGGGACTGGAATTTACCGGCGCCGACTTTGAGGTTTACAGTTCCGTTCCTGTGGGCGTGGGTCTGGGATCAAGCACTGCGGCGGTGCTGGCGGGCCTGATTGCAGCGGACCGCTTGTACTCACTGGAGTTGGAAGAGAAAACCCTGTTTGAACTGGCACGGATTTATGAATCGCGGGTTGACAATCTGCACGCCGCTTGGCATGGCGGGTTTGTAGCCTGCACCGGTGAGTTGCCGGTCCAGATCGTTCGGCGGACTTTCGTGCCCGGAGATTTTGTGCTGGCAGTAGTTACTCCTGAAGCGGTGGTTGACGCCGCCACGGATGTAGCACGGAATTCGGAAGCGCTAGACCCATCGGCAGGATTTGACCGCGCTCGTGCCTTGGCGGACATCTTTTCGCGGCCGGGCCGCAGTGCTGCTGTTTGGCCGGCACCGGCACAGCCTGTGGCTGCACTGAGAACTGTTCCCGGTTTGAAAAAGGCCCTCAGCGTGAGCGCGGAAGGAGCCGTGGGGATTTTTGTTTGCGGATCGGGTCCTGCCGTGGGGATCTTGAGCCAGCAGAGTCCGGACGAAGCCGTTCACGCCGTGCAGCAATGCTTTCTGGAGAACGGCGTCAATTCCACCCTCGGGTTGTTCAGGCCAGCCAATGTGGGCGCAAGTGATTTGAATGCTGTAAGGCCCCAGATTGCATTTCCTGTCCTGCGATTGGCTGAGTCTCGCGCAAGCCAAGCGGTATAGTTATTCCTGTACAGCTTTTCCCCTCGTCCTGCTCACGCTGTCCCGCAGAAGTGTGTGGGCTGTCGAGCACATTGGGGCGCAACCAGCGGACCTTGGCCGGACGGTGACACCCGGACCGGATCGCACAAATAGGTTTGACCGGCTGGAAATCTCTCTGCTATCGTAACGATTTATACTTTTATTGGGGAAGGCTTCTAAGTAATGGGGAGTGTTAAGGTTACCCTGCCAGACGGTACCAGTAAGGATTTTCCGCAAGGGACTACCGCGCGCGAAGTGGCGCAGTCGATCGGGCCGGGCCTTGCCAAGGTGGCGCTTGCGGCCAAGGTGGATGGCAACCTGGTGGATTTGAACGCGCCCATCGAATCTGACAGTGCGGTGCAGGTGATTACTCCGTCTTCGCCCGAAGGCCTGGTGATCTACCGGCACTCGTCCGCGCACCTGCTGGCCGCCGCGGTGCTGGAGCTTTTTCCGGATGCTCATCCTGGCATCGGCCCGCCAACAGATACTGGATTCTTTTACGACTTCTACCGCGAGAAGGCATTTACTGAAGCAGACCTTGCCCGGATTGAAGCCAAGATGAAGGAATTGGCCGAGGCCGACATTCCTTTTGAGCGCATCTATTTTCCCAAGGAAGAGGGCCTAAAACTTTTCGACCAGATGGGTGAGTTCCTGAAGTGCGAGCTGATCCAGGAAAAAGCTGAGCCGGTTTTTTCCGCCTACCGGACAGGGAAGTTTCTGGATTTCTGCCGCGGCCCGCACATTCCTTCCACCGGGCGCATCAAGGCGTTCAAGCTGTTGAGCGTTGCCGCCGCGCATTGGAAGGGCGACGAAAATTCGCAGCCGATGCAGCGAATTTACGGGACTTCGTTCTTCAGCAAAAAAGACCTGGATGATTACCTCAACCAGCTGGAAGAAGCAAAGAAGCGCGACCACCGGAGGCTGGGCAAAGAGCTTGACCTGTTCAGCATCCAGGACGAAGCCGGGCCGGGACTGATCTTCTGGCATCCCAAGGGTGGAATTATTCGCAAAGAGATTGAAGACTGGTTGCGTGCCGAGCTCCTTGCGCACGGATACGACATGGTTTTTACGCCTCACGCCATGCGGCTCCATTTGTGGGAGATCAGCGGGCACGCGAATTTTTATCGGGACAACATGTTCGGGCCGATGGACGTAGAGAACGATCGCTATCAGTTGAAACCCATGAACTGCCCGGGGCATATCCTGATCTATAAGGACCGTCGGCGGAGCTACCGGGAGCTGCCTATTCGCATGGCGGAACTTGGAACTGTTTACCGCTATGAACGCTCGGGTGTGATGCATGGGCTCTTGCGCGTACGCGGGTTTACTCAGGATGATGCCCATATCTTCTGCATGATGGAGCAACTCGAAAGCGAAGTTCAGGATTGCGTGGAGTTTGCCCAGCTGGTTTTGAAGACATTCGGCTTTGACCGCTTTGAAGTGGAACTCTCAGCGCGTGATCCCGAGCATGCCGAGCATTATGCGGGGACGGTGGAGGAATGGAGCCAGGCCGAAAATGCGCTGATGAATACGCTGAAGCGGATGAACATCCCTTATAAATACATGCCGGGCGAAGCTGTGTTTTACGGCCCCAAAATCGACGTCAAGCTGGTGGACGCCATCGGCAGGCCTTGGCAGCTGACCACAGTCCAGTTTGACTTCAACTTGCCTCGGCGCTTCGGCCTCGAATATACTGCTGCGGACGGTAAGCCGCACACGCCCGTGATGGTGCACCGGGCGCTGCTGGGTTCCGTGGAAAGGTTTTTCGGCGTTCTGATCGAGCACTACGCCGGGGCCTTCCCGGTGTGGCTCTCGCCGGTACAGGCGGTGGTGCTGCCCATCAGCGAACGACACACGGATTATGCTCGCAAGGTGGCGGAAGAGTTGCGGGCGGCAGGAATTCGGGTCGAACTCGATGACCGGAACGAGAAGTTGAACGCCCGCATCCGCGATGCGCAACTGCAGCGGGTCCCGTTTATGCTGGTGACGGGTGACCGCGAGGCCCAGGCTGGTGGGGTTGCCGTACGCAGGCGGGACACCGGCGACGCAGGTTTTCGTCCGCTCGGTGAGTTCAAGTCTTACCTTCGTGAACTTATCGACACGCGGACGAATAAGTGGTAAGCTTCTGCTAGTGGATAAGAAGATAAAGGCTTACCTCGAAGTAAGAAGCATCTAAACTATTCGAGTTTTGATGGTCCAGAGGACCAGGAGGACTATTTATCAGTCGGAATTTTGTTCGAGTCAATGAAAGAATTCGGGCCCGGGAAGTTCGTCTGATTGATGAAGACGGCAATCAGATGGGAGTGATGACTCCCTTTGAAGCTTTGAAGGTCGCCCGGGCTCAAGGTCTTGACTTGGTGGAAGTGGCGCCTCAGGCAAATCCGCCCGTCTGCCGCATCATCAATTACGGAAAATACCAGTACCAATTGAGCAAGCGGCAGCACGAAGCACGCAAGCACCAGAAAGCGGCGGGACTAAAGGAAGTAAAGATGCGTCCGCGCATCTCGGTGCACGATTATGAGACCAAGCGAAACCGGGTCATTGAGTTTTTGAAGGACGGAGCAAAGGTGAAAGCCGCTATCACTTTTCGCGGGCGGGAAAACGCGCATCGCGATCTGGGCTGGGAGATGATGCGGCGGCTGGCCGAGGACCTGAGCGAGATTGGACAGCTCGAAATCGGGCCGCGGCAGGAGGGTCCCAACCTCTCCGCCATCTTTTCCCCGAAAAAGCCGGCGGCCAAACCGGCCAAGCCGGCCGCACAATCAGCCGAGCCACGCCCGCTGCAGCCGCAGCAGGAACCGAAATCTGCGCCGGTGCATGAAACATCTGGAGGATAGTTTTGCCAAAGATGAAACTGAAGACGCATAAGGGCGCCGCCAAGCGGTTCAAGCTGACCGCGGGCGGCAAAGTGATCAGCGGGCATGCAGGCGCCCGTCACATCCTGACCTCAAAGTCGCGCAAGCGCAAACGGAAGCTGGGTAAGGCCTCCACCATTGCAGACGCCGATGTGCATCACGTGAAGTCCATGCTGCCCTACGGGCGCTAAGCGGATCTCTTGGAAATCGCGGTAAGAAACCATTTGATAGCTCCGGGTAGAGCGTAGGGCGTGTTTCGCGCGGTTCGTCTCGCCGTGCCGGGGCGCAAAGCTGCCACTACACGGAAACGGCACTTCTGATTTATAATAAACGGACTGCTACCGGCAGTTGTTTTGCTTTTGTGGGTGCGGAAAGGCCAAGGGCAGGGTGCCTTTGCTGCCCCGAAATTCTCTGAAAGGAGCAAACCCATGCCAAGAGTCAAGCGCGGTACTGTGCGCCGCGCCCAGCGGAAGAAGCTCACCAAGCTTACCAAAGGCTTCTTCCTCAAGAAAAGCAAGCTCTACAAGTTTATGAAGGAGGCCGCGGACCGCGCGGGGCGTTTTGCCTATCGCGACCGCAGGCGCAAGAAACGGGACTTTCGCCGTCTCTGGATCGTTCGCATCGGTGCGGCCGCCCGGCAGAATGAGTTGACTTACAGCCAGTTTATTCACGGGATAAAGAAACTGGGTGTAGAGCTTGACCGCAAAGCCCTCGCAGAAATGGCTGCACTTGACCTGCCGGCCTTTGCCGAACTGGCAACGCGGGTGAAGACGGCCTTGAAGGCGGGCTAAACCATGTCTGAATCCGAAACTGAAAATCGGATTCCCCCCAAGAAAGCTCGATCGCGGTCCCGGATGTCGATTGACGACAAGACCAACAAGACGCTGAAAGATCTCGATGTTAAGACTCCCGAAGCCATCGGTGAATTGTTTGCCGAGCTTTCGCTTGCCCTCGATAGTGAGCGGCAGCATCTGATTGGCGAGGGTGCATCCGACGACCACGAGCGGGCCCAGAAGGTCAAGGCATTGCGAGACCGCTGGCTGGCCCGCAAGGGCGGGCAGGTCTCACTGATCGACGAAAACTGGCTGAAAAAGGCTCCCAAGGAATTGAAGCCGACAGTGGGCCGCGCCTTCAACCAGTTGCGACAGCAATCGGCCTCCGTCGAAACCGAACAGCTTCTGCAGGATGTTCCCATCCGTGGCTCCGCCACGGCCCATCCAGAAACGACTAAAGCTGAGTTTGGCGTTGGACGTCCTTCGGTTGATATAACTCTGCCTGGTTACCGGCGGCCGCTCGGTTCCATCCATCCGGTCACACGGGTGATGCGGGAGATCGAGGACATCTTTCTGGGCCTTGGTTTTTCCATTGAGTCGGGGCCTGAGGTAGAGTCGGTCTACTACAGCTTCGACGCGCTCAATATCCCGGAGAGCCATCCGGCACGTGATGAGTGGGATACGCTTTACGTGAATTCTGAAACGGTGCTGCGACCCCACACTTCTCCGGTGCAGATTCGCGCCATGAAAAAGCACGGCGCTCCACTTTACATCCTCTGCCCCGGCAAGGCTTACCGGCACGACAATCCTGATTCCACCCACGCCACCATGTTCCACCAGGTGGAAGGGCTGGCTGTGGATACGGACATCACCTTTGCGGACCTGAAGGGAACGCTCGAATACTTCGCCAAGAAATTTTTCGGCGACAAGATCAAGACCAACTTTTCTCCCAGCTTTTTCCCCTTTACGGAGCCGAGCGGCGAACTGGTGATCAGTTGTGTCTTCTGCGGCGGCGAGGGTTGCCGCGTCTGCAAGGAGAGCGGCTGGGTTGAGGTGATGGGCTGCGGCATGGTCCATCCGGAAGTACTGCGCCACGGCGGAATTGATCCGGAGCGTTATTCCGGCTGGGCGTTCGGCCTGGGCGTTGAGCGTTTTGCCATGATGAAGTACGACATCAACGATATCCAGCTTTTCCACCAGGGCGACGTCAGGTTCCTGGAACAATTCTGAGGTTGTGATTTTGCGGTCGCAGCGCTCTCGCTGCTCCGGCCTGCTTTTTCGAAGTTCGAGACAATGAAAGTTTCGCTGAACTGGCTGAAAGAATTCGTGGAAGTCCCGGTGGATACCCGCCGACTTAAGGCGGACCTCGTCTCGATTGGCTTGAACGCCGAATCTTCGCAGGCGGTGGGTGAAGACATTGTTCTCGATGTTGAAGTCACCAGCAACCGACCTGATTGTTTAAGCCATTACGGGGTAGCCCGGGAAGTGGCCGCACTCTATCGCAAGCGCCTCGCTCCCCTGGAATTTATCTGCAAGGAGAGCAGCGCGCCGGCCTCTGCCGAGGCATCCATTGACATTCTTAACCCGAAACTCTGCGCGCGGTATTGCGGACGTGTGATTCGGGGAGTTGAAGTCAAGCCTTCGCCGGATTGGCTGGTGCGGCGGCTTGAAGCGGTAGGGCAGCGCTCCATCAACAATGTCGCCGACGTTACCAATTATGTGCTCATGGAACTGGGCCATCCCCTCCACGCCTTTGACCTGACTCGCCTTGAAGGGCGCAAAGTTATCGTGCGTTCCGCCAAAGCAGGTGAGCAATTGCAGACGCTCGACGGCGTGAGCCGGACGCTCGTGGCCACCGACCTGGTGATTGCGGATGCCACGCGGCCCGTTGCGCTGGCGGGCGTGATGGGCGGCGAAAAATCCGAGATATCGGACAACACGCAAACCATCCTGCTGGAAAGCGCCTGGTTTGATCCGGTTTCCATACGGCGCACCTCCAAATCACAGGGCCTGCATACGGAGGCTTCACACCGTTTTGAGCGCGGCGCGGACATTGAAATGGCGCCGGTGGCACTGGATCGCGCGGCAGTCCTGATTGCCCAGCTTGCCGGAGGCGAGATCCTACGTGGCGTCATTGACGTTTATCCGTCGCCGAAAATCCGGACTTTTATCGAACTGCACCGGAGCGAAATCCAGCGCGTGCTGGGTGCGGAGGTTCCGTGGGAAGAAGTTGAGCGAGTGCTCCGCACGCTCGGTTTCCAGGTCGAACGGCGCGGGACCGAGGGTTGGCGCGTGACGCCGCCTTCGTTCCGGCAGGATGTTGAACGCAAAATAGACCTTATCGAGGAAGTGGCGCGGCACTATGGCTATAACAGGCTGCCTTCGCGGGTGCGGCCTGCGCCTCCCCGGTTGATTGCTGGCCAGACGCGAAACAAGGAACTCGAAATCAGCAGCACGCTGGTTGCCCTCGGCTACCGCGAAATCATCCCTTCCGCGATGATTGATCCTGAAGAGAACGCAAAGTTTACGGAGCGGCCGCCGGTGCCGCTGGAAAATCCGCTCAGCCAGGATGCCGCGGCCATGCGCTCTTCGGCCGTGCCGAGCATGGTCCACACGCTGAAGTGGAACCTGGACCGCTACCGCAGCGACCTTCGGCTTTTTGAAATGGGAAGGGTATACAGCGCGAGAGCAAAGGGCCTGCCGGAGGAGCGCCGCGTTCTGGTGTTGGGCGCAACAGGGAATCGCGAGCCGGCCAGTATTTACAGTGCCGAAAAGAAAATCGATTTCCATGACCTGAAAGGGGATATTGAAGAGGTCTTGGACTGTTTCAACCTGCCCGATCTGAGGTTTGAGCCCGCTGCCGCCCCCTATCTTGAGAAAGGCTCGGCCGGCCGTTTCGTTTCCGGAGAAGCAGCCCTCGCCATTTTGGGCAGCCTTCGCGCGGACCTTGCGGACGAGTACAAATTGCGCGGGCGGACCGTCTGGCTGGCGGCAATTGAACTTGACGCACTACTGAGCGCGGCATTAAGGCAACCCAGCTACAAGCCGATTTCAAAGTTTCCGCCGGTGGAACGCGATTTTTCTCTGGTTATACCAAGAAGTACACCCTATGGGCGCCTGCAAGAGGCGATTCGCGGCCTTGGCATTGAAGAACTCCGCTCCGTGGCGCCAGTGGAACGGCGCCTTCCCGGGGACAAGGAGCTTCCGGAAGGCGCAATACCGCCAGGGCACGTGAGTCTCCTATTGCGCATCACATTTCAAAGTCCGACCCGCACACTGGCGAGCGACGAGGTTGAAACCCAAAGCCGGAGGATCGTCGCGGCCCTTGGACCATTAGGTGTTCAAATTCGGGGATAGACGCAAACGGGCTGAAACGGGGCCAAATTAATGGATCTGAACGAGAGTTTCCAGAAATTAGAAGAAAAGCTTTCAAAGGCAGGCGACGTATTCAAGCGTGCCGTTGCTGAAAAACACGACCTCGAGAAGGCGCTTGAGTCGCTGAAGCAGGACACGGGCGACAGCCAGAAGCGCCTGGAGGCACTGCAGAACGAAGTCAATGTCTTGCGGCGCGAGCGGGAAGAAGTGCGGGTTCGGGTCGAGAAACTCCTGAGCCAGATTGACCAGTTGACAGGCTCGAACAGCGCGGGATAATAGCAGGAAGTTTGCCTGCTGCCTTATTGAGCAAGGGGCGGGAAGGAGGCGCTTGTCCAATTCAGCGGATTCCATCCGAATCGTGATCTACGGTCAGGAATATAACATCAAGGGAAGCCTGAATTCGGAGTATCTCGAAGAGCTTGCCCGCTACGTGGACGGCAAGATGCACTCGATCGCAACGCGGAGCGGCAACGTGGATTCACTTCGCGTGGCGGTGCTCGCCGCCTTGAACATCGCGGATGAATATCACCAGATGAAGTCCAGGTATGAGGCGACTACCCGGCAGGTGGAAGAGAAAGTCGTCGAATATAGTGAAGTGCTCGACCGGCTGTTGAAACCGGCGGTTTGAAGTTCCGCAAGCATTCCTGCGTTCCTGGATAACACCTGAAATTGACATGCCGGCGCCGCGCCGGCCCCTGTAGGAGAGCTTTGCACGACAGCGTCAAAATTCTGTATATCGGCGACATCTTCGGACGTCCGGGGCGAAACATTCTGAAAGAGAGCCTGCCGGGACTGGTGTCGGAGTATGCCCCGGACCTGATTCTTGCCAACGGTGAAAACGCGGCAGCGGGGTTCGGCATTACGCCGGGCCTGGCGGATGAGTTGCTCGGCCTCGGCATTGCCGTTCTGACCACGGGAAACCACATCTGGGACAAGAAGGAAATTTATCCTTATCTGGCCGAGCACGCCGATGGCCCATTACTGCGGCCGGCAAACTATCCCGTGCAGGTGCCCGGTCGCGGGCTTTATGTAGGCAAGACGCGTGCAGGGCTGGAATACGCCGTGATCAACTTGCAGGGGCGCGTTTTTATGCCTGCAATCGACTGCCCGTTCCGGACCGTCGATACGCTGCTTGAAAGCATTCCTGCGTCCGTGAAGATCCGAGTGGTGGATATGCACGCCGAGGCAACATCGGAAAAACTGGCGATGGGCTGGCACTTGGACGGCCGAGTGACGGCGATGGTGGGAACTCACACGCATGTCCCAACGGCGGATGAAACGGTCCTGCCCGAAGGAACCGCTTACATTACCGATCTCGGGATGACCGGCCCTTATGAATCAGTGATCGGGATCAACAAGGATATTGCATTGCGAAAATTTCTGAGCCAGCTTCCTGAAAGGTTCGAAGTTGCTCAAGGTGACGTCAGACTTTGTGGCGTCGTGGTGGAAGCCGATGCCGAGACCGGGCGCGCCGTTTCCATCGAGCGAGTTGTCCGGAAATTGCACGCCGAGGCCGGTTCCGAACAGCAGTTGAAGTGACCGCGCGCGTGTGTTAGTTTGTTAACTTTTGGATGAACAGTTTGCGGAATTGCGGACCCCGCCGTGAAAACCAGAACTTCCAACGCTGATCTTCATTCACAAATCGACCTTAAACGTTTGCCCCAGCATATCGCCGTGATCATGGACGGCAACGGGCGATGGGCGCGGAAGCGGCATCTGCCGCGCATTGCAGGCCATCGCGCGGGCATCGGGGCGGTGCGGCAAGTGGTGGAAGCCTGCGCGCGGCTGGGCGTCCCGTGCCTTACGCTTTACGCTTTCTCCGTGGAAAACTGGAAGCGGCCGCACACGGAAGTCAAGCTCCTGATGGGCCTGCTGCGCGAATACCTGAAGAAGGAGATTAAGGAACTCAACCGGAACAACATCCGGTTTGGCGCCATTGGCAGAATCGCAAGCCTGCCGGAACCCGTGCAGCACGACCTACGTGAAACTATTGAGAAAACCAGTTCGAGTACGGGGCTGCGGCTGACGCTTGCGCTGAACTACGGAGGAAGATCGGAACTGATCGACGCGGTGCGAGACCTGGCTTCCGAGTTGAATGGGAAGGATGCTCCTGATCTTGAGGCTATTACCGAGCAGAGTTTCAGCCGCTATCTTTACACCCGTGACATGCCCGACCCGGACCTGCTGATTCGAACCAGCGGTGAAATGCGTCTGAGCAATTTTCTTTTGTGGCAGGTGGCCTACAGTGAAATCTGGGTGACCGATATTCTGTGGCCGGACTTTACGGAGCGCGAACTTTTCCAGGCGGTTATCGACTTCCAGCGGCGAGAGCGCCGTTACGGTGGGCTGGGCTGATGCTGTCGCGGCCGTTTGTACATAACTGGTCGATGGCGGTCTGGTCTAGCCTCTTTCATTTGATCCCATGAAGCGACGGATTCTCACAGGCTTGCCTTTGGCCCTTGTGGTCGTATACCTGATTGTCCAGGGCCGTGAATGGCTGTTCGTACTGGCTGTGCTGGCCACGGTGATGATCAGCCTTAATGAGTATTTCCACATCACCCGTGAGGCTGGCTTAGGCGGATGGCCCTGGATGGGCTACATCGGTGCGGGCCTGCTTTGCCTGGGGCAGCTTGCTGTTTTGCACGGGGCTGCTTTTAGCGTATCGGACCTGCTTCTGTTTCTGGTGCTGGCCATCCCGATTGCAGGGTTCATAACTGTCTCTGACCTCAAGACCTATTCGGGCGGACTGGCCTCCACGATGCTGGGCGTTGTCTACGTTGGGTTCACCTTTTCGTGGATTATCCCCTTGCGGTTTGGGGATCCTGCAACGAACTGGCGGCTGGCTGTCCTGCTCTTTCTGGTGGTCTGGGCTGAAGACATTTTTGCCTACTTTGTGGGGCGGTTGGCCGGACGGATTCCTCTGGCAAAATCCATTTCCCCGAAAAAGACCGTCGAGGGAGCGATCGCCGGCCTGGCTGGGGCCGCGCTAGTGGCGTGGGGCTTTTCACACTGGTTTTGGCAGACAGGCGACCAAAAAACGGTTATTCTGATAGGAGGTGTGGTCGCGTTGGCCGGACAGGCTGGTGACCTAGTGGAATCTGCTCTGAAGAGGGCTGCCAATCTGAAGGACTCCGGGACGATCCTCCCGGGGCACGGAGGATTGCTCGACCGGATTGACAGCCTGTTGTTTGCCGCTCCAACACTTTGGTTGGTCTGGCGCCTGAAGGATTTTTGGCATTGATAAAGGGACTATGCATTCTGGGTTCGACCGGTTCCATCGGTCAAAACTGTCTCAACGTCGTCCGGGGGCGTGAGGACAGGTTTCGTGTTGTATCGCTTTCGGCAGGCAGAAACCTTGACGTCCTGGCGGATCAAATTGCGGAATTCCGCCCCTCGATCGCCGTCGTTGCCCAACGAGACTCGATCGCCCCGCTGCGTGACTGGCTTCAGGCACGCGGCTTCCGTGAAAATATCAAGATTATCGCCGGGACTGAAGGTCAGGTGGAGGCCGTCAGCCATCCCGAGGTTAACTTCATCGTCGCGGCATCACACGGCACCACGGGCCTGGTGGCTGTCTACGAGGCTATCTGCGCGGGTAAGGCTGTGGGCCTCGCCAACAAGGAAGTAATGGTTGTGGCCGGTGAACTGGTCACACGGACCGCCCGTGAACGCGGCGCTGACGTCCTCCCCATCGACAGTGAGCATTGCGCCATTCACCAGTGTCTGCGATCGGGGACACACCAGGAAGTTCGGCGGTTGATTCTGACGGGCTCCGGCGGGCCGTTCCTAAAGACGCCCAGTGAAAAGCTGGAGGCGGTTACGCCGGACCTGGCGCTGAAACATCCGATCTGGAAAATGGGAGGCCGGATCACCATTGATTCCGCCACGCTGATGAACAAAGGCCTTGAAATCATTGAGGCCCATTGGCTTTTTGATTTTCCCTCGCAGCAAATTGACGTCATGGTCCATCCGGAATCGATCATCCATTCCATGATTGAGTTTTGCGATGGTTCGGTAATGGCGCAGCTTTCCGTTGCGGACATGCGGCTTCCCATCCAATACGCGTTGACCTACCCGGAAAGGGCGGCGGCCGACGGATATCTGCCGTTGTTGGACCTGATTGCGGCTGGAAGCCTGCATTTCCAGCAGCCGGATGCAGGCCGTTTCCCCTGCCTGGCGCTGGGACGGGCGGCTCTGGAACAGGGCGGGGTGATGCCCTGTGCCCTGAATGCCGCCGATGAAGTGGCTGTCGAGGCATTTCTCAGCGGTGAGTTGCAGTTCACCGATATTCCCCGCGTAATTGAAAAAGTGATGCGCGGGACCCCTGCAAGTCATCCAAGTACAATGGAAGAGGTTTTGGAAAACGACAGGCAAGCCCGGCTGTATGCTCGCGAATCCGTAAGTTCGATGACGCATCCGCATTCAGTTGGCTAAGAAGGAGAAAGGTTTAGCTTATGCTTTCGAGTTTCGTCACCGACGCGGTTGTCGTCGTGATCGTCCTGGGCGTGATGGTTTTTGTCCATGAGACGGGCCATTTTCTGGCGGCAAAAGCATTCGGCGTACGTGTCCTGACGTTTTCCTTAGGTTTCGGCAAACGCCTGTTTGGATTTGTGCATGGCGGGACCGATTACCGGGTCAGCATCCTGCCTCTCGGAGGCTACGTCAAGATGGCGGGTGATGATCCAACTGCCGTGCTGACAGGCGATCCGGGAGAGTTCCTGGCCCGGCCCCGATGGCAGCGATTTGTGATCATCCTGATGGGCCCCATGATGAATTTTGTCCTGGCCGTGGCCGTTATGTCGGGGCTTTACATGTTCCATTTCCAGAAGCCGGCCTACGAGGACCAGCCCGTGGTTATAGGCGCGGTCGATCCTGGTTCGGCTGCGGCGGAAGCGGGGCTCCAGCCGGGAGACCGGGTGGTTCAATTTGATGGCATCAAAGATCCCCGGTGGCAGAATATCAAGTTCAAAGTCCTCACGGGAGCTGCTCATCCAATTCCTCTTATTGTTGATCGGGCAGGCGAGGTACTGCACCTGAGCCTTACCCCCCACGCTGAGGGCCAGGACGGCGCGGGTGTTGCAGGATGGTACCCCTACGTTCCTTTCGTAGTCGACGAGGTTGAGCCCGGCCAGCCAGCCAGTCAGGCGGGGTTGAAACCGGGTGACCAGATTGTCGGCCTAAACGGCCAGCCCATCTACTACTGGCTCGTTCTGATCGAGAGATTGCGTGCCAGCAAAGGGGCTCCTGTTGACCTGACCGTGTTGCGTAACGGGAAGGAATTTCAGGTTCGCACGACGCCGAATTACACAGACGTGATGGGCTTGAAAGCCTGGAGAATCGGTGTTACTCCTCGTCAAAACGAATACGTGATTCGCAAGCTGCCGTTTGCTCTGGCGTTTGAATACGCTATCAGGACGAATTACAGGAATCTTCTGGAGACCTTTGACGTTCTGGGCAAGATTGTGACCCGCCAGATGTCAACCCGATCTCTGGCAGGGCCCATTGGAATCGCCCAGATTTCCGGCGAAGCTTATCGCCGTGGCATAGCGGACCTCCTTCTGTTTGTGTCGTTTATCAGCTTGCAACTGGGTATCGTCAACCTTTTGCCGATTCCGGTGATGGATGGCGGACATATCTTCATGCTGGCGATCGAGGGGTTGATGCGGCGCGACCTTAGCCTGGCGGTAAAAGAGCGGTTCATTCAGGTGGGCGTTGTGTTGATCGTCCTGCTTTTTGTTTTTGTGATGTATAACGATATTATTAAAACATTGCGACCTTCCTGAAGGCAGGCAACGCTGTTTGAATACCAAGCAGGGGCAAAAGCGTGAATTACAGCGATAAAGAATATTTCCCGCAAAGGCGGAAGACTCGGCCCGTTAAAGTGGGCCGGTACACAATCGGCGGTGATGCGGCGATTGTGGTTCAGTCCATGACCAAGACGGACACTCGCAGCGTCGACAGGACAGTCGAGCAGATTCAGCAGCTGGAGGAGGCTGGGTGCGAAATCGTTCGTCTGGCGGTGCCTGACATAGAGGCCGCAAAAGCGCTGAAGGAAATTCGGGAAAAATGTCCCGATTCAGTGCTCGTTTCCGACATCCATTTCCAATACAAGTTCGCCCTGATGGCCCTCGACGCAGGAATTGACAAGCTGCGAATCAATCCGGGCAACATTGGCGATGCTGAAAAAGTCCGCACCGTGGTGCGGCGCGCCCAGGAACAGAAGGTGCCGATAAGGATCGGCGTGAACGCTGGTTCGCTGGAGCGACGCTTGCTGGAGAAATATGGGTTCCCGACTCCGGAAGCGATGGTGGAGAGCGCTGAATTTCACATTCGAATACTGGAAGACCTCGGTTTTAGCGACACCATCGTTTCGTTGAAATCTTCGAACGTCAAGTTGTGCGTGGCGGCTTATCGATTGTTGGCCAATCGCTGCGATTATCCGTTTCATCTTGGAATCACTGAGGCCGGGACGCAGTTCTCCGGCACGATAAAGTCCTGCGTGGGCATGGGAATGCTGCTCGCGGACGGCATTGGCGATACTATTCGTGTTTCATTGGCCACGGATCCCAGAGAGGAAGTGCGTGTGGCCTACGAAATGTTGAAGGCCCTCGAACTTCGCAGCCGCGGCCCGGTTGTGATTGCCTGCCCCACCTGCGGGCGGCTGGAAGTGGACTTGTTTAAGATCGCTGGTGAAATTGAGCAGGCCACTTCTCACATCAAGACGCCGCTTTCGCTGGCCGTAATGGGTTGTGCTGTGAACGGGCCGGGCGAAGCGCGCGAGGCCGATCTGGGCGTTGCCGCCGGGCGCGGCAACGGGATGATTTACCGCCAGGGCAAGGCCATCCGGCGCGTGACTGAAGAGGAAATTGTTCCAGCGCTGCTCGAGGAAATCGAACGCTTTGTAGCGGACAAGGCTGCGGGCCGCGTTACGGATACCGTCGAAGCGGTGGAGGAACCTCCCGCTTCTTCAAACCCTCTGGTCAGCCTTCAATAGGAGGGCTGCTTTCACCTTGCCGATTTTCGGAACGAGTGGGGCAAAGTGAACAGTTGTTCTCCCCGTTCGTGCGACGTTCCAGATGAAGCCCGCTTCATTGGTCATTTCCCGGCATGGCGCACCTTGAAGACCTCAAACTGACTCACCGCCTTTTTGTTGAGGCCTATCCCTTTCGAACAGTGGATTGGGCGCCGGGCGCGTGCCTTTCGAAGCCACTCGCGCATTCCAGGCTTGCCATCATCTCGTCCGCTGGAGTGCACCTTCCCAGCCAGACTCCTTTCGACCTTGATTTTCGCGGCGGCGATTTTTCATTTCGCGAGTTGCCCAACACGCTGGATGTTCGCGAGTTGCGGATTTCTCAGCGGAGTTCCGATTTTGACCAGATGGGCGCGAGGGAGGATGCCAACCTGGTGTTTCCCTTGGACCGATTCAGGGAGCTTGTCGAGCGAGGAGAGATTGGAGGCTTGAACGACCGGCACTTTGGCCTTATGGGCTCGATTTCCGCGCCCGGAAGGCTGCTCTCTGAGTCCGCGCCGGGTATTGCGCAACTGCTGCGCCAGGATGGAGTAGACGCGGCTTTCCTTGTTCCGGCATGACCCATGTGCAATCAGTCCGTGGGACTGATCGCCGGGGTTATTGAGAAAGCTGGAATTCCAACCGTTGGGCTTTCACTGCTCCAGATGATTACAAAGAAGGTTCGGCCGCCGCGGGCCTTGTATGTTCCTTTTCCGTTTGGCTACCCTCTGGGCAGGCCGCATGATGCAAAACTGCAACACCGGATCATTCGCGTAGCGCTGGGTTTGTTGGAAAGTCCTGAGGAACTTCCGATCCTGCACGAGTTCAAAGTGGACTGAGACGGTGGTGGCGGCAACCTTGGTTGTGAAATCGACTGAAGGGGAGCGCAATCTGGCGCGATGACTTTACTTGCGCCCGGGATGTCTCCGGCGGAACATTCTTGACATACTGCTGCCTGAATGGAGGCGAGAAACGATGTCAAACGTTGAGCAATTCGCTTTTATGGATGCAACTGCGCAGGCGGAGCTGGTGCGCCGCAACGAGGTAAAACCCATTGAACTGGTTGATGCCGCAATTGAGCGGATCGAGCGATTGAACCCCAAGTTGAACGCGGTGATTACTCCGACGTACGAGCAGGCCAGGGAATCGGCACAGGGGATTTTGCCGGCAGGACCATTTTGTGGTGTGCCTTTTCTGCTGAAAGATCTGGTGGCCATGTTTGCCGGAACTCGCATGGCATGGGGCAGTGCTTTCTTGCGCGATTTCATTCCTGACCACGATAGCGAACTGGTGTCCAGGTTGAAGCGCGCGGGATTTGTGATTGTGGGGAAGACGAACGCCCCTGAATTCGGAATTCTTCCTACCACAGAACCGATGCTGTTTGGCGCAACGCGGAATCCCTGGGACCTCGGACGTTCAACGGGCGGGTCGAGCGGTGGATCGGCCGCGGCAGTTGCCGCCGGCATAGTTCCCATGGCTCACGCGAATGACGGTGGAGGCTCCATCCGCATCCCGGCCTCGTGCTGTGGAATTTTTGGATTGAAGCCAACGCGGGCGCGCAACCCGCTGGGGCCCGATATTGGCGACATGATGGGAGGCCTTGTGGCTGAACATGCAGTGTCACGTTCTGTGAGAGACAGTGCCGCTTTGCTGGACGCAACCGCCGGGCCCGACGTGGGCGACCCTTACTGGGCGCCTCCCGCCGCGCGGCCCTATGCCGAAGAAGTGGGAATCGATCCCGGCCGGCTTCGGATTGCCTTTTCTACAAAGGCTCCAGCCGGGGCCAAAATACATCCTGATTGCGTGGAGGCGGTGTATAACGCCGCCAAGCTGTGCGCCGATCTTGGCCACCAAGTAAGCGAGGGCGCTCCGGAATTCGACGGCCCGTTGCTCGTTCAGGCTTTCACCACCGTCTGGGCAGCAGGCTGCGCATCGGGGATCGACGCCTTTGCGTTTCTGATCGGCCAACAGCCAAGGCCGGATTACTTTGAGCCTCTCACGTGGGCGCTTTATGAAGTGGGCCAACGCACGACGGGGTCCGCTTATCTCATGTCACAAACAATCCTGCAACGTGTCTCCCGGCAGGTTGCGCGGTTCATGGAGAAGTTCGATATCTGGCTGACTCCAACCCTTGCCGAGCCTCCGCTTCCCCTCGGATCATTCGACGCGGCTCCGGATATTCCCATGCGAGGGTTTTACCGCGCGGTGGATTACGTTCCCTTCACTCCCATCGCCAACGCTACAGGCCAGCCTGCGATGTCGGTTCCGCTCTATTGGAATAAAGAAGGTTTGCCGGTAGGCACGCACTTTTTCGGACGCTTTGGCGACGAGGCGACGCTTTTCCGGCTTGCAGCGCAGCTTGAAAAAGCGAGGCCCTGGGCTGACCGGCGGCCGCCTGTCCGGGGTTGATCGGTTTGCGCAGTTGGTCCCGGTTTTGGTTGTTTAACTATTTCTGACTGGAATGGAGCGTTCAGCCCTGGCCATTCTTCCGCCAAGTTTCTTCATCAGACGGGAAAATTTCAGTGACCTCCCGACGTCTTGCTGGATCTGCTGCTTCAGTGCTTCGGGATTCGGGAACTTGATTTCGTCGCGAAGACGGTGGAGAAATTCAATCTCCATTTCGTCTGCGTCGATCTCACCGCGAAAACCCAGGAGAAATGATTCAACCGTCAGTTGGTGGTGGCCAAAGGTAGGTTTGTGGCCAACGTTTGTTACTGAGTCGTGGAGTGTGCCTTGCACGCGGGTCCGGGTGATGTACACGCCGCTTTTCGGAAGCTGCTGTTCGACAGGTCCAAGGTTAAGAGTGGGCACGGTCTGCTTATGTCCCACGCCTTCGCCCTCGGCGATGGCCCCGCGGACCGAATAGGGTCTCCCAAGCAGGCGGTCCGCAATTTCTACACGACCTTCAGAAAGAAAGTGGCGCACCTGGCTGCTTGAGACTCGATGGCCACGAACTTTGATCATGGGAAGGGCTTCCACGTTGAAGCCGCCCTGCGCGCCGAGTTCGGCCAGCACGGCCGTGTCACCGGCGCGCTGGTGTCCAAATCGGAAGTTTGAGCCCACGTGAACCATGGCTGCGTGCAATTTCTGTACCAGTATTCCGGCTGCAAATTCCTTGGGCGAGAGCCGGGATAGCTCCCGGTTGAAATTGAGAATTACGAGCAGTTCGATGCCTTCCTGCTCGATCAGTCTGGTTTTCAACGCGACCGGAGTTAGGATTTTCGGGGCATGTTCGGGGGCAAGGATCCGCGCGGGATGAGGGTCAAAGGTGACGATGACGGAAGTTCCTCCCAATTCGCGTGCCGAGTGCACCACGCGATGCAGCAGTTCGCGGTGCGCCAGGTGAATGCCGTCAAAGTTGCCGATGGTCACGGCGCTCTTGTGAACCGGCTCACGCAATTCTGAAAGGTCGCGAACAACTCGCATGGGTCAGTCCAGATCAACTTCCAGCCCATCATAGGCCAGCCTCACATTGGGAGGCAGGCTGGCGTTGGTTTCATGATGGCTCAGTTCATGGGCGATGTGCGTGAAATAGGCCCGCTTCGGCTTAAGATGCTCCACCAGGGCCAGAGAATTTTCGATGGTGGAATGCGTTGGATGGGGTTTGTGGCGCAGCGCGTCCAGAATCAGGACGTTCAGGCCCTGAAGCAGGCCAAGCGTCGTCTCTGGAATAGTGCTGAAATCTGTGACGTAGGCCGCGTTGCCAAAACGGAATCCAAGAATGGGGAGGGCCCCATGCAGCACCTGCAACGGCACGAGTTGCACGTCCCAGAGGCTGAAGGGGCCGTCAATCAGATGCGGCTCGACTTTCAGAATCCCGCCGTAGGGATACGTCTGGTCAAAGATATAGGTGAAAATCCGGCGCAAGCTTTCCATGCAGCGCTGGTCGGCAAAAATAGGAATGGGGTCCTTCTGTCGGAAGAAAAAAGGGCGAACATCATCCAGCCCCAGCACGTGATCGGCGTGGGCATGCGTGAAAACGACAGCGTCAACTCGCTGGATCTTCTGCCGAAGGGCCTGAGTGCGAAAATCCGGCGTCGTATCAATCACAATGATGCGGCCGGAGTATTCCAGCATGATAGACGGGCGCGTCCGCTTGTCATGCGTGGCCGGAGAGGTGCACACAGCGCATTGGCAGCCGATAGTCGGAACTCCTGTGGAGGTCCCTGTACCTAGGAAAGTCAGTTTCATCTCTGCTTGCTTGCCCGCTTCTGAACTTCAAGATACGTCATGCGCAGTTCGTAAAGGACTTCATCAAGGAGCTTGGCCTCCTGGCTTGTCAGGTTGCCGCGCGTCTTTTCCTGCAAGACTTCAAGAAGGTCAATGGTTCGACTGGCATTCGCGAGGTCGGCCGGAATGTACTCTCCGCCAGGTCCAGGTAATAATCCCAGCTGAAACATTGCGGTGGTGCTCAGATAGGACACAAGCATGGCAAATCTTTCCGAACCTTCTCCCTCTTCAATTTCGGGTTCAGGTTCGGTAGGAGTCGCCGCGGCGGTTTCTGCAGGAATGCGCGATTCCGCTTCGTGCTTATCTTCCGCTTTCTCCGGTTGGCCGGCAGCTCGTGTTCCTTCGCTTGTAAAAGAACGTCGGTCAACAACTTTAAACCCAGAAGATTCAACCTTTTCGTCTGGCATGAAGGTCCCCTTGATAAGCAAATATTTCCCCGCAGCAAAGTTGGTTCTGCGGTTATCCTGAATAGGTAGTTTAACAACAAGCCCTCTGCCTGAACAAGAGCAGCTAAGCGTTTGAGGTTCGTACAGGTTGATTACAACGCCATGTTGCAGTCCGCTCGGTTCAATGGATCATCACGGCAAAAAGCAAGAGATTGACCCCTTTGAAGTATTGCCAGTGATTTCTCAGGCTTGATAGATTAGGGAATTCAGCATCTCAGGAAGGTTCGGTGACGGAAATGGGCAAGCTGGCGGGGGAGAAACTTGCCAGGCTGGTGGACCTGATGGCGCGCCTGCGGGGACCGGATGGGTGTCCGTGGGACCGAGATCAGGACTACGACAGCATTAAGGGCATGCTTCTTGAGGAAGCCTACGAAGTTGTCGACGCTGTCGATTTGAAGGATTTTAACGGGCTTGAAGAAGAGCTTGGCGATCTGCTTTTCCAGGTGGTTTTCTATTCGCGCCTCGCGGAAGAAGACGGGAAGTTTGATATCGATGCCGTGATCCAGAATGTGCATGACAAACTAGTCCGGCGACACCCTCATGTTTTTGGTGAAACGCGCGCGGCGAATGCCGAGGAAGCGCTGAAAAGCTGGATGGCCGTTAAGGAAAAAGAGAAGAACAGCCAGCCCAATTCGCCGAACACGTCATTGCTGGATGGCATCGCCTCGGCGCTGCCGTCCACGCTGGAGGCCTATGAACTGGGGCTGAGAGCTGCAGAGGCAGGATTCGATTGGGTAAAGCCGGAGGATCTTCTCGATAAAATTGCAGGGGAACTGGACGAAATACGGAAAGAACTTGCGGGGGCCGACGAGGTTAATAAACATCGCCTGAAAGAAGAAGTTGGCGATCTGATGTTTGCGGTTGCCAACTTGACGCGTCAGGTTCGCTCAGACCCGGAAAGTTGTCTGCGCGGGGCAAACCAGAAGTTCCGCCGGAGGTTTCAGGCCCTTGAAGCCGAAGTTAACAGGCGCGGGAAATCGGTTCGGGAATGTACTCCCAGAGAATTGGATGAGGTCTGGGAGCTGGTGAAGGCGCAGGAGAAACCATGATCTACACGGTCCGCCCATGTGAAACGGTTGATGAATTCGCCAGTTGTGTTGTTCTCCAAAAGAAGATCTGGGGCTATCCGGATCGCGAGATTTATCCCGCGCGAATGTTCTTGAACATCACCCGCACAGGCGGTCATGTGCTGGGCGCGTTTACGCCCAAAGGTTCGATAGCGGGCTTTGTAGTTTCTGTTCCGGCATGGCGCAAGGAGCACAGATATTTCTATTCGCTTCTGCTGGGTGTTTTGCCGGAGCACGAAAATCAGGGGCTTGGCAGAATGCTCAAGATTTCTCAGCGGAAAGCCGCGCTCCGGGCAGGAATCGAATACATTGAGTGGACGTTTGATCCGTTGCGTGCCAAGAACGCCTATTTCAACATCGTCCGCCTGGGGGCCATTGTGCGGCGGTACTGCCCCGACTATTACGGGCCTGTTCTCAGCAAGTTGCAGCGCAGATTGCCTTCGGACCGCCTGATTGCAGAGTGGGCCCTGAAATCTGCTAGAGTAAGTAAGGCGCTGGCAGGCAAGAAGCCGCGTGCCGCACGAAAAGCCTCAGCCGCAGAGGTCGCGATTCCGCTCGATCTTGACGCAGTTGTCTCCCGGCGGCCCGCACTGGCCCGCGAATGCCAATCCCAGGTTCGGGCAAGCTTGCAGCACTGCTTTGTGCGGAAACTTGTGATCACGGGATTTGAGAAAACCGACACCGAAGCCTGGTACCTTCTGGATCAAATATGAAAATTGAACGGATTGAACTGCTGGAAATTCGCATGCCGCTGGTCCACTTTTTCGAGACCAGTTTTGGGAGAACGACCGATCGCAGAATTGTCCTGCTCCACGCCCGTGCAGACGGCCTGGAAGGGTGGGGCGAGGTTACCTGTGGCGAGATGCCCTTCTACAGCTATGAAACGCCGGGCACGGCCTGGCACGTTCTGCGCGATTTTCTGATTCCCTGGGCGCTTGAGAAATCCTGGAATTCACCCGCGGACATTGCAGAACGCTTTCGTCCGGTGCGCGGGCACAACATGGCCAAGGCGGCGCTGGAAAACGCGCTGTGGGACATTGCAGCACAGAGCCAGGGCATCCCGCTTGCCGAACTACTTGGAGGGACGCGGGAGGAGATTCCCTGCGGCGTTTCCATCGGGATCCAGAATTCGCCAGAAGAACTGCTGGAAAAAATACACGCGGAAGTTGCGGCGGGATACCAGCGCATCAAGGTCAAAATCAGGCCGGGGTGGGACGTGGAAATCCTGGAATCGATTCGCAAGGAATTTCCTGGCATCAGGCTGATGGCCGACGCCAATTCGGCGTACACTTTGAATGACATCGCGCATCTGAAATTACTGGACCGTTTTGACCTGATGATGATTGAACAACCGCTGGGATGGGACGACATGGTGGACCACGCGCAGCTTCAGCGGGAATTGAAAACCCCGATCTGCCTGGATGAGTCGATCCACAGCGCGGATGACGCCCGAAAGGCCATTGA
>JAJYLL010000004.1 GCA_021787735.1 Acidobacteriota bacterium | reverse complement strand
GCTTCGCCCAACATAAAGCGAGGCAAGGTCAACACCCAGACCGGCCATCCCCAACACAAAAATCATCGCAACTGAGATGATAAGAATACTGACCCCGCGTTCGCTGGAACGTTCTCTGGTTGAACTTTCACTGCCTGACATACCCGCTCCTCTCAATAGGACATGGTTGTGTCTGTCTCGATATCAATAGTGCCTGCAAAAGTTGAAGATGGAACCAGCATCGTAATGATGTGGTTAAAGCCGTAAGTCCAGTTGTAGGGGTACGTGAGTGTTACCTTCACGGACAAGATATCGCCGCCTGTGGGGTTCGGCACCTTATAGCACCGTTCGATCTCCAGCCCGTAACTCACCCCACCACTCGTCGTGTAGTAAGTCCCAACGCAGGATGGCGCCGGAGTCCAACTCACGGATGTGCCAATAAAGGAGGTGTCGAGACCGGCATCGGCCAGGTAAGTTGTTACGTCGTCCTTAATGGTTTGGACGGAGGTGGTGCTTGTCGATGTGGTGTCGCCATATCCCAAAGACGTTCCCACTCTAGCACCCTCTCGCGCCGCATTGGCGAGTTTCTGTTTGATGTTGTAAGCATGCGCAAAGTCCAGCAGGCCTATCAACATGACCAGAATGAGCGGCAGCGCCAGAGCGAACTCCAGGAGTTCCGCCGCATCGTCATTCCGTGCACGAATGGCGATCAGTCGCGAAACGGCGGCAACCCGGTCCCCGAGTTCCCGTACTAGTTCTGCTGAAAGTCGAAAATGCTTTGCTGCTCCGGTTGTCTTCATCTCAGAATGTGCTGTCAACACGGGCTTCTTGCTCCTCCCCAGCTCATAAGACATTTGAAGATGAACTCCCCTTACGGCATGGAGGTCCCCGCGGGACAAGTCGCGGGCTGATTCTCCATCCGCATCTGAACAGTGGTTGACATGTTGATGGTTGAGAGGTTGAGACTGGTGAAGGGAAGCATCATGGTGTAAGGATACTGAAACGAAAGCTGGATGCCACAAACGGTCTGCGGCGTGTCATTGGGATCCAGGTAGACGTACGTGATCGACGGGTTCTTGATATTCGTCGGGTCAATTCCTGAGGCTTGCAGCGATGGATCGACGAAGGTGTTCCAGATGTCGCTCGCTGTGTAGGTGGTCGCCCCCGGGCAATAAGTCGAGTCAGCGCATGGGGTCAGAACGGCTTCCCGGGCGCCCTCACGCGCCGCGCGAGTCATGGTTTGGTAGACGTTGTAGGCCCTGCCGAAGGTGAAAATTCCCAGCAGGAGCATCAGTAGGATTGGAATGACAAAAGCGGCTTCTACCAGTTCAGCGCCGGATTCCTCTTTCCACTTTGTAACCAGTCGGACACACAATCTCCCAAACGGTGTCCTTGCCCAATGACACATGCGCCCCCATTCTTCCCCTCCAGCGTAGAGCATAATGCACAACCTCCTGAAAACTAAGGGCTTTCTGCCTACGCTAATTACTAGAGGAGCAACCTGCTTGCCAAACCCGATCCCTGGCAGCGTTCGACGCTCCCTGCGCCCAGAGAAAACCCCATTATTAGTACCCGGAAATTCACCTATTGTCAATAGGGTAAACACCCCAGAATTTTACCCTATTACTTTCGGTACAACACTCATTCCTTCCGCGCCGCCTCAGGCACGAAGCGATTGAAACTCCGGCAAAATTTCGAACGGCCTACACACACTGCCGATAGTCTCACCCAACTGCTCTATCTTGTTCTCCTCCATATGTCCAAGCAGCAGTGCGGCACGCTTCAGATAGTCAATCCGTTCCGGCACAAGCCCCATGATTCTGGCGCAGGTTGCATCCACGGCCACCGGGTCATCGCCGGCCACGATCACACAGGAAGCCTTGGGCGTTCCCTGGATAGGGCCATTGCCTTCCATCCCCACGATACCGTCAACAATAGCAAAGTCCGGGCGGACTGTGCTGTTGATGTCCAGAATGGACTCGCTGAGGCCGGCCCAGTGGAGCACATTCTTTGGCCACCCGTAGCAATTTCCCGGCACGATGCCAAACATGTTTTTAAGGGCAAGGGTGACTCCAACCCAGTGGTGGGTCTTCATCTTGGGCATGGAAACCACAAAGTCTGCCCCCAAAACGGTTTTGGAAAGAAACAGTGACTTCAGTTTGGACGCCTTGGTACGCGTCGGAACTTGCGAGACCTCATCAGTGTTTAAGTCCGTAAACGAGCGGTCGAGCGGTCCTATGTAGTCTTTGAGTTGCAGTACTTCCAGTATCCCTTCCGTATCACGTTCGTGCCCCGGCCCCTCAGCGATGATGACCGATTTTGCCCCTAACCGCAAGAAAGCTTCGCGCGCGGCACGGATAACGATCGGATGCGTGTTGATGACCCCTCCGATGTCTGGTTCAACAAAGTTCGGTTTGATAAGAACTGACTTGCCGCAGACTGGAGGCCGCAACTCCTGCAAGGTTTCCATCACCACGGCTTCAACATCAGCTTCATAACTGGAAACCGCGCGGATCGCCACGCGGGAAGGCGAGCGTTGGAACGGCGGCACAAGGCGCACGTTGGAATAACTCATTTTGGGCTCCTTGCCGCAGGTGAAGGTTTCAGCCAGAAGGGAACGCCATTCAGCGCCAACGATGCCCAAGCGACAACCGGGACGCTCTGCAAGAACTGGTTCTTTTTGTAAAAATTACAAAAATCAACATCAACCGGGGCCGGGTTGTGACCGTAGACCTCCAGGCATAAATGGGCAAGCGCCAGGGCTCCCGGACTCCGGATGCCCTTGAGAGCCCGCGCCAGCCATTCGATACCTTCCGCGCTGGCAGGATGATCCCTGTGGTTCCGCAGCGCCAACAATGCCCAAGCAGTGGGTCCGGTTCTGGGCACCCCAGGAACCCCATAAACCAGCGGATTACCGGTATTCCATCCGCCTCCAGGGCAGGAGCGGTCGTAAAGCATTCGTTCGGCCAGTCGGATGCGCTCACCAGCTTGTGAAGGGCGAATGTGGTCCGGGATGTTCTGAAGCAGGAGAAGGGAGTAAGCTGTTGGCTCAACCCAGCTTGCTGTGCCGGGCGTCCAGTTCCATCCCCGAAGCGAATCGTCCTGGCGCACTACATTTTCGGGTTTCCGATGCAGGTGCTTCCGCAGGCGCCACATCAGGTTGCCTTCTGCCGGCCAGGTGCTGCAAAGCCACCTTGCCCCGCGGGCCACGGCCTCTTCGTCCCGCCCGTGCTGATTCAGCAGCGCAAGGCAGGCCAGTGCCGTCACCCAGCACCCTGGTTCGCTTCCGGACCCGGTTGGCCAGGCGCCCTCTGATGTCTGTGCCCGCAGCAGCCATTCAGATGCGGATGAGAGTATCTTGCTGTCGGGTGGCTCAAGGGGTTGAAGGGCGAGGGCCGCCCACGCGGTTGGTTCAACGGCGCTCTGGGTCCCGGAACGGTAGCCCCATCCCCCGTCTGTGTTCTGCTCGCCGCGCAGAAGATCGACGAAAAAGCCATGTATCAGGGGAAGAGTCTGCTGATTATTCTCTGAAGGGCATTCTAAGTCTTTAACTGGGAGCATTCCAAACCCGCGGCCGGCCAAGTTACATGACATGCTCTTGAGAGGCGGATTCTTCGACATCGGCAACATCCAGGTCGTCGCCTTCGATCTGGATTTGGAGCTGATTGATCAGGCGGTGCAGGTAACCTCTCGCAACTCCGAGCGAACGCGCTGCGTCCACTTTGCGGCCTCCGCATTCACGGAGCGTTCTCATGATCAGACGGCGCTTGAACTCGCGGACCTCGTCTTCATAAGACCGGACAACCGTTGTTTCTTCAATATCACCGCGGATGCTGTTGGGTAAATGCCATGTTTCGACTGCAGGCCCATCTGTCATCACGACCGCATGCTGGACCGCATTTTCGAGTTCGCGTACATTTCCCGGCCAGTGGTACTCTTCGAGGGCGTGGATGGCCAGGGGTGAAAAGCGTGTGGCGTTCTTTCCGAACTGCTTGGCAAAACGTTGCAGGAAGTGCTGGGCGAGAATCGGGATCTCATCACGCCGGTTGCGCAGCGATGGAATCGTGATTTGTACGACGTTCAGACGGTAGAAAAGGTCTTTCCGGAAACGGCCTTCTTCCACCATCGCTTCAAGGTTGCGGTGGGTGGCGCAAAGCACCCGCACGTTGGCCTCAATGAGCGTATTGCTACCTATTCGCTCAAATGACCGCTCCTGGAGCACCCGCAGTAGTTTGGATTGCAGGCCAAGGGGAAGGTCGCCAATTTCGTCCAGAAGAAGCGTGCCGCCGTGGGCCGCTTCAAAACGTCCCCGGCGAGTCGTGATTGCGCCCGTAAAAGCGCCTTTTTCGTGTCCAAAAAGCTCGTCATCCACCAGTGTTTCCGGCAGGTTTGCGCAGGAAAATGCCACCAGTGGGCCTGTCGCGCGGGAACTCATACGGTGAATGGCCCGGGCCAGGAGTTCCTTTCCTGTGCCGGTTTCACCGGAGATCAGCACGCTAACGTCGCAGCTTGCTACCTTGCGCGAGGTTTCGAAAACCTGGTGCATGACTTCGGACGTTCCGAGCATCTCTCCGAAACGGCCGGCAGAGAGGTCACGCGAACGGAGGTCGGCCAGCTCTTTCTCAATTCTCCGGTAACGGCACGCGCGCCGCAGTAGCAAGCGGAGGTCCGACATATCGGGAGGGCTTGATAGTGTGTCGTATGCGCCGTTTTCAATGATGGAACGGGCGAGTGTGTCTTCGGCATCGCCAACAATAGCGATTATGGGGGTGACGAAATCGACCTTCTTGATTTCGTCCATCAGGCGAAGGGCCGATTCGGTATCGGATTCCTCTGTGCTGTCGTGCAGATCCAGCAGTACAACTTCGCACCAGCCTTGCGCTGCAGGCGTAACTTCAGATTCAATTAGTTCGCTCGTCCGGACTTCGTAGCCGGGACCGAGCGCTCTTGTGACCACTTCTGCAAAGGGGGCGTCTGAACTGTAGAACAGCACCCGGATAGCTTGCTCACACATTTACATTACCCCGATTCCTGGCAATTTAGTGTTTATGCCACCAGAACATCCCGTGTAAGCGGACCCCTCACGGTACCCAAGTGGTTATCGGCCTCCCCCTCACCGCAAACTTTTACAGCAAACAAAGAGTACTTGCAATGGTACTAAAGTACGATGATAAAGTTCTAACCCAAAATTGATGCTGTGCTTCGATTTGCATGCTTTCGGCTGGCGTCCGGAGAGCAAGAACTAATTGATTGCTTTAATATTCTTCATGGAACGTAGACAATGTCCAGTTCTTAGTCGAGGATTCGGTCTTGTTCTTCTCACAGAGTAAACCAAAGACCACAGTGTGCTACCCGACCAGTAGGATAACATAGCGGCGGATCGTATTCGAGAAAGAAATTGAGACCTCGGGCAAGAAAACCTCAACCGTATGATGTCTGTAATATAATGAAAAAAATAGATTTATTATGCGATTTAAATGTATGGGTTTGTCATCGCACCTATCCATGCCTTTCTGATCACCTTAAAGCGCCCTGCAAAGAACATGTTCGCAGACGTTCCCGTCACAATTGCCTGTTAGCTGCGTCACAGCAAATGCTTATGGCGTTGTGATAATCCTCACGTCGGAGGCGAAATTACGGACGTCATCCTATCTGGCTTTCTGATTTATGTGAGGAGTACTTGCCATGAAGGAAACCCTTCGATTCAAGCTCAATGGAAAACCTGTAAGTCTGCAAGTCGATCCTGATCGCACGCTTTTGTGGGTCTTACGCTACGATCTGAAGCTTACCGGACCCAAATATGGTTGCGGAGAGGCCCTGTGCGGGGCCTGTACGGTTGTCCTTGATCGCCAGGCCGTCCGGTCATGCTCAGTCCAGATGCGCGACGTGGCAGGAAAGGAAGTCACCACTATTGAGGGCCTGGAACAGAATGGCCAGCTTCACCCGCTGCAGGAAGCTTTTGTCAAGCACGACGCGCTGCAATGCGGTTATTGCACACCAGGCATGATTATGAACGCCTACGGGTTGCTGCTCAATAATCCCCAGCCCACTCGCAGCCAGATCATCGAACATATGGAAGGCAACCTCTGCCGCTGCGGAGCGCACATGCTGATTGTTGAGGCCATCGAGACCGCCGCCAAGCACATGGGAGGACGCACGCAATGAAAATTTTTGACGACAAACTCCGTAGCCTTGAAGAAGAAAATCAGGAGCGTGACTTCAGCGACCTGATCGATGATCCTGGGCCGGCATTTCCCCTCGATCGGCGAGAATTCCTGAAACTTGTGGGCGGCGGGATTCTCATCTTCTGCACGATGCCCCGCTCGTTTGCGCAGGAGGGCGGGCGCAGGGGCGGACATTCGCTTCCGGAGGACTTCAACGCCTTTCTGCGAATTGGTGAAGACGGCCGGGTGACGGGCTATACCGGAAAGATTGAAATGGGCCAAGGCATCATCACTTCGCTCGCGCAAATGCTGGCTGACGAACTCGACGTTTCCTACGATTCCGTACATATGGTCATGGGCGATACGGCCCTCTGCCCGTGGGACCGGGGCACCTTCGGATCAATGACCACGCGCTTTTTCGGCCCTCCGTTCCGGGCGGCCGCCGCTGAAGCGAAAGCCGTGCTGGTGGAACTGGCGTCCGAGAAGTTGGGCGTGCCAAAGGAGCGCCTGAAGACCAGGGACGGAGCTGTATACGTGGTAGGCGGCAGCAGAAAAGTCACTTACGCCGAGCTCACGAAAGGGAAGAGAATTCTCCGCCGCATCAAAGGCGTGCCTGTGGAAACTGCTGCCGATTTTGAAATTATCGGTGAACCCGAAATCCGAAGAGATGGCGTGGACAAAGTTACCGGCAGAGCCCAATATGCCGGGGACGTCAAGGAGCCCGGAATGCTGTGTGCCCGCATCCTGCGGCCTCCGGCGCACGGCGCAAGACTGGTCAGCGTGGATACATCTGGTGCAAAGGAAGTCGAAGGCGTTGAGGTTGTCCACGAGGGCGACCTGGTTGCCGTACTTCATCCGGACCCTGAAGCCGCGGAGAAAGCGCTGGGGAAGATCAAAGCCATGTTCGACAAGCCCCAACCCTATGCGGACGACAAGACCATCTTCGAGCATCTTTTGAAGGTTGCGCCCGCCGGGGAAGTCGTAGCAGAAGGCGGAAACCTGGCCGAGGGCCTTAAGGCCGCTGACTACATAGTGGATGAGACCTTCCTGAACAGCTATGTTGCCCACTCGCCAATGGAGCCGCACACGGCGCTCGCTAAGATGGACGGCAATAAGCTGACTATCTGGCCCTCAACGCAAACACCTTTCCCGCTGCAGGATGCTGCAGCTTCTCTGCTGGGGATGCTGTCGGCGAACGTTCGTGTGATCACGCCTTTTGTGGGCGGCGGTTTTGGCGGCAAGAGCGCCATCCGGCAGGCGCTTGAAGCGGCCCGGCTCGCCAAGCTGACCGGGAAGCCCATCCAGGTGGCTTGGTCGCGCGCTGAGGAGTTTTTCTACGACACGTTTCGTCCTGCGGCTGTGGTCAGGATCAAAGCCGGCGTTACCAAAGCAGGTTTGCTGACCTACTGGGACTATGGCGTTTATTATGCCGGCAGCAGGGGCTCTGAACAGTTTTACAACATCCCCAACCATCGAACGATGTCCTACGGTTCCGGCTGGACGGCGCCCCAGAGTGCGCATCCGTTTGCCACCGGCCCATGGCGTGCTCCGGGCAATAACACCAACACCCATGCTCGCGAGTCTCACATTGACATGCTGGCTGCAAAGGTGGGAATGGACCCGATCGAGTTCCGGCTTCGGAACCTGAGAGATGAGAGAATGCAGGCCGTATTGCGGGCTGCTGCGGACAAATTTGGCTGGAAGCCCGCCAAATCTCCAAGCGGGCGCGGCCTCGGTGTAGCGTGTGGCACCGACGTGGGCGCTGTAGTTGCCCACATTGCGGAAGTTGCCGTTGACAAGAAGACGGGACACGTTCAGGTGAAGCGCGTGGTCTGCGCCCAGGAAATGGGTTTGTGCATCAACCCTGAAGGCGCGAGGATTCAGATGGAAGGATGCATCACCATGGGCATGGGATACGCGCTGACCGAAGAGGTTAAGTTCACCGGCGGCGACATTCACACCCATAACTTCGATACTTACACGATCCCGCGGTTTTCATGGCTACCGGAAATTGAGACGGTTATCGTGGACGCGAAAGACAAACCGGCGCAGGGTGGCGGCGAGCCTGCCGTGATCTGCATGGGGGCCGTAGTCGCAAACGCCGTCTACGATGCCACCGGCGTTCGCCTGTTCCAACTGCCCATGACGCCGGAGCGTGTGAAGGCTGCGCTCTCCCGCGCCTGATCGACAGCGCCGGGCCTGAACTGCTTCGTGGAGCAGGTTTAATGTTAAGTTTGCGGTTGCCTGCGGACGTGGACTCCGTCGGAGATCTGGTTGCCGGGATGAAGGATAACATCCTCGCCTTGTGCGAGGCCGCTCAGAATTTCCACTTCTGTTTCGTTCCGGTGGCCGATCTCGACATTTCTCAATTTTGCGCGGCCATTCTCGATCACAAACGTGCTCCATCCCTGGCCCCGGCCAGGCGCCTCAAGCAGAGATTCGGCCCGCAACCCAACCCGTTCATTTTACCCTTGCACTTCGACAGCGGCGGGAGTAGTATGCTTGCTGTAGAAGCGAAAGGGTAGCTCATGACAGACAAACGTATCGATCTCCCGCAAGGGACACTTGACTTGTTGATCCTCAAGACGCTGGCGCTCGAACCGCAACACGGCTGGGCCATTTCTGAGCGCATTCAGCAGGTTTCAAAGGATGTGCTGAGCATCAAGCAGGGTTCTCTTTACCCGTCGCTGCATCGCCTGGAGCGGCGTGGCTGGATCAGGGCCAAGTGGGCCGTGACGAAAAACAGCCGGCACGCGAAATACTACGAATTAACGAAAGCCGGAAGAAAGCAGCTTGAGGCTGAAGAAAGCGCCTGGAGGAAGCTCACGGCTGCGGTCGGACAGGTCTTGGAAACAGCGTAGCGGCACCCTGTAAGCGCTGGCTTCCGCGTGATTGAATGAAAGTCCGGCTGACGGCCTGGCCGGCGGACTGAAGCATTTGGTGGCTGAAGAGTCGCGCTGGGAACAAATTGTGAGAGCACTAAGCGGACCGATAACGCCGGCCAAGGAGTGCGAAGATAGCGTCAAGTTCGCGGGGAAAGGAAACTCCAGGGAGCCGGTAGAAACGGAGGATTAAGGATGCGGTTAAAGAGCGTAGTTTTTGCGGCCGTCCTCCTCCTGAGCCAAGCCTGTCTTGCTCAAATCAAAGCAGCTTCGCTCAAGGTAGGCGACCCCGCACCTCCCCTGAATGTAAAGACGATTCTGCAAGCGCCGCCGGGCACGGTGCCGAGCTGGAAGTCGTTACGAGGCAAAGTCGTCGTCGTCGAATTCTGGGCGACGTGGTGCGCCCCGTGTCTCGGCGCAATTCCCCATTTGAACGCCCTGGCGAACCAGTTTCAGGGCAGAGCCGTTCGCTTTATCTCGGTCACCGAGCCGCCAGTAGCCCACCTGCGAACCTTCCTCGAAGTTAATCCCATCCGCGGCTGGGTCGCGCTCGACCCGACCGGCTCGGTGTCCAAGAGCTACGGGGTGCGCGGCTTGCCTAGTACATTCATTGTTGACCAGCAGGGGCGAATCGCCGCAATCACCGAGCAGCCAGAGCGCCTGACGGTGGCAGCCATCAACGCTGCACTAGATGGAGAGGCGGTGACACTCCCATCGGAGGAGACCTTGCGGGGCATCGGAGCTAGGGACTCTGGAATGCAAAACGTCCTTGTCGACGTTCTCATTCGAGCCGACGTCCCCCGTGACCTTGGGACAAAAACCTATTTGCAGGGAGCAACTGGATGGCCCCTTAAGGATATGATTGCCACTTTCTATGACACTACCTTGCCACGGATTGTCTGGCCGACGCCCGCTCCGGACCTGAACATGAATTTTCAATTTAGGGTTGGTCTGCCGATGAGCCAGCGCGAGCGCTTCTTTCCCTTCGCCCAACAAATCCTCGCTGCCGCCCTGGGTTTGAAAGCCCATTGGGAAACAAGGCAAATGCACGTGCTGGTCCTGGAGGGTCCGGCAGGCAAACTGGGGCCAGGGTTGACGCCTGCAAAGAAACCAGGAGCCTGGGGTTCCGGTGGGGCGGGGAGCGAAACCGGTAAGGGTGTCCGGGCTGGCGACATCGCTCGAGTGATCGCGGGATATACCAACAAGATAGTAATAAATGAAACCAAACTGTACGGGGTATACAACGTCACGCTCTACTGGGATCCAAAGAAGCCCGACTCAATTGTTAGTGCGGTGCGGAAGCAGCTCGGCCTGGAGTTGGTGCCAGGAAAACGCCGCGTCCGGGTGCTGGTGATTGACCACATCAGTCTTCCAGCAGGAGGCTGAAGCCACATGGAGCGCGGTCAGTTCATCTGCGCCGTCGCCCGCAGGCCGCTTCTCACTTCGTTCTTTGCAGCAGCCGGCCGGAGTCGATCCCACGGTGGCGCTGCGCTATGAATGAAGTTTGGGATAGTTATTGAAGCTGAATGGATGTAGACCATGGTCAGCAATCTCATGTGCCGCTTACGAGCTTTGTTCCGGCGCAGTTCCATGGAAACAGAGATGGACGCGGAACTGCGTGCGCATATCGAGCAGCAGGCAGAGAAATACGTCCAGGCAGGGATGTCTCCGCAAGAGGCAGCAAGGCGAGCACGGCTGGAATTTGGGGGTGTCGAGCAGGTGAAAGAAGAATGCCGGGAAAGTTGGGGGGTGCGGTTCATTACGGAACTCGGCCAGGACCTCCGCTACGGCCTCCGCCAGCTCCGCCGAAATCCCGGCTTCACCGTCGTTGCCGTTCTTACACTTGCCCTCGGCATTGGAGCAAGCACAGTCATATTCAGTTTGTTCGACGCTGTTTTTTTGAGGCCGCTGCCGGTGTGGCAACCCGGCGAACTGGTGCAATTCGTCCAGCATACTAAGATCGGAGATCGCAGCTACTTTCCTCTGGCCTATGTCCGCGCCTTGCGCGATCATTCCAAAACGTTCGATTCAGTGTTTGGTGAAGTTGGCGAGAACTATCATTTCGCCATGACGGAGCCCGCACCTGCGGAAGCGATTGTACTGAGAGCCGTAACGCCGAACTTTTTCAGGGCGCTGGGAGTTCCGGCTCTATATGGCCATGCGCTGATGCCAGCCGACACAACCGAGAAACTCGGCTCCCCGCCTGCCGTGCTGAGTTACGGCTTCTGGAGGCGGCGCTTTGCGGGTGATCCGGAAGCTATAAAGGGACAAGTCATCGTCGTCAATAGACAGCATTTTGAAGTCGTCGGCGTTATGCCCAGCGGGTTTGGCGGGCTGAGTCTCGACACGGCGCCCGATTTGTGGATACCGATGCGTGCCTACCCTGCCTTATGGTCCGGCAATGCCAAAGCGTCAAAAAACCTTGACACTCTGCAATTCGATTTGGCAGCCCGTCTGAAATTGGGCGTCAAGCGCGAAAGCGCTCAGGCTGAGAGCCGGGCTATCTGGCGGCCTGTGATGAAGGACTACTATGAGCACGTCCTGAAGCTTGCGTCACCAGTCGTTTCAGCGGAACTCCAACATCCTGTCTGGCTTGAGCCCCTTGGACACGGCGTTTCAGCGGTTCGCAATCAGTTTGGCGATGCATTCAAGCTCCTCATGGCTTCCGTCAGTATTCTTTTCCTGGTCGTTTGTGCGAACATTGCGGGCCTTCTGCTGGCAAGAAACGCGGCACGACAGCAGGAAATCGCCGTACGGCTGGCGGTGGGGGCAACGCGCCTGCGCGTGGCCCGACAGATGCTTACGGAGAGTTTGCTCCTTGCCTCAATCGGTGTCGTCGGCGGGTTGGCGGTCTCGCGAACAGCCATGCCGCTTGCAGCCCAACAACTTCCTCCAATACGCGATCTTATGGGATGGCCCGTGTCCGTTTCGCTAAAGGCTTCAATCAATCCATCTGTTTTGCTGTTTTCACTGGGTCTGACGGTTCTGGCGATCCTGTCTTTCGGACTGGCATCCGCAATGACTCATTCCAGAGCGAATCTGGACGACGCCCTTCGTGGATCACGGTCCAGCGCACGCTTGCGTGGACGCCAGGCTTTGATTGGAGTTCAAACTGCCCTGTGTGTCGCGCTTCTGATCGCGGCAGGATTGTTTGTGCGCACCTGGCGGAAACTGGCTGATACCCATCCGGGGTTCAATACAAGCCGCGTTGTAACCTTTACTGAGGATTTGACGGGCCAGCATGTGCCGCCGGAAATGTTGAACACTATGATCGAAAGAGTGCATGAGATGCCCGGGGTTGTCTCGGTTGCCGCCTCGCAAATCGGTGTGATGCGGGGACACGGAATGGTCGCGGGCCTTGCCCCAGCGGGTCAAAGAATAACAAGCGCCGAGTGGCTAAACGCCGACATTAACTCGGTGTCGCCAGGATACTTCAGCACGATGAATATGCGCATTTTGGCCGGACGAGGCTTTGCGCCCAGCGACGAATCAGATAGTGAAAGGAATGGCCCCGTAAACGTTATCGTCAATCTGGCCCTTGCACGGAAATTTTTTCCAGATGCCGATCCTATCGGCAAGCTTATCGGAATGGGCAGGGTCGGCGAGGTAGCTCGTGGGCAGGACCAGATCATCGGCGTTGTGAACGACGCAAAGTACCGCTCTCTGCGAGAACCGATCCGACCGACGGTCTATGGACCATTGATCGATCTTCGGCATGCTCAGTCTTTTGTGCTCTACGTCCGCACTCGAATGCCGGCCGAAACCATGGTCGTGCCCGTTCAGAAACTTCTGGCGTCGATCGATCCTTCGCTGCCTGTCGGGTTTGCGGATACTCTCAGCGAAGAGGTCCACAGCAGCATTTCCGGTGATCGCGAAACCGCCGTGCTTGCATCGCTCTTTGGCGTCGCAGCCGTGTTGTTGGTCTGCCTGGGAATTTACGGCCTTCTCGCATATTCAGTCGCCCAGCGGCAGCGGGAAATCGGCATCCGCATGGCGCTGGGAGCGGAACGCGGAGACGTGGTGAAGATGGTTGTTGGCCAAGGGCTCAGGCTGGTGTTGATTGGCGTAGCCATCGGCATCGCCGGAGCGTTAGCGTTGACGCGCTTCCTGTCGAGCCTCCTTTATGGAGTCAAGCCCACAGACCCACTGACGTTCGTTGCCGTCTCGCTCATCCTGATTGCCGTGGCACTGCTGGCCTGCTACATCCCCGCCCGCCGCGCGGCCAAGATCGATCCCATGGTGGCACTTCGTTATGAGTGATGCCATTGAGTGAACGCTGAGGTTTGGTTTGGAAAAGAGTAGCGGCGAGTTTGCTTCATCCCGTACCATCTGGTACGGGGCTGCGCCATTACAGCCCTTTTCATGTTCTCCCAGGAGGTCGGAGCTAAAGCTCCAACATTTGTCTTGGCCATATCTCTGCCTGGCCACTTCCCCAGTCATCTTGCCGTTGCCGCTCTGATGCATTTGGCGTGTTTTCCCCGACGGCGGACCCGAAGGCAACGGCTGGATTCACCTCTGTCATTCGACTATGCTTGAAAGAGCAATCATTCTGACTTGTTGAAAGGAGCGTCATGAAAGTTGTTGATCCGGTTTGCAAAATGACAATTGATTCCGAGAAGGCAGCTGCCACCAGCCAGTACAAGAGCCAGACCATCTACTTCTGTGCGCCTGGCTGCAAGATGAAGTTCGACAAGGAACCGGAGAAGTACCTGGGCAAGTAGATTGAGAGTGCGGGGGTAGCCTCGGTTTTCAGACGACCGTGACAGTGATAACCTGCTGGCCTGTAGCGCCGTTGGGGAAGCTGGAAGTCGGTTCGCGGCCCTCCACGCGGCCTGCCCCGTCCACAGCCCGAACCCGAACGCGATACTTGCCGCGTTTGGGATTGACCCAGGTATATTTCCAGAAGGTCCACGTGATGGGCGACGGGTTGCTGAAGATGGCGGTGGGCTTCCACGACTTGCCGTCGTCAAAGCTGATGTCGATGGATTTGATGCCGGCCAGGTTGCCGACGGCGTAACCCACAAACTCAAAGTTGCGCGCTGAGATTTTGGCCCCGTCTTTCAGGTCGGTAAATCGTGCGTGTGCCCATCGCTCACATTCGTCGGACCATCCTTGGCTTTCCCAATAGCCGATGTGCGGCTTCATAAGCAGTTCGATGCGCGTCACCCACTTGGGCTGCTTCATGCCAAACTTGCCGGGGATAAAGATGCGGACTGGATAGCCATGCACCGGCGGGAGGTCTTCGCCGTTCATCTGCCAGGCGATAAAATTCTCTTCGTTCCACAGGCGCTTGAGCGTATGCCCGGTGGAGAACCCGTCGGCGGCGTAGATGGCCGCATGAGCCGCGTCCCCGGAAGGTGTTGCGCGCTCGAGCAGCGGCTTCAGTGGCGTGCCGGTCCATTTGGCGTTGCCAAGCGCCGTCCCGCCCACAGGATCGGATATGCATTCAAGGGTGTAAACTTTTTCGATATGCGGCAGCTTCAACAGGTTCTCGTAGTTGAGCGTGAAGGGATGTTTGACCAGACCGTCAAACTTGAGCTCCCAGTTGTCGCGATCAACGGTGGGCGTGCCACCTTTCGATGTGACGTAGAATTCATCATTGGGCGTGATGGCCATCAGAGCGGCATGGCTCCCAAATCGCTCGTAGGCTTTGACCGAGAGCCTGGCGGGATCACGCATGCCGTTCATCCAGCGGGTGGTAAGGGTGTACTCAAGGAGCCCGATACCGCCTGCAACCGCGCCGATAATCAGTGCTCGCCGTTCCATAATGCTATCTTAGATGCCGCGTGCAACCCCGAAGTTCCATAGAATCGCGAAGGGCGGAGGTCTCGCCTGAACAATTCGCTTCAAAGCTCGTCAAAAGCTGGCCGCGTTCGCGCTCGGCTGGCAAAGTTTTATGATGTGGCGGCACCGGTGTACGGTTTCTGGTCCGCGATGTTCGAGGCCCGCGCTGCACGCCGAGCCTATGAAACGGCCGGCCTTGCCGGAGGTGAGCGCGTGCTGGAGGTTGCAGTCGGCGGCGGTGAATTCTTCCGTACGCTGGTAAAGACCGCGGGGCTGAAGCGATGCGTTGGCGTTGATCGTTCCGCGCCGATGCTTTCTCGCGCGCGGCGGCGGTTGGCTAGCACCGGCATTGAGCGGCGCAACCTGTGCCGGGCGAACGCGCTTTCTTTGCCGTTCGGCAACGCGGAGTTTGATATTCTCTTCAATCTCTTTATGATCGACCTGTTGATGGACGGAGATTTTCACGGCGTGTTCAAGGAGTTTGCTCACGTGCTGCAGCCCGGCGGGCGGCGGATTGTTCTGAGCGTGGCCCGGCAGCCGCGCGTGCTGAGTGCCATCTGGATGTGGCTCTATCGTTGCTCGCAGCTGATGACAGGAGGCTGCAGGCCCGCGTGCCCGTGGCGGCAGTTCTGGCGGCCAACGGTTGGGAGATCGATTTGCGCGAAGTGATTTCACAAGGCGGGTTCCGCTCAGATCTGATTGTGGCGCACTTTGCGGCGGGGGTAGGGCAATGATTGAGTCGCCTCTTGTAAATCACCGGTGGCAGTTCTGCTCGCGGTGCAACAACATGATGTTTGAATATTACGCGTCGGCGGACGGGCACTTTGGCCTGGTATCGCTCTCCGGAAGCAAGGAGATCGAGGGGCCAGGGTCACGCCACGAAATTGAATGCCTGAAGTGCGGCGCGCACTATCGCCTGCTGGAGCGCCTGGATGCCATGGGGCAGGCCGGGAACCGGGTTTGACGCCTTCGGTTCCGGCTGCAGATTCATTGCAATGGATGAACTTAGACTGACACCGGATACTATTGGGGCTTATCTTGCCGGGCAGGGTCTGGCCGGTGATCCGGCGGCGCTTTCCGTCCGGGAGCTTGGCGGCGGCGTTTCAAACGTAGTTTCGTTGATCGAGGGACACGGAATCCGCTGGGTGGCCAAGCAATCGCTCGGCAAGCTGCGTGTGAAAGACAATTGGGTCTCGCAGCGTGAGCGGATCTTCCGGGAGGCGGCCGCCATCCAGTCGCTCGGTTCCGTCCTGGACGGCGCCGTGCCGCAAGTGGTCCATGTGGATCGCGCGAACTTTCTGTACCTGATGACCGCCGCGCCGGTGGGTTCGGTCGTCTGGAAGAAGTCTCTGCTGGATGGCCATGTCCAGGTAGAGGTTGCGCAGGCGGCTGGGTGTTTGCTTGCTACCATGATTACCGCGAGCCAACAGGCCCCCGCGTTCCGGGAACAGTTTGCTGACCGCACCGTATTTGACGAACTGAGGATCGATCCCTATTACCGCACGACGGCGGCGCGGGACACGGATGCACGAGAAGCACTGGAACAACTTATCGAAGATTCGTGGAAGATCCAGACGGCGCTTGTCCATGGCGATTACAGCCCGAAAAATATGCTGGTGGTCGATGACAGCATCTTCCTCATCGATTTTGAAGTGGTGCATTGGGGTGACCCGGCGTTTGATTCCGGGTTTCTGTTGAACCATCTGATGTTGAAGTCGTTCCATCAGCCGCACTATGCAGAACTCTATTTTCAGACGGCGCGCGCGTTTTGGCAGGCGCTTGTTGCGGGGCTCACGGGCTCGGCGATGGTAGATTTTGAGAGCATGACCGTGCGGCATCTCGGCGGTCTGATGCTGGCCCGGATGGACGGGAAGTCGCCGGTGGAGTATATCTGCAATGAGGAAGTCAAGTGCCGGGTGCGGAGGGCGGCGAAACATCTTCTCGCGGAGCGGCCGGCAAAGTTTGAAGCAGCGCTTGAAGTCGTCAGACGAAATATAGTGGAAGCATAGTTTAATCAAAGTGACAGGAGCATAGATGTCAAGAATCGTCGGAATTCATGGTCGTGAAGTGCTCGATTCGCGGGGCAATCCCACGCTTGAAGTGCAGGTGGCACTTGAAGATGGTGTACGAGGTGTTGCGATAGTCCCTGCTGGTGCTTCAACGGGCACGCACGAGGCGGAGGAGCTTCGTGACGGAGAACTTAACCGTTACCACGGGAAGGGCGTGACCATGGCGATCAAGAGCGTCGAGTGGGAGATCACGCAGGTGCTGGTTGGATTGGAGGCGTCGGACCAGACTCTGGTGGACGACACGCTGATCCGGTTTGACCGGACCCCGAACAAGCGGCGCCTTGGCGCGAATGCGATCCTGGGCGTTTCAATGGCGGTGGCGCGTGCGGCGGCAGATTCAGCTCGGTTGCCACTCTACCGATACCTGGGAGGGGCGGCTGCGAATGAACTGCCTGTGCCGCTGGTGAACATCATGAGCGGAGGCATCCACGGCGGCGGAAACTTCGATTTCCAGGACTTCATGATGATTCCGTTGCGGGCGGCAACCTATTCCGAAGCGCTTTCTGACGTGAACGCTGTTTACCGGGTGGCCAAAGATGTACTTAAAGAACGTGGCGTTTACAGCGCCGGGGTTGCCGATGAGGGTGGATACGCACCATCGTTGAGAACGAACGAATCGGGTTTTGATGTGATGGTTGAGGCCATGGAACGTGCTGGCCTGGAGCCCGGGCGGGACGCCGCCATTGCGGTGGACGTGGCGGCCAGCCATTTATTTCAGGGCGGAACGTACCGCATGCAGATTTCGGACGAAGACCTAAGCTCAGAGGATCTGGTGGAAAGGCTCGCGAACTGTGCAGGTCGTTACCCGATCATTGCAATCGAAGACGGACTCGACGAGGAAGACTGGGAAGGATGGAAGAGACTGACCGACAGACTCGAAGACCAGTGTCTGCTGATTGGCGACGACCTGTTTGTGACTCATCTTGACCGGCTGGAGAGAGGGATCGAGGAAGGCAGCGGTAATGCAATTTTGGTGAAAATGAACCAGATCGGAACATTAACCGAAGCGCTGGACGTGGTGAGCCATGCGCGCCGCAATGGTTATCAACCGGTGATCAGCGCTCGCTCCGGTGAGACCGAGGACGATTTTATCGCCGATCTCGCTGTGGCGACGGGAGCTTCGCTCATCAAGATAGGAGCCATCACGCGGTCTGAGCGGCTTGCCAAGTACAACCGCCTGAAGCGGATCGAAAAGGAATTGGGTCCTCACGCCCTTTATCGCGGGGTGGAAGTGTTTGCCGGAATCCTTGAGGGCTGAACCATCTAATGGCACTATAAAAGAAGAGAGCAACGTGTATAAGTCGGTGCTTTTATTGTCGTTTGGGCGTCCAATAGGTGTTTGCTTTTTAGCGTTAGTGGCTGTGCTGCAATTGGCGGATGCTTTGTGCCTTATGCAGACGAGCCATGTGTAACGGGTCTGAATGAAGGACTTTGCAATCAAGCGAATAGGCAGATGGGCGGGTCTGGCATTGCTGGCTGTGCTGGTTCTGTCACCCGTGCTTCTATACGCGGTCGGGGAGCTGGATTTTCAACCAGGTTTTAACCTGTTTTCTCCCGTCCAGGATGTCGAGGTGGGCCGGAACGCCTCCGCGGAAGTCAACAAGCAGGTTCCATTAATCCGCGCCGCACGCGTAGTCGGCTATGTGAATGACCTTGGAAAGCGGCTGGCGGCCTTTGCTCCCAATCAATCGAGCGGAACGCAATACGCATGGACGTTTCGGGTAGTCAACAGTTCTGACATCAATGCCTTCGCGCTGCCGGGCGGTTTTATTTATGTGAACCGCGGGGCGATTGAAGCCTCACAGGATGAGGCCCAGATTGCCGGCGTGCTTGCGCATGAGGAAGGCCATGTGGTGATGCGCCACGGCACCCATCAGGCGTCGGAAATGATGCTGGCGCAAGCGCCGCTTTCTATTCTGATGGGACTGCTTGGCCAGAGTTCAAGCCTTTTGAGCCAACTGGCCCAGGTTGGTCTGAGCTTTGGGGTGAATTCAATTCTACTGCGCAACTCGCGCGCCGCAGAATCCCAGGCGGATGAGGTGGGCACGTACATACTTTACCAGGCCGGATACGACCCTTATGGCATGGCGCAGTTTTTTCAGATCATTGAGCAGAAATATCCGCAGCGGACGATCCAGTTCTTTTCCGACCATCCGAACCCGGGAAATCGCATCAAGGCTGTTGACGAGGAAATTCCTATGCTCGGGCCAAGGAAAGGTTGGAAGAAGGACAGCCCTGAGTTTGAAACTGTTAAGCAGATATTGCTGCAAATGCCCCCAGCACCGAAGCCTGTGCAGAAGTGAGCGCTCTGGTCGGCCTATTGTCAGTGTTGCGAGGCCGAAAAGGTAGAATACAGAAATCCCCGAAGAGACCATTCAATGATCGCGCCGGGAAACTCTGAAACAGTGAAAGACAGGTGAGGAATATGCTTTATCAAGTGAAAACCAGGAAGGCGATAAGTGATGTTGCGCGCGATCTGGAAGCCGCTGCGCAAAAGCACAAGTTTGGGGTGATGGGTACTCACGACTTGAAAGCAAAAATGAAGGAGAAGGGAGTTGAGTTTGATCGCGAGTGCCTGATTTTTGAGGTTTGCAATCCCCACCAGGCGAAGAAAGTTCTGGAGACGAATACGGAGATCTCGACTGCGCTTCCGTGCCGCATCTCGGTCTACCGGGAGGGCGACGAGGTTGTCATCGCGACGATTAAACCCACGGCCATGCTGGCCCTGTTCGGGCCTGCCGGCCTGGAATCGGTCGCCCGGGAAGTGGAAGAAGCCATTTCCGCTATCATGCAGGAAGCCGCGCAGTAGACGCGGATCTTGATGCTTATCCGGGGGGCAAGTCGCGGTCGACCGGCAGCAATTTGAGGCGCCGCTTGGCATGAGCACTCCCCGTGGCTTGAAAGCAAACATTGTGCTAAGATTTTCGAGGTTGAAAATAAAAAACTTTTATAGCCTTTTGCCAGTTGCGATCATGTAGTTTCGCGCTGGCACCGGCTGCACAGGGGAAGAAGAGTTATATGTCGGGCCACTCAAAATGGGCAACGATCAAACATAAGAAGGGCGCAGCGGATGCCAAGCGCGGCAAGCTTTTCACCAAGCTCATCAAGGAAATTGCTGTAGCCGCTCGCATCGGAGGCGGCGACTCTGATTCAAATCCGCGTCTGCGGAGCGCGATTGCCGAAGCCAAGGCTGTGAACATGCCTGCGGAAAACATCAAGCGGGCTGTTCAGCGGGGTACTGGCGAGCTTCCTGGAGTTCAGTACGAAGAAATCGTTTACGAAGGGTACGGGCCAAGCGGTGTTGCGCTGATCCTGGAGGTCGCCACCGACAATCGCAACCGGACACTTGCTGAGATTCGGCATATCCTCTCCAAGCATGGGGGGAACCTCGGTGAGACAGGCTGCGTGACATGGATTTTCAGCAAGCGTGGTTACATTGTGGTGGAGAAGGCCAAGGCCAATGAAGACGCTTTGCTGGAACTGGTTACCGACGCCGGGGCCGATGACATGCGTGAAGACGGCGACAACTGGGAAATATTCTGTCCGGTTGAAAGTTTCCAGCAGGTTGTTGAGGTCCTCAGCAAGGCAGGCATCACACCATCGGTAGCCGAACTTTCCATGGTGCCGCAAACCCAGGTAAAGGTTTCCGGGAAGCCGGCGGACCAGGTGCTTCGTCTGATGGACGAGCTTGATGAGCACGAGGACGTTCAACACGTCTACGCGAACTTCGACATCGAGGACGCGGAACTTCAGTCGCTGGCTCAGCAAGGAAGCTGAAAGTTGGTAATCCGTTCGGCGTCGGCTCCGTATGGGGGCTACCCACGGCCACAATGTGAAGTATTGTCCTCAGTGGAGCGGAGACTTTGCCTGGTTGAGGCAATCCTTTGCAGGGTAGCGAAGGGCTGACGCGAGAAGCGTTCTTCACCATTTGCTGTTGTTACTATGAAGCAGGCGTCAATCTTAACGCTTTGTCAAACTATGGTGGGCCGGGTGATTCTTTTGTTGAGCACCGGCCTGGTGGTTCTGGCAGCCTTTCCGCTACTGGCCTTATCCGCCCAGCAAGCGGGGGACGTGCCCACCCTCACTTACACCAAAGTGATGAAGGGTAGCGCGCCAGAGTACCAATCGCTAACTGTAAGCACGAACGGCGATGGCACTTATGACGGGCGTCAGCTTGACGAATCTCCCAAACTACGTCCCCTGAAGCTGACACCCGAAACCACTCGGGTTCTTTTTCAGATGGCGGCTGAACTTGGCGACTTTAGGTCCCTTCGGCTTGAAAGCAGGAAGAAAGTCGCCAACATGGGCCTTAAGACCTTCGTTTATCGCCACGGCACCGAGGAAGACAAGGTGCAATTCAACTATACACGGAACAAGCGAGCGGAGGAACTTCTGAGCCTTCTTGATGGCATTGCCGATGTTGAGCAGCACATTGGTGTACTGGAGTATTCCTCCCGATACGATGTGCTGGGGCTTCCTGCGGCTCTAACGCAAGTTGAAATTGACCTCAATAATAAGGCACTGGTTGACCCGCAGTTGATGGTTCCCATCCTGAAAAAGATCGCGGGCGACTCGCAGTATCTTCACATCGCACAAGTCCGCGCCGCAGATATCCTACGGCGCATTCAAGATAATGAGGGCTCTCGCAGGTCGGACCGGCGCCGCGATTAATACCTCCCTTGAAGCGCTCTTGTTTTCAAGCGAAACCTTTCTTGGGCTGATGTATCATAGGGGTAGGGTTTGCTATGCCAGCCAGGAGGTGTACCATGAAAAGTAATCGGTCGCCCAGGGGCTACAGGCTGCTACTTTTTGTCGCTGCCGTATTCATAACAGCAACTCTGATTCCTGCCCGCACAGGGGCTCAATCCAATTCCCAAGTCCGCATCGTTCGTCTCAGTTTTGTGGAGGGCACCGTTACAATGTATCGGCCTGATGCTGGCCAGTGGGCGAAAGTGTTTGTCAACACGCCCATCCAGCAGGGTTTTAAGATCGCGACGGATTCCAACAGCTTTGCGGAAGTCGAGTTTGAGAATGGCTCGACAGCACGTCTGGGCCAGTCAAGCGAACTGGATTTTACCAACCTTTCGCTCTCTCCTGAGGGAAACAAGATTAATCACCTGACTCTTGCGCAGGGGTACGCTACTTTCGCCGTCGCTCCGAAAGAGGGTGACGTGTACCAGGTCAGCGCGGCAGGCTCCACTTTTGACGCGTCGTCCAAATCGATGTTCCGGGTGGATCTCAACCAGAGTGGTCAGCGGGTGGAGGTCTTCAATGGTGATGTCCGCGTACAGGGGCCTTCCGGCAGCGGAACCATTTCGAAGAATCAGGTCCTTGATCTGACCCCAGGGAGCGCAGAGCCTTTCCGGGTTACGTCCGGAATTACAGAAGATGCCTGGGACCAGTGGGTGAACAAACGCCAACAGACGGAAACGGTCGTCAGCAACGGACGGGCCGGCTTGCGGTATTCCGGCAATTCACTTTACGGATGGAATGACCTCGCCTTTTATGGGGCATGGAATTATTTGCCGGGATTCGGCAGTTGCTGGTCTCCGATGCTGGGGGCTGACTGGGTCCCGTATTCAATCGGGCGTTGGTCCTGGTATCCGGGGTTAGGCTACACCTGGATTTCCGGCTTTCCGTGGGGCTGGCTGCCTTTCCACTATGGCAGTTGGATTTATCCCGCTGACATTGGCTGGTGCTGGCTGCCGGGTAATTTCACATATTGGGCGCCGGCGTTGGTCTCATGGTACCAGGGTCCCGGTTGGGTTAGTTGGACTCCTCGAACCTACACGGGTACGTACCATTGCCCCGCGGGGCAGAATTGCTCCGTTGCCGTCAGCAATAGTACGTTCCAGGGTGGTAGGGCGATTTCTCCAAGTGACTTGCTCAGAGTCCATCCCTTTCAGGGGCGTGCAGTCGGTTCTCCGACGCTCCCTCTTACACGAAATCTAACATTGGCGGGCCCTGCCATTGAGGGTTCCCCTCAAATAGCGACGTCGACTGCCCGAGGTGGCCTCCGGGTTCGTCACGGAACAGTCGCACCCACGAGAATCTTCGCAACGGGAACAGTCAGCGGAGCATGGGATATGCAGCCTCATGCGCCTGCGGTCTTTGACCAGGATACTCACCGCTTTGTGAACGGAACTGGACCGGCCTTCCAGCCGAATCGTGCAGGTATGGGGACCGGGTTGCACGGCTCGGTTTCGACCACGTCCCGCCCACCCCTCAATAACGACATGTTGCTGGGAGGGCGGGGAGTTTCACATGGGAATCGCTTGACTGAGTTTCCTATCTCGAGTCTTGGTACAAACGCTCAGGCAGTTCACCATTCAAGTTCAATGATGCCGTCTGCACATCCTGCCGCGCCAGCGATGCGCATGCCGGATTTCCGCCAGGAAAGAATGCTGATAAAGGAACAGAGGATTGAAAATGTCCGAATGCGCAGAGAGATGCGGCAGGTGAACCGGCAGTCCGGTATGTCTCAGCAGCACATGAATCAAGGTTCATCCTCACGCTCATCAGAGGGTGGATTCGGCGGTGGCCGGAGTATGGGCCAATCCTCCGGACAAATGGGTGGTGGAATGCGTAGTGGAGGTTCGGGTGGTGGTGGAGGAATGGGCGGCGGCATGGGCGGAGCCCCGCGTGGTGGAAGCTCTGGTGGCCCGCAGCACCGATAAGAGGTTTGAAAGCTGAAGGAAGTTGGTAAAGAACCTGCGGTAGGACTACGAGACAATAATTCCCGCATAGCCCACCACTGAATCCCTGTCTCCACCGGTGTCGGCTGAGGTTGCGTGTTTGATCAGACGTGCCTCGCGGGCGCCGAGTTCCTTTGCAGCCACCAGCATGGCAACCGTTGGGGCAAAGCCGCACATGGAAATGTCCCCGTCGCGAATAACCTCCAGGAGTCCCAGGGGATCCAGCCGGAGAATTTCCGCAATGGCCTTGTCATCCTTTTCGCGGGTAATGCCATCCGGTTCGTAGTGGTTCATATCACTCGAGGCGACAATCAGGACCGGCTCTGCTGATCGCTTGGCTGCGCTTGCGATGGCATGGCCCAGCTTTTCAAGGTTAGGGTAATCCGCCAATGCGATTGCAATCGGTGCAAAGCTAAACTGGCCCGCTGAACGCTGCAGGAAGGGAATCTGGACTTCAAGAGAGTGTTCGCTGGCGTGGGCCCCGGCATCTTCAGCGAGCAAGGGACATCCTTCTCGGATCTCGTTGGCCAGTTCGCGGTCGAGTGGTACCTGGCCAAGCGGGGTGTCCCAGGTGCCTTCGGACATTATGGCGAGTGCCGATCCTCGGCCCCAGTGGTTCGGCCCCATGACGACATAGCGCTTACGCTGCGGCAGCAAACGGTAAACGGCTCCGGCAACATGCCCGGAATACATGTACCCTGCATGGGGAACAACGCAACCGATTGCGGAATCGATTGCATGTTCATCAGGTGACGCGGGTTGCAGATATTCGTCCAACTCGCGCAGAAGAACGTCGGGCTTGTGCGGATAAAATCGGCCCGCCACGGCCGGAGAACGCACCGATCGGGACTCCATAAGCGAATCGTAGGCGTGTGTTCCGTGGGTTGTCAAGCTCCTGGTAAAGGTGACGCTGGCGCGGGTAGCCCTGCGCCGAAGGCGGAAAAGATTGTTCCTGAAAGGGCTGAAGAGAAATGCGGGAGCAGCCTATTTGTTCTCTTTGTCAACTACAATCCTGAGGGACCGGAGGAACTGCGCGTCCTCAGTGGTCAGGAGAAATTCCGGCTTGTCTGCTGCAGTTTCAGGAGAAATGTGCTGGCTTTGGACCATCCTGGCATCATCCTTTTTGTTAAAGCCGATGGTGACTTCCAGGACCAGGAAGAGGTCGTATCCCGCGGTCCGGATGCGGCCCATGACGTTGGAAATATTCTCGGAATCGGCTAGAGATTCATTGATGGCCTGACCGAGTTCTTTGATCAGGTGTTTGAAATTGTCGTCGATCTCCAAAAAAGCACCCTTCTAGATCCGGATTATGCTTCTGACTGCATTCTAGGGGGCGGCTTGAAGCGGTGTCAAGGCAGCAGAGCACACGCGGAGATTGACGCCGGAAGCGCTTGGTTTTACCATCGAATACTGGATTTCTCTTGTAACCAGAGGCCGCTGCGACCATGCTAGCAAACTCGAAATCCTTTCTGGGCCGCCTGTTTCGCCGGGCGGTGCAAATGTTTCATGTATTGATTGGTGTGGTGTTTCTGTTTCTGACCATCGGCATGGCGTCGGTTTCATTAAAGCTCTGGCAGGAGTATCAAAAGATGCCCGAACAGAGCACGTTGAACTTCGCGATGGTGATTGTCAGTGTGGCTTTCAGTTTTGTGCTGTTTATCTTTTGCCTTTATACCTTCGTGAAAGCCCGCAGTGTTCGTTGATCTCTCTGTCCGGGCCCCTGAGACCGACATCAGGCTCGCGGGCGTAAGGACCTTGGTTCGCCCCTATGAAGGATTCTGACGCCCGTCGAAACAAGCCCGGCTTACACCTCGGCCCCGCGGACCCTCCCGAGCGATTGTTTGATACTCCTGAGGACCTTGCCGGCTGGGATCCAAAGCAGGAGCTGTGCCGCCCGGGCGAATACCCCTACACGCGGGGCATTTACCCCGGTCAATACCGCAGCCGCCTCTGGACCATGCGCCAGTATGCGGGCTTCGGCTTGGCTCGGGAGTCTAATCAGCGCTACCGGTATCTGCTTTCTAAAGGGACGACAGGACTCTCTGTGGCGTTCGATCTTCCCACGCAAGTTGGCCTCGACTCTGACCATCCGCTGGCTCAGGGCGAAGTCGGACGCGTCGGAGTTGCGATTGACTCGCTTGAAGATATGGAAGTGCTGTTTGACGGGATACCGCTTGATCGGGTTTCAACTTCCATGACTATCAATGCTACGGCACCCATCCTGCTTGCGCTCTACTTTGCCGCGGCGGAGAAACAGGGCGCGGACCTCAGACGCCTTGCAGGGACAGTCCAGAACGACATCCTAAAGGAATACATCGCGCGAGGAACCTACATTTATCCGCCCAGGCCGGCAATGCGGCTGGTGACGGACATCTTTGCCTTTTGCCGTAACAGGGCGCCCGAATGGAATACGATCTCAGTGAGCGGTTATCACATACGCGAGGCAGGAGCGACAGCAGCTCAGGAAATTGCATTTACACTTGGCAACGGCATTGCTTACCTTGAAACGGCAATCGAGCGGGGGCTCGACGCAGATGAAATTGCGCCAAGGGTTTCGTTTTTCCTGAATGCCCACAATAACTTTCTGGAGGAAATCGCCAAGTTTCGCGCCGCTCGCCGGATGTGGGCGGGCATCATGCGCAGGCATTTCAAGGCGCAGAACCCGCGTTCGTGGACGTTCCGCTTTCATACGCAGACGGCGGGTTCCACGCTTACGGCCCAGCAACCGGACACGAACATAGTGCGCGTAGCTTTGCAGGCCCTTGCGTCTGTGCTTGGCGGGACTCAGTCACTCCACTCAAATTCGCGCGACGAAGCGCTGGCGTTGCCAACGGAGGAGTCGGCCCTGCTTGCGCTTCGGACCCAGCAGATTATCGCCTACGAGAGCGGGGTCACGAACACGGTTGACCCGGTGGCGGGGTCTTACACTATCGAGAAACTGACCAACCACCTTCAGCAGGTGGCCGAAACCTACCTTGAAAAAATCGACGCCATGGGCGGAATGCTGGCGGCGATTGAAAAGGGGTTCGTGCAGCGAGAGATCCAGCAAGCTGCTTATGAATATCAGGCAAAGATCGAGAACGGGTCGCAGGTGATTGTGGGCGTTAACCGCTACCAGAAAGACGCCGGGCTGGAGATTCCGATCTTGCGGATTGATCCGGAGATCGAGCGGCAGCAGGTAGCGCGTTTGAAAGAACTGCGCGAAGCTCGCGACGGCGCGCGGGTTGCTGCCGCCCTCCAGGAAATAGAAGTCACGGCGAAAAGCGAGCGGAACCTGATGCCTCCCATACTGGAAGCGGTGAAAGCCTATGCGACCGTAGGGGAGATTTCAAGCGTATTAGGTGGTGTTTTCGGCCAATACAAGGAGGCGGTGGTAATCTGATGCCAAAGTTAACTTTTCTCGGAGCAACCGGCACTGTTACCGGATCGAAATACCTGCTGGAGGCAGCAGGCGAGCGGCTGATGGTCGATTGCGGCCTGTTCCAAGGACATAAGGATCTGCGCCTGCGAAACTGGAACCCCTTACCCATAGAACCCTCCAGCATTCACTGGGTGGTGCTGACCCATGCCCACCTGGATCACATCGGATACATTCCCCGGCTTGTGAAGGAGGGCTTTCAAGGTCAGATCCTGGCTTCCGCCGCAACGACGGATCTGGCACAGCTTGTCCTGCCGGACTCGGGCCACCTCCAGGAAGAGGACGCCCGGTACGCGAACAAAAAAGGGTTCAGCAAACACGCACCCGCCTTGCCCCTTTACACTTACGATGAGGCCGTCAAGGCGTTAGAGCGGATCCACGCGGTCGATGAGACTGCGCCGATGGAGCTTTCGCCTCGCTTTAAGGTTAAATTCTTCCGCGCCGGGCACATTCTGGGCGCTCGAATGGTGGAAGTGACGATCACGGAAGCAGGGAAGACGGTCAGAATTCTTTTCTCGGGTGATCTGGGGCGGTTTCCGCAACTGATCATTCGGGAACCGGCTATCCCGGATGCGGCGGAATACCTTGTGTGCGAATCCACTTACGGAGACCGCCTTCATGTCACGGATGACTACCGGGCGCGGCTGGCAAGCATTATCGAAAGCACGGCTGCGCGGGGCGGCTCGGTCATCATCCCGTCGTTCGCGATCGGGCGAACGCAGGAACTGCTTTATCTGTTCCGGCAATTGATCAGCCAGAATCAGATGCACGACGTGCCCATACACGTGGATAGCCCCATGGCGATCGACGCTACCGACCTTTATCGAAGACACCATGAAGACCACAATCTGCAGACCGATGAATACGAAGCCGGAGGGCATAAGCTTTTTGCCCAGCCGAACATGCATTTTGACCGCTCGGTGGATGAATCCAAGGCGCTGAATGAGTGCCGCTTTCCGACCGTAATCATTTCGGCCAGTGGTATGGCAACAGGTGGGCGCGTGCTACATCACCTGGTCCGATGCCTTCCTGATCATCGAAATACTGTCCTTTTTGTGGGTTTTCAGGCCCCCGGAACCCGCGGGCACGCCATCCAGTCAGGTGCACAGACAGTAAAAATTCACGGGCAGCAGATTCGTGTCGTGGCCCATATAGAAACCATTGAAAACCTGAGTGCCCATGCTGACTATCGCGAGATTCTCGGCTGGCTTAAAAGGCTCACTTTAGCTCCAAGTAAAACCTTCATTACTCATGGGGAACTCCATGCATCTGAGTCACTTCAGTCCAAGATCGTAGAAGGCCTGGGGTGGGACACAAGAGTTCCGACCTACCTCGAAACCGTCTTGCTAGGGTGATCGTCAATGGCTCCCGAGGCCAGATTTTTGAAAAGGTTGCAAAAGAAAATTAATGTTTGCGCGACGGATTGACCTTGTGTATAATCCGGCGTGTGAAGGATCGGTGCCTGACGTGCTGGAGCGGCCCTGTCCGGAAACTGTCCTTTCGAACAGTTGTGTTTGAATAGGGACGGGCTTAGATTCGTTAGTGCGATTAGTGATATTGATAGAGTATTAACTCATCGCTTAAGCGCCAGCCGGGAGGGGGAAGGCATGGTCGCCAATGATCTACAATCTATTGATGTCGAACCACGCCCGGTTAATTTGTCTTCGTGTCGACCCTTGCCTTTTATTTGACGTCCCTGAACTTTCCAATCGTGCCACTGCCTACCAACTGAACGAAATGGCCTTACTGGAGGGGAAATGAATACACCACTGTCGCTTGTGCAGGAACTGCGGGGACTCCGGGGTGGACAAAAACATAGCCAGGCAGACCTGGAATCGCTGCTTACGGAAATCCGTGAAGCGCGACGGGAATGGCAGGAGCAAGTGGATCAGGCTCAGAGCCTGCTTCATGAGTTGTTGGGTGCGGTGGCCGAGCTTTCCGGGGTGGAACTTCCTGGAGTAGCAAAGGGAACGCAACGGGAAGGGGATAGTTCGCTCCGGTTGGGCTTCAAGACCCTGAAGGACCGGATTAAGAACGAACTGGAAGGGTATGCTTCCACGTCCGTTGCAGAAGTCGCAAAGATGGTTCACGGCAAGGGCGAGATTCTGCTCGACCCGCTTGAGAAGGAAGTAAATCAGCGGATGGACAATCTTGCCGACGAGTTTCGTGGCAAGTTGGCGTCGCGGTTGGAAGCGGAACAAAACGAGGTCGTAAACCAGGTCAGACTCCGCACTGAAGAAATGCTGCAAGGCAAGATGAACGAATTTGCGGAGTGGATCAAGCTGATGACGGACGGGGTTGTGTCCTCAGTGCCGACAGAAGTACAGAAGTCCCTTGGGCCACACATTGAACAGGTAAAAGATCATCTGAGAAGCACTTTCGAACAGCAGCTCAACATCCTCGCGATGGAGTCCGAGAGGGCTTCCCAGGCTAAAGTTGAGAGCATCAAGAATGAAGTTCAGTCGCTATTGGGCGGGCTGGCGGAGCAGGCCAGACAAGCTTGCTCGACAAGCACCGATCAGGCAATGAGGGATTTCAACAACCGGCTGACGGCCGCGATGCAGGAGTCGGCCCGGCAGTTTGAAGCGGCAAGTAAATCCCGTACGGACGAGAGTGTCAGCAGATTTAACGCCCAGGTGGGCGGGCTGACAGAGTCTTCGAGAGTGCAGTTCCAGAGTCTTGCTGACTCCTACGTAGGCAGTTTCAGGGAGAATCTGCAGGCGACCGCCTTGGAAATGCAGCAGAAAAGCGCCTCAGAAATTGCCGGCCAGGTGCAGAAAGCTTCCCATGATGCGCTAAACACATCTATCTCGCAAGTGCGCCAGCGGGTGGAAGAGGCCCTCGATCAATCGAAGGGCGAATTGAAGTCCACAATGGGAACCATGGTGGACGATGTGCGGAAACAAATGGGCGAGTTCGCGCTGAACGCTAGGGATTCCTTGGCGGGCGACGCGACTCGCCTTTCCGACAACCTCCGCAGCCTTGGCGAGCAATTGCGGGTTGCTGAAACGCAGCGGATCAATACTTTGGCAGAGAGTATGACGAGTTTGAGCCGGCAGACTCTGGAGGGGCACGCGCAAAGCGTGAAGCAGATTGCCGAAATGCAGCTCGATGAAATCAGAAAATCTCTTTCCAACCTTCAATCCAGAATGGCGGTTGATTTCGAGTCACAGGTCAGGCAGTTTGTTGAAAATGAGCGACGGATCATCGTGGACGAAATTAAGAAGCAGGTCGCCGAGGCCTCGGCCAATGCAGTGGAGCGGATCAGGTCGAGTACCGGACAGGTTGTCCAGGACCTATCCGGCAAAGTGAACAAAGAGGTCAACACTGCTACAACCCTGCTGAACCAATGGGCCCACCAGACCACCACCTGGGCAGAGGCGTCCATTAAAGAGTCTCTGGAGTCCTACAAACACCAAGTTGCGGACTTTACCAACACGCTGTTGGAAGAGCAGCGTTCCAACATTCAGGGCAAGATCGGCGATTTGCAAGGCCGGCTGGAGCAGGCCGCGAACCTTCTCCGGATTGGGGGAGATCCAGTTCCTGACCCGCAGCACGAAAGTAACCGGCAGAAAGTATAATCGCGTTGAGCTTGTTTGGTCAGTCAGTGTCTGATTCTGCGGTTTCTGCCGCGTGACATTCAATCACCCCATGTGGGTTAACGTTCCTTGCAGGAATGGACTGCAAGGAACGTAGGCGGGGGCAGTTGTCTATGCCGGTGAGGCAGCGGGCGGATCAAGCCCAAGTTGTGTGCTGATGGTTTGCATTGCGCCAATGCAGAGCGCGATGTGTTCGCTTGAGTCTACGTCAAGCTCTTCCGCGCCCTGGATAATGTCTTCCCGGCTCACGGCCCGCGCGAAGGCCTTGTCCTTCATCCTCTTGCGGACCGATTTGGGTTCCAGGCTCTGGATGCGGTCTGGTCTTACCAGGGAACACGCCGTAATGAATCCGGCCAGTTCGTCACAGGCAAAAAGGGACTTTGCCATCAGGGTGTCGCGAGGAACGCCTGTATAATTGGCGTGGCCAAGGATGGCCTTGCGAATGTCCTCCGGGTATCCCCGGCTGGCTAGGATTTCGCTGCCTTTCAGAGGGTGGTCCGGGGCGTTCGGATAGACCTCATAGTCAAAGTCATGGAGAAGTCCTACCACCGCCCACTTCTCTTCATCCTCGCCAAATTTGCGGGCATAAGCGCGCATGCACGCTTCGACTGCCAGGGCGTGGCGCCGCAACCCCTCGCTCCTGGTGTATTCACACAGAAGATTCCACGCTTCCTCGCGATTCATGTCTCCTCCCATTTCTTTGCGACATTGTACAACAGTGATGGCAATCCCTGTCGCCCTTGGCGCCTCGAAGCAGCAAATGCGGAATTCCGGCAAACGGACCTAAACGCTGTGACGGGTCGAATCTGAATTTCTCAGGCGACGAGATTTCCAGTAAACCCCCACGCCTTGCAGGTATGCTGTGAACTTTTCAAACGGCGAAAGCAGCTCCTGGGGTTCAGAGGAGATTGCCTTTCGCGCCCAGACGCGGCGCAGACGCCTTTTCAGGGCTGAAACCAGCCACTTGAAGGTGGCGACCCGCAGTGCTTTCTCTTCCAGAAACATTTTGAGCGCAAAGGCCACGGTGCCTGAGTAAAGCTGGATGTTGCGAGCTTTCGATTTGTCGTTGCTGCTCTCAAAAAAGTGGGTGACCGCCGCGGCTGGAACATGGCGGATACGGAAGCCATGTTTGACCACTTGGAGATACATATAAAACTCGTCCCCGCCGCCGATCAGCGATCCAGCTCCCAGATCGAGCGGAAACATAGAGTAGGCCTCCAGAAAGTTTCTGCGAAACGCCATGTTGCATCCGAAGCCCACCGGTTCACCGACGATGTATTGATACCAGTCGGGGTCCGAGGTGTCGAGCGTCCAGGAAGAAAGTGCCCGTTCGCTCGCATAGTATCGATCGGCGCGTTCGGCCGTGATAGAGAGCGGTCCCGCGGGGATTACACGCCCTGTAACGCAGGCCACCCTGGGGTCCGCAAATCCTTTAATGAGTTCTTCCAGCCAACTGGAATCGACCAGGATGTCGTCGTCCACAAATACGAGGATGTCACCTCTCGCGCGGGGAAGAGCATAATTGCGCGCAGCGGAAACTCCCGGCTTGGGTTCATTCAGCAGTCTGACGGGAAAATGCGAAAGAGCCCGCGTAAAAGTCGGGTCTTCGGGGCCGTTTAGAACAACAATGATTTCATCGTCGCCGTAGGTTTGTCCCTGGGCCACAAGGCGATCCAAGCAGGGGATAAGTGTCGGCCTCAGACCGCGAGTGCACAGGATGATAGAAACAAAGGGATGTTCTGCGGATACCATTCTTTTCTGGTGGTTTTCCGTTTTGGAACCCGATTGCTGACCGGTGCTTCCGCACGCTTGCTTCAACGCCGGTCTTCTGGAAACCGGCTATCCCACATGGATTCTATCATCGTTGCCATCGGCAAATTGTTCCTAAAAACCGAAAAGTAAATTGCCTTGCGTGGTCAGGCACGTATTGCACGGGCGCGTTCGTCTCATTCAGGCTGGCCTACGGATGCCTGGTTTGATGCGGCACCCCGAATTTTCATTGGACTTGTCCGGATACATCAAAAAAGCCCGCAGGATGCGCCCTGCCTTCCTGCTATACTACTCATGCGTCAAGGTTTTGCGGTTGCACCCAGCCATGCCGGACGATTATTCTATCAAACGGTTGTGAAATCAATGCGAATGTGGATTCCAGTACTATGAAAACAATCAGGTTTCACGAAATCGGCGGCCCTGAGGTTTTGCGATATGAAGACGTGGAGCGGCCCAGAATGGCCCCCAACAAGGTTCTGGTGCGGATCCATGCCATTGGAGTGAATTTTGCCGACACGTTGTTGCGGCGCGGCGCCTACCTTGCACAACCCAAGCTTCCGGAAACCCCCGGGTTTGAGGCGGCTGGCGTGGTTGTCGAGGCAGGTGATGAAACTGACCGCAATCTGGTCGGCCAGCGAGTAGTGGTCCTTGGCGAGCGTTGTTATGCCGAATACGTCACTGCGTCCCAATCACAGTTGATCGGATTGCCGGACAAAATTTCTTTTGAAGAGGCCGCCGCGTTTCCCGTCCAGGCGTTGACGGCCTATCACATGCTTTACACGGCCGACCGTGTTTCGCCTGGCCGCACCGTTTTGGTACACGCCGCCGCGGGAGGTGTGGGACTGCTGGCCGTTCAGATGGCAAAACTGGGGGGAGCCCGCGTGATCGGGACCACGTCTAGCGCGGAGAAAGCGAAGATTGTTGAGGAAGCAGGAGCAGACGATGTCATTCTCTACAATCAGACCGATTTTGCGCCGAAGGTCGCGCAGTTGACCAATCAGCGTGGGGTGGATATCGTACTGGACTCTGTGGGTAAAGCAACGCTCCATGGCAGCCTCGCGTCGCTTGCGCCCTTTGGCCATCTGATCAGCTACGGCGGTGCCAGCGGAAGGCCGGATCCGATTGATGTCGGTACCCTCTATTCGCGCTCGCTAAAGGTCAGTGCTTTCTGGTTGTTTACTGTCAGCAGGACTCCCGCAATTGCCCAGCGTGGTGTACGGCAGGTTCTGGAATGGATTTCGAGCGGGAAGATACACCTTCGGATCGGACTGAAACTTCCGCTGGAGCAGGCGGCCGAGGCACATCGCAGGATGGAAGCCCGGCAGACAACCGGAAAGATTCTCCTGATGGTTGAGTGACGGAAAAGGAAGATACTGGTGAGTTCGACGATCACAGCAAAGAGCATTACTCGCGCAAAACGGCTGTCAGGCTCGGTCAGGATGCCCGGAGACAAGTCCATCTCGCACCGCTACGCCATGCTGGCCGCCATTGCGCAGGGCACAAGCAAGATCCATTCGTTTGCAGAAAGCGCTGATTGCCAGAGCACGCTGGACTGCCTGAAGAAGCTGGGGGTCAGGATCGAGCGGCAGGGAAGTGATGTCACCATTGAGGGCGTGGGGTTCGACGGCCTCAAAGCTTCTAGTGAGGCGCTCGATGCCGGCAACTCAGGTTCGACCATCCGCATGCTTTCTGGAATACTCTCCGGCCAACCGTTTCGTACGGTTATTGGCGGTGACGCTTCACTGTCGCGCCGTCCGATGAAGCGCATTATTGCGCCTCTTACGCGCATGGGTGCCCGCATCCAGTCGTCGGAAGGCGGGCTTCCGCCGCTTACTATTGAGGGCGGAAATCTTGTCCCCATTCGTTACGAACTACCCGTAGCCAGCGCGCAGGTGAAGACCGCCGTGCTGTTTGCGGGCCTCTACGCAAAGGGCGTGACGGAAGTAGTTGAACCTCACCCTACCAGGGACCACAGCGAAATTGCTCTCAGACAGTTTGGGGTTGAGATCGGCCACGAGGGTCAGGCCATTAGCGTTCGCGGCCGCAGTGAGCTTCGAGCTCAGGAACTGACCGTGCCGGGCGACATTTCATCCGTTGCGTTTTTCCTGGTCGCGGGGTTGCTGGTACCCGGATCCGATCTCACATTCCACGATATCGGTTTGAATCCCACGCGGATTGCAATACTGGACTTCCTGCGTTCGATTAGCGGGGACATCAGTGTGCTGAGTAGCGAAAGCCGCAGCGGAGAGTTGGTGGGGAGCGTTCGAGTGCAAGCGGGCACGCTAGGTGGCGGTGAGATTCCCGTTGAGATGGTTCCCGGTCTGATTGATGAACTGCCGGTCCTGGCTGTTTTAGGCACACAAACGGAGGATGGACTCACTTTTCGGGGGGCACAGGAACTGCGGGTGAAGGAAAGCGACCGCATCGCCGCCGTGGCGGACAATCTTCGACGGATGGGCACCGACGTCGAGGAATTCCCAGACGGGATGAGGATTGCGGGGAAGCAGCGCTTGCATGGCGCGGAAATTTCAAGTTACGGCGACCACCGGATTGCGATGGCGTTCAGCATTGCCGGCCTGGTTGCTGATGGTGTGACTACCATCGACGACAGCGACTGCGTCAGGATTTCTTTCCCCTCATTTTTCGAGACTCTCGCTCGGACAGCCGAGTAGCAAGTGCACACCGGTTCAAGAGACAGCGGGTGGCCTTTGCTCCTTACACAATCGGGGAGTGGCCAGGCCTGGTGAACGTAACTATCTTCTCATGCGCGTGGCGATGATTCGCTCTGTGTTCCGCGGTGGAGTGGGGCGCAGAGGACGCTCCCGGCTGTGTGCGCAGGACGCGAATACCGCCGTAAGAAGAAGAAAGCTTAATCATCGGCCCGTTCTTCCCATAGGTGCCGGTGATGGCAGGCGTCGGTGGTTCTTTTGAGACGTTTAATCCCGGGAAGTCACAGCTGACATCGCCGTTGTGAGATACGGCGTTGATCTGAAAGTTCGACGCCGGCGGCAGCGACAGGGTAATGTCGCCTTTTTGGAGATCGACCTCGATGGGATGTGTGGGCGGTGTTGCCGTCCGAAGATGAACATCGCCGTTGGTATTCACGATCTTGACGTTGTATTTGAAGTTTTCAACCAGGATGTCCTTGTCCCGGGTTGAGAGCTCGAAAGGCCCGTCAACGTTTTTGGCTGTCAGGTTGGACATGTCCATGGAGAGATTGCCGGCAAGCTTTTGCGTGCTCAGGTTGGTTCGTGAAGAGTTGAAGCGCAGGGTTTGCGCGACATTCTGAAAGCTCGTGGAACCGGAGAAGTTGCCTTCAACTGTTACCGACCCTGTCACATTTTGAACGGCAATATCGCCACCCTGGCCTTCGATTTCCACACTGCCGTCGATTTTGCTGGCTGATGTCGCGCCGCCACCCGATTGATGCACCCGCAACACGCCCTGGACGTCGCTGGCGCGCACGTCACCGTTGCGCGTCGTGAGCGTCTGGTCGCCCTTCAGGTTGCTGACGCTGACATCGCCATCGTCATCTGTAACGTCGGCTGTAGTAGATTGTGGCGCGCGGATAGCCATATCGAGCCTGATGGCCCTGCCACCGTGTGGGAGGGAATCTCGATTGGACGAGAGTTCGTATTGGCCTCCGTTTTCCGCAATCTGAAATTGCAACCGGTCAGCAATTTTCCTCGCAGCGGATTCGTTTTCAGCCCAGATGGTTTCCTGAATGACCGCTCCGATTTTCTGTTTGTCGGACCCGCGAATATCAACACTGCCACGACGGTTGACAATCAGGATGTGCGGGCTGCCTTTGACGTCCTGGGAGAGGTTTCGCGTAAACGTGTACGAGTTGAAAAAGATTTCGGCGAACTGCTGGTCGGACATTCCCATCACAGAAGGCCAGTCGCCCCACGGCCGCAGCACTGTTTTCGAAATAACGGTTCCAATCACCAGGAAAATGATCAAGGAAATCACTTCTCCGGCGGAGAACAGCGAGGCAGGGGCGTTTTCCGGATGGCTTCTAACGTGGAAGTAATCGATCAGTTTCGATATTCCCCAGAAGATGATGAGGATCGGCCAGTATTTTGCGATCACATGCCAGGGACGGACGTCGGGATTGAAATTCTGATAGAGAAACAGTGCCCCAATTCCAATCAGGGTCAACGCCCAGAAGATGGAACCACGGTGATGTCGATATGCGCTCATATTGAGTCCTCCCCTTGCAAACGACCCACAAGCTGGCTAGCGTGGCGGCGTTGATCTTCCCTGCCACGCAGACTCCACCAGCTTGGCAAGCCCAATCACAATCAGAAGAATCGGCCAGGTCTTGCTCACTCCCCAGTCGGGGGCAAACTGTCCCAGCAGAAACATTGCTCCGAGGGCAATGAGTATAATCGGGCCTGTCAGGCTGTTCCTGTGCGCTCGTCGGCTGTAGCGGGCTTCATAGCGATCCTGGTTGGAATTGAGTTCTGTTGCCATCACATTACCTTCTTCTATTCGGGTTGTCGTTGACCCGTTGAATCTTTTCGGACAGCCGTTGTTCTGTTGCCATCCCTTCTCTCAACGCTGTGCTTAACCCGTTTTTTCGGAACCACGCGCCTTTGTCCTCTCAATTTCAAGGTCTAATTCTCTCAGCCGTTGAAGGTGCTCGAATTCGCGCATTTTAAGGGATTCGTGCATCTCCATTTCGCGCTGTCTTGCCTTGTACCAGAAGACAATCCACACGATTGCAATAGGCGTCAAGATTGCCGCGACGATGATCAAGAGCGCAATCACTCCCGGCAGGTTTTCCATTTCGTTGTCCTTCCCTCATTCCGCTGAGAACTGTAAGCGTGTTTCATGTTGGCAATCACTGCTCTTTCTTCACTATTCCTGGCTACCTTATAAACTCTTGGACGGGTTCTCATCTGCCTTAGTGTTGACCGGGCCGGGGCTTGGCGGTGGCGCCGGGTTGCCGTAACGCAGGCGCTTCTGGAGCAGGGCAATGCCGAGCGCAATCAACAGCACAGGCCAGAACTTTCCGATCTGCGAAAAAATGGGAACTCCGAGGTTGTCGAGCAGGAACATCAATCCCAGACCGATCAGTACTACAGCACCCAAAGGCGCATCCAGCTTCATATCGCTGAATCCGAACCATTCCGGCGTGGGGGCGCCCGTTTGCTTGGCTTTCGCCGTCTGGTAGGAGTCAATCACCATGTAAAAGTAGAACGCTGCCGCGCCCAGGCCGAAAATGGGTCCCATCGGCCCGTGTACGCGGCTGGCGAGCGCTATGAACGAGCCAAACAGCAGCACCTGCACCATGGCTTTGATGATCTGGCCGTTGTAAATGGCGCCCACTCCCGGGATAAACCCCAGGGCTAGGGCAACTCCCGGAGCCGGCCCGGCGTGTTGCGTTCCCAAACTCCACAAGGGCGACTGGAGTTTGGCAGCCAGGCACGTCTCGCAGTAAGAAGTGCCTTTCACTTCACGCCGGCAACTCTCGCAAAGTGGCCGGCCGCATTGTGCGCAGTACGCAACCGATTCGTTGAGCGGATGATTAGCGCATTTCATGTTTTTTTACTCCTGGCTCCAGTTGAGCGTATTGCCCGGTGTCGGTGGCATCAGCGGATGCCATTTGCAACCTTCCCCGGTTTGCAGTGCTCGAAGGCGGCTCCGCCGCGGGGTTGGGCTTGCTGTTTTGCTTTTCCTCATTGGATGGCTCACTTCGGACGTTCCGGAATCGGGATTCGATTTCGTAAACGATTCGGAGGTCGGCGTAGAATTTCTCGGCGCGGGCATAGAGCAGGTGTCCTGCACGGTTTGCGCGGTAGACCCAGGTGCTCGGGTTCAGGTCCTGCGGATTAAACCTGCGCAGATTGATACCCACGATGTTGACGATAAGGGAAAGCGAGAAAACGGTCATCGCCACGGCATAGGCTATCCGCGGCTGGCGAATGCCGCGCAGTAAAGCGTTAACCTGCTCCGTGATGCCGGTGCGGGGTTCGCCGAGGGTAGCAAGCCGGATCCGAGTGACCAGCCACGGTGGGGGCAAGACTTCTTCAGCTGAGCGGCATGCCTCGATGGCGTCCCGGACGTCTGCCAGGAGTTCGCGACAGGCGGCGCAACCGGCCAGGTGTTTTTCCACCTCGGCGTGGCGGCTCGCTTCCAGCAGCCCTTCCAGGTAATCACTTGCCAGGTTTTCGAGTTCCAGGTGTGTCATCGTCCTGTGCCTCTTCACCCTTCACTTATCCATACGTTTTAGGACGCGTGCCAGTTCCAACCGGCCGCGGTTGATTCGTGATTTTACAGTCCCCTCCGGAATGTCCAGAACCTGTGCAATTTCGGCATAATCCATGTCCTGCAGGTCGCGCAGGATCACGGCCTCCCGCAGGTCGGGCGACAGCTTGGTGAGTCCGTCATGGAGAAGTTCCCGTTGCTCGCGCGCTTCTACGCGGCCCGCCGGGTGCCCGCCCATTGACGGATCGACGATGGGCATCTGCTCATCGAGCTTTGAGGTCATCCGGTCACTACGCGTCCGACGGTAGTGGTCCACCAGATGATTCCTGGCAATTCGACTGACCCACGTTGAGAATTTTGCCTGGGCCACGTCATAGGTCTTAAGGGTTCGGAAAACCTTGATGAAGACTTCCTGAGTCAGGTCTTCGGCGTCCTCGGTGCGGCCGGTGAAACGATAGCACAGGTTGTAAACTTTGTGAGTATGAGCCTGAAGCAATGCCTCCCAAGCTGTATCATCGCCTTTGAGACAGCGATTGACCAGCTCCAGCTCAGAGTCCAAAGGAATCTCCTGAAACCGAAAACGGCCTGTCGCAACCTTGGCTATTCGGGCATTTGCCTTGGCCACAGACTGATTGTGCGCATTGTACCAGAATGCGCTATTGGAGTCAGTGACTGGGGCGCAGGACGAATGTACCAGTCCGTACCTGCAGTGCCCGGCTTCCCGTCGCCTTTCGTGCGTTGAAAAGCATTCTGCGGCCGGGCTGACATCGCATCTCCGAGACTACCTGGCAAGTATTTCCATAGGCGTTCCGGGTTGCAGGTGGAACGGCTTCACGGTGAAAGCCTGACCCGGGGGAATGTAGCCCAGCGGGAAAACAACCTTGGCGTCTCCGCCTTTTGGCGAAACAATAGAAGCAGAGATGATCTCGCCGTTCACCATTTCCGCTGAAATCAGGAAGCCGCCCTGTGCCCGCAGATCGCGGAACGACACGTTCTTCCATGCGTCCGGCACGGAAGGAAAAATCCTGATCTTATCTCCCCAGCTCTGGAGCAGCATTCCATTCACTGCGGCAGTGAAGGCACATTCGGCTTCCATGGTGAAGGGCTGGTAATCGTGTGTGGAATACCCGTATCGGTGGTAATCGCCGTTCACGTGAAAGCCGTTCGGCCAGATGAAGGCCTGTTTGTATATTTTCAGCTCGTTTAATGCCTGGTTGCGGCGCCGTACGCGCGAGGCTATCAGGCTGGCGTAGGGAAAGGACCACCCCGTCCATTCGCCGGTTCCGCGAAAAATCCAGTTTTCAATTGATCGGTTGATCAGGGCCCGGTCTTCTGCGCTTCCTTCCACGTTCAGGTCGCCGCCCGGGAAGATGGGAAACAGGTGCATGGGATGACGGTGCGAGCGGTCGTAATCTGCGTCCGGCTGGACCTTCAGACCGGTGCTGTCGATGGGGTATGGAGCGAGCAACCGCTCCATGGTGGCCCACTCGCTTCTCTGTTGTTGATCCACGCCGAGAACTTTTGAGGCTTGGATTGTGTAACGCAAAAGGGTGCGGATGAGCGAGAGATCCTCAGTCGGGTCCGGCGTGTAGGCCTTCAGGTCGTTGCTGAAGTACTCTGGAGAAGCCGAGAGCGGGATATGAAGCCGGCCGTCGGGACCTTTCTTGAGAATGTTCTGATAGAAGATCACTGCATCCTTCATGAATGGGTAGGCTTGCTGCTGAAGAAAGACTTTGTCCTGGCTGTAGGAGTAGTACCACCAGAGGTGCTGTGCGAGCCACGCGCCTCCGCCCAGCCAGTACTGCACCGTCATCCAGTTGCTCTGGCCCCCAAGCAAGCGACCTTTTACGTCGAGCGCGCCGCCCACCCAGAGCCCTGGTACTCCGAAGAACTGGCGCGTAATCTTCCTAGACTGCGGCGCAACCGTTGAAGTTAACCAGTGGTTCAGCGGCTCCGCCAGATCGAGTTGATTGCTGCTGTAGGCGGGCCAGTAGGTCTCCTGGATGTTCATGTCAATGTGGTAATCTCCGCGCCAGGGCGGGAGTTCGCCATCAGGAGGCCAGAGCCCTTGCAGTCCCGCAGGCACGCTGGCGTAGGAACTGCTGGCGAGTTTGTATATGCCGTTAATCCAAAGACGCTCCAGGCCCGGGTCGGGAATATGGATCTGCGACCGCGACCATCGCTCACGCCACCACTTATGGTGGTCGATGCGGATTTTTGAAGTCCCTTCGGCCAATGCTGAGTTCAGCGTCTGCTGTGCCGTGGCCACACTGTGGGGATCGTCCTGCGCCGGGATGGTTATCAGCAGGTTCCACTCGGAGCCTTTCTGCTCGCTGATCCAGCCGGTTGTGACCGATCCGCTTGAGAGCAACGATTGCGTTGACCAGGAGAGATTGCCGCTGGCGTCGGAAGTTGGTTTAGGATAGCCGAGTTTCCCGGCTACGGTCGGGTCGAGTGCTCCGATGGGATAGAAGCTTACCTTAGGCTCCCATCCCTCAACACCGTCCAGCGTCACCAGAATGACGTTTGGGGCGACACTGGCCAGCACACGGTATTCAACTGGCTTGCCGTGGACACGCAGCAACCACCGGACCTCGCCGTGCTGCATGTCGAGCGAGGCCCGCTCAACCTGGGTGTCCGCAGGCAGGGAAATTTTCAGCCTTCCCATGCTGATGCGGGTGGGCACGATATCAGCCATCGGGCCAATGTCTGAGGTTATCTCTTTCTGGATCAGGTCATGCCGCCCCTCGCGGACGAGTTCCTGCAGATGCGTGTAGTTGAATGTTGTGCGTGTGTTCGGTTGGTAACGCAGGTCCCAGACATCCCCGCGATCGAGCGTGAGATAAAGCGCGGGGCCGGTACCCCAGACCTGAGCTCCCAACGTGCCGTTGCCAACAGGCAGGCCGTCCTTCCATTGCGGCAATGCGCGGTGAAATGTGAAACGCCACGGTGCCCCGGTGGCGGCAGATGACGCAGCCGCGCCCCGCATCGCAAACAGAAGAAGAACCGCGGCAATAATCGAAACTGTGGATTTGAAGTGAGTGTTCATGATCTTGAAGAAGATGAAAGATACCTTAATTCGGCAGGTGTTGCAAAGCCTGAACATTCGTGGGCTTGGCTATGGGCAGCCGAGGGCGTAAATTGGAGGCAGGTCAAGGCCGCCCTGTCTTCTTAGGATTCTTTTTGGCGATTTGGCGGAGGGAGAGGGATTCGAACCCCCGAGCCCCTTCCGGGGCTAACGGTTTTCAAGACCGCCGGTTTCAACCGCTCACCCATCCCTCCGGTAAGCGATATTTTAACTTACAAAGACTTTTTTTTACCGTCAATCTGGCAGCTTGTTAGATAGCGGACGGGAATTGGAGCCGGGACACGCTGGCGGCAGAGTCGTCTGGGGTTGAATCCTTGTCACTAACTCACCTTAAAATGTTAGAGATAGGCTGTCGCGAGGCAGTGTGGTTGCTCATGCCGGTCCGGCGGGGTAAAATAGAACTGTTTTGCGGGGGCGTTTTGCCCGACTTTCCAAACCGCGGGTCGCTGAAAGGCTGAGATGAGAGCGTAAGCGATCCTCCAATAAAGGGTGCTGCCCCAAGTGGCAGTTGCCGACCGTTTTTCCAAGAGAATCTCAGGTGTATGGAAGTGAATCCAATGCCGGAATCACCCACACATAATCATGCTACCGTTCCTCCCCCGCGCGTGGTGATTGAAAATGTGCGTCCGGAGATTGACGGTGGCCGTTTTCCCATCAAGCGTGTTGTGGGCGAACGCGTTGTGGTGACCGCGGATATATTCGCTGACGGCCACGATGCGGTTTCCGCCGCACTTCTCTTCACGCGTGTTGGAGACACCCAATGGATTGAGACGCCGATGATTCTGGAGGTGAACGACCGTTGGCACGGCACCTTCACTGTTTTGGAAGTCGGGCAGTATGCATACACGCTGCAGGCCTGGATTGACCATTTTGAGTCGTGGAGGAGCGGTTTCATCAAGAAGGTGGACGCGGGCCAGGATGTTTCCGTCGATATTCTGATTGGGGCGAGGCTCGTGGAACAGGCGGCGCGCCGTGCCGTGAATGACAGTGCGAAGCAACTGGCGGATTATGCGGCATCCCTGCGAATGAAGGGCGGCCATGGACTTCCCGCTGCGATATCAACCGCGAAGGATGAGAATCTTGCCCGGTTGATGGCCCTGCATCCGGATCGCAATCCGGCGGCAAGTTACAAGAAGACGCTGCTGGTAGAGGTCGATCGCGAGAGAGCCGGATTCAGCGCCTGGTACGAAATCTTCCCCCGGTCGTGCGGGACGGAACCCGGGCAACACGGGACTTTTCAGGACTGCATTAAACGATTGCCCTATGTGGCCGAGATGGGTTTTGACGTGCTCTACCTGCCGCCCATCCATCCCATTGGCAGAAAAAATCGAAAAGGAAAGAACAATAACCCGGTTTCCACTGCGCGTGACATTGGCAGTCCGTGGGCGATTGGCGCCAGCGAAGGCGGCCACAAATCAATTGACCCCAAACTGGGAACTCTTGAGGACTTTAAACAGCTTGTCGAGGCTGCCCGGGAAATAGGTCTTGAAGTGGCGCTGGACATTGCTTTCCAGTGCACGCCGGACCACCCCTACGTAAAAGAACACCCGGAGTGGTTCCGCTGGCGCCCGGATGGTACCATCCAGTACGCGGAAAATCCTCCGAAAAAGTACGAAGATATTTATCCTCTCAATTTTGAAAATCCCAAGTGGCGTGAGTTGTGGGAGGAACTGAAGGATGTGATGATCTTCTGGGCTCAGCAGGGAGTCCGCATCTTTCGTGTGGATAATCCTCACACCAAACCCTTTGAGTTCTGGGAATGGGCACTCCGGGAAGTCAAGAAACGGTACCCCGACGTTATTTTTCTGGCGGAAGCGTTCACTCGTCCGAAGGTCATGTACCGCCTGGCGAAACTGGGGTTCACGCAGTCTTACACGTACTTTGCCTGGCGCAATACGAAGTGGGAACTGGAGCAGTACTTTACCGAACTGACCCAGACCGAGGTTCGTGAATTTTTCCGTCCCAACCTGTGGCCCAATACCCCGGACATCCTCACGGAATACCTGCAGTCCGGCGGCAGGCCGGCGTTCATGAGCCGGCTGATTCTTGCCGCGACCTTGGGTGCGAGTTACGGCATCTACGGCCCGGCTTTTGAGTTGTGTGAAAATCAGCCGTTGCGCCCGGGCAGCGAGGAGTATCTTTATTCCGAGAAATACGAAATCAAGAAGTGGGACCTGGAGCGGCCGGATAGTCTGAAGGGGCTGATGGCACAAGTTAACCAGATCCGGCGCACGAATCCCGCGCTTGCCAGCAACCAGCGGTTGCGTTTCCACCCCACGGATAACAGCCAATTGATTGCCTTCAGCAAGACAACTGAGGATCGTGCCAATATCATATTGGTTGTGGTTAACCTTGATCCGCATTACACGCAGTCGGGCTGGATTGATCTGCCGCTGGATGATTGGGGGCCCGATCTTCACCAGTCTTTCCAGGCGCACGACTTGCTGACCGACAGCCGTTATTTGTGGCAGGGGACCAGGAACTATGTGGAACTGAATCCGCATGTCCTGCCTGCGCATATCCTCCGGATACGTCGCCACGTCCGGAGCGAGCGTGAATTTGACTATTTCATGTAACGTATGCGGCCGCCGCGAGTGCGGCGTTTGGTCGCATTCGGTCTTTGCAGAGATTGGGGCTTGTGAACTCAAAGGTAGAAACAACATTGCGAAATCTGCGTCAACTGGCGGCCGCTTATGGCGTGCAGCCTTCATATAAGAACATTCTGGATGGGCGGCGCCGGCAGGCGTCTGCTGAAGTGCTGGTGAGTGTACTTCGGGCGTTGGGAGCGCCTTTGACGCGTCCGGAGGAGGCATCGCGCGCATTAAGGGAGCACCGCCAGCAGATTTACCGCCGGGGCCCGGAGCCCGTCGCCGTTGCGTGGGACGGGCGTGGCGGACGTGTACATCTCCGCCTTCCTGCCGGACAAGGGATTCGGTCGTGGAGTTGCAGTTTAAGGCTTGAGGGGGGAGAAGAACAGACTTGGGAAATCAATCCGGGCCGTACGGAACCATCATTGCGTGCGAAGAAGGTTGGCGTAGAGGGCAGCCCTTATTGGGAAATAGATATGCGGCTGCCGCGCTCTTTGCCACTGGGTTATCACGAGTTGGAGATCGAAGCTGGAAAGCATCATTACCGGTCCCTTGTGATCTCGGCGCCGCGCGAGGCCTTTGTGGGTTCCTCTGGCCGTGTCAATGAGTCCTGGGGCGTATTCATCCCTGTTTATGCTCTGCGGTCGGTGAGGAACTGGGGTGTAGGTGACTTTGGCGACCTGAAAACCCTGATGGACTGGGTCAACACAAGGGGTGGGTCGATTGTAGGAACGCTTCCTGTGCTTGCAGCCTTCCTGGATGAACCCTTTAATCCCAGCCCCTATGCGCCGGTGAGCAAGCTTTTCTGGAATGAGCTCTTTCTGGATTTGAGCAATGTCCCTGAGATCGAGCACAGCCCCGAGGCGCAGAGTTTCGTGGCGTCGGATGGCTTCCGCGCTGAGAAGGCGGATTTGCAATCACAGGCGCTGGTGGATTACCGGCGCGCCATGGCCTTGAAGCGCAGGGTGATCGAGCCCCTCTCGCGGGTAATTTTTGAACGGCCATCAGAACGTCAAAACGAGTTCTTTCGCTACGTTGAAGGGCACCCGGACCTGAAAGACTACGCACAGTTCCGGGCCGCATGCGACCGTCGCCGCGCATCCTGGTGGACGTGGCCCGACCGCATGCGGGAAGGGCGGTTGAGGCCCAGCGATTACGATCTGGATGCCATGCGCTACCACCTGTACGTGCAATGGCTGGCCGAGCAGCAGATTCGCACCTTTGCCAAGGGCTGCAATACAGATGGCGAAGGTCTTTATCTGGATCTTCCGCTGGGAGTGAATTCGGACGGTTATGACGTTTGGCGTGAAAGGCCTTCGTTTGTTCTGGATGTGAGCGCTGGTTCGCCTCCCGACGGTTTTTTTACTCGAGGACAGAGCTGGGGCTTCCCGCCTATGCATCCGGAAAAAGTGCGGGAGGGCGGATATAATTACCTTCGCAAATCGCTTCGCCACCATCTGGCGCACGCGTGCGTGTTGCGCATTGATCACGTGATGGGCCTGCACCGTCTCTTCTGGGTGCCCAGAGGGTTTGAACCGCGGGACGGGGCCTACGTCCAATATCCCGCTGAGGAGATGTACGCAATCCTGGCGTTGGAGTCTGTGCGGAACCGCGCGATGATTGTGGGTGAGGACCTCGGGACGGTCCCGGGCTATGTTCGGCCTGCGATGGCTCGACACAAGATCCAGCGGATGTACGTGTTGCAGTTTGAGGTTTCCCCGAACGAGACAAAGGCATTGCCTGACCCTTCGGAGGACTCGCTTGCTGCTCTAAACACGCACGACATGCCTCCCTTCGCATCGTTCTGGGAAGGTCTGGATGTTGAGGATCGCGTTGACCTCAGGCTGCTTGATCAGGAAGGCGCAGTTGCAGAGTTGATCAGTCGCAGCAAAATGAGAAACGCTCTGGTGCGTTACCTTCGTCTCGGCCGCCGCCAGGGTGCGGACCCTTCGATTGTTGACGTGTTGAAGGCCGCTTTACAGTACCTGGGTAAAAGTCCCAACCGGCTGGCCGTTGTGAGTCTTGAGGATCTGTGGTTTGAGAAGCAGCCGCAAAATGTTCCCGGAACCTGTGAGGAACGTCCCAACTGGAAGAGAAAATCGAGGTATGACCTCCGGCAGATTACGGAGATGCGAGCCGTTGGCGAAATGCTTGAAACACTTGACCTCGCTCGGCGAGGCAAGAAGAAGATTTGAAGGAAATGCACGGGGATGAGCTAACGCGTGCAGGAGGACCTATGAGCGAAGTTATGGCAGTGCGCCACGATGTTTCAATGCTGATGGACGAGGACGTTTATCTGTTCAACGAAGGATCGCACCACCGTTTGTACCAAAAACTGGGCGCACAATTGCGGAACATTGATGGGCAGGATGGCGTCAGTTTCGCGGTGTGGGCGCCGAATGCGGAGCAGGTGACGTTGATTGGTGACTTTAACGGCTGGAACAAGGAGAGCCATCCGCTCCGTCCGCGAGGAGAATCGGGCATCTGGGAGGGGTTTATTCCCGGGTTCTGCAGGGGCGAATTGTACAAGTTTCACATTGTTTCGCGTTACCACGGATACTCCGTTGACAAGACGGATCCGTTTGCGATTTACCGCCAGGTTCCACCTGACACAGCCTCGCGCGTGTGGGACTTGCAGTACGAGTGGGGCGACCGGGAGTGGATGGAAGATCGCCGTCGCCACAATTCGCTGTCGAGTCCGCAGTCGATTTACGAAGTTCACCTCGGTTCGTGGGCGCGCGTACCGGAAGAAGAGAACCGGATGCTGAGCTACCGCGAGCTTGCCCAGAAACTGACCGATTACGTTCTGCGCATGGGCTTCACTCACGTTGAGTTCCTCCCGGTTATGGAGCACCCGTTCAGCGGATCATGGGGATACCAGACGACGGGGTATTTTGCCCCCACCAGCCGTCACGGGTCGCCGCAGGACTTCATGTACCTGATCGATTACCTGCATCAGCACGGGATAGGTGTTTACCTGGACTGGGTGCCGTCGCACTTCCCGACCGACGAGCACGGGCTGGCCTATTTTGACGGTACGCACCTGTTTGAGCACGCTGACCCGCGGCAGGGTTTCCACCCGGACTGGGGCAGCTACATCTTCAACTATGGGCGCAACGAGGTGCGCAGTTTTCTGATGAGCAGCGCGATGATGTGGTTGGATGTGTATCACGCCGACGGGTTGCGCGTGGACGCAGTCGCCTCCATGCTCTATCTCGACTATTCGCGCAAGGAAAGCGAGTGGATTCCCAATGAATACGGAGGCCGTGAGAACCTGGACGCGATCAACTTTCTGCGCCGGTTCAACACGGATGTTTACCATGCCCACCCCGATGTGCAAACCGTCGCGGAAGAGTCAACGGCCTGGCCCATGGTTTCGCGCCCAACGTATGTTGGCGGTCTGGGATTTGGAATGAAATGGGACATGGGATGGATGCACGACATGTTGCAGTACATGCAACAGGAGCCCATCTACAGAAAGTACCACCACAATTCACTGACTTTCCGCATGCTGTATGCATTCACGGAGAATTTTGTGCTGCCTCTCTCTCATGATGAGGTCGTCCATGGCAAAGGCTCTTTGATCGGGAAGATGCCGGGCGACGAGTGGCAGCGCTTTGCCAACCTGCGTCTGTTGCTGGGATGCATGTACGCACAGCCGGGAAAGAAACTGCTGTTCATGGGCGGGGAGTTTGGTCAGGTGAAGGAATGGAACCACGATGAAAGCCTGGAATGGCATGTCCTTCAATATCCTGGCCATTCCGGTCTTCAAAAATGGGTCGAGGACCTGAACCATGTGTACCGGCGGGAGCCAGCTCTGCATCAGGTGGACTCCGACCCAGCCGGGTTTGAGTGGGTCGATTGCGGTGACAGCGATCAATCCGTGCTGACTTTCCTGCGCAAGGGCCATACCACCGACGATGTGGTTCTTGTCGCGTGTAATTTCACCCCGGTTCCACGGACAAAGTACCGGATTGGAGTGCCCCGGGGCGGGTTCTGGCATGAGATTGCAAATAGCGATGCAGCACAATACTGGGGCGGGAACTGGGGAAATCTGGGCGGCGTGGAGGCGAGCCAGGTTCCACATCATGATCGGCCTTGGTCGCTGTCGGTTACGCTGCCGGCGCTTTCGGTATTGTTCTTTAAGAGCAAGGGACAAATCGGATGAGTTTTCCTTTGGGCGCAACCTATTTGGACGAAGGGCGTTGCCATTTTCTTGTCTGGGTACCAAATGCCGACCGGGCAGAGGTCCACGTCATCGGCAGCGCTGAGCGAACGATCACCATGAAACGCCGCGACCGTGGCTACCATGAGGTCCTTGCGGACGGGGTCGCACCCGGCACACGCTACTTCTACCGTCTTAACGGACAGGCGGAATGGCCGGACCCTGCCTCGCGCTTTCAACCCGAAGGCGTGCACGGACCCTCGGAAGTCGTTGCCCTTTTCTTTGACTGGAAGGATGCCGGCTGGACCGGGTTGGACCTCGCCGATTACATCATTTACGAAATCCACGTTGGCGCTTACACCGGGCCTGGAACGTTTGAGGCGATCATCCCTCATCTAGACGGGCTCTGCGATCTTGGCATCACCGCCATCGAATTGATGCCTGTCGCGCAATTCCCCGGAGACCGCAACTGGGGATACGATGGGGCCTTCCCGTTTGCGGTGCAGAATTCTTATGGAGGCCCGGCAGGGCTGAAAGCGCTGGTTGACGCTTGCCATGCTCGCGGGTTGGCGGTCGTGCTGGATGTGGTTTACAACCATCTTGGCCCTGAAGGGAACTACTTGGCGCGGTTCGGCCCATATTTTACTAGTCGGTATCATACGCCATGGGGCAGTGCGATTAATTACGATGGTCCCGAAAGTGATGAAGTTCGAAGGTTTTTTATCGAGAACGCGCTCTACTGGACCAGAACATTTCACGTTGATGCGCTCAGGCTGGACGCTATCCATGCGATTATCGATCCGTCCGCGCGGCCGATTCTTGAGGAGCTTGGCGAGGCCGTTCACAAGCAGGCGCGGCAGCTCAAGCGCAAGATCCATGTGATCGCAGAAAGCGATCGGAACGATTCCCGAATTATTCGCAGCCGCGAGTCGGGTGGATACGGTCTGGATGCCCAGTGGAGCGACGATTTTCACCATGCCTTGCACACGCTTCTGACGCCCGAACGGAACGGCTACTATCGAGACTTCGGGGAAGTTGAGCAACTGGCCACGGCCCACCGCGAGGGGTACGTTTATTCCGGACAATATTCGGCGTATCGAAAGCGCCGGCATGGAAACTCATCCCGCGGGCTGCCAACGGAGCAATTTGTGGTGTTTGCTCAGAACCATGACCAGGTTGGGAACAGGCTGCTGGGCGAGCGACTAAGCCAGCTTGTTTGTTTTGACGCTTTGAAAGTCGCCGCGGGTGCGGTGCTGCTTTCGCCCTTCGTTCCGCTTCTCTTTATGGGTGAGGAGTATGGGGAAGTCGCACGCTTCAGGTACTTTGTCAGCCACTCTGATCCGGCGTTGATTGAGGCGGTCCGGAGTGGTCGCCAGGAGGAATTTGCCGCGTTCGATTGGGCTGGGAAGATCCCCGATCCGCAGAGCGCGGGGACTTTTCAGGATTGCAAACTGAATCATGGTTTGAAAGCCGGGGGTGATCACCGGGCTCTCTACAAGTTTGTTCAGGAGTTGATTCGCTTGCGAAAGGACCTTCCTGCACTTTCGCTGAATTGCGGCCCAAATCTTGAGGCCGTTGCGTTCGAACGGGAGAAGGTCTTTTGGCTGCGAAGATGGAGTGGTACTGATCAGGCTGCTGTTATTTATAACCTCGGCAATGACGCCGCTGAGGCGGTGTTACCTTTTCCGAAGGCGCGTTTCAGAAAAATATTGGACTCCGCAGACCAAAAGTGGAACGGCAGGGGGAGTTCGTGTCCTGACCTGCTGGAAGCAGACGGGAATGCCTCCCTCCGAATAGCGGCGAATTCATTAGTCCTATATCAGTCGAACTAGCGGAACGAAGCGAGGTTTATGTCAGACCTGTATATTTGTATCCACGGACATTTTTACCAGCCCCCGCGCGAGAATCCGTGGCTGGAGGCGATCGAAGTTCAGGACTCCGCCTATCCTTATCACGATTGGAATGAGCGGATTTCTGCGGAATGCTACGGGCCCAATGCAGCCTCACGAATTCTCGATGGTGAGGGGCGCATTCAGAAGATCGTCAACAATTATTCAAAGATCAGCTTCAACATTGGGCCGACGTTATTGATGTGGCTTGAAACAAATGCGCCGGATATTTACCGTGCCATTCTAGTCGCTGACCAGGAGAGCCAGAAACAGTACTCGGGACACGGTTCGGCCATGGCGCAGGTGTATAACCATCTCATCATGCCGCTTGCCAACATTCGGGACAAGGAGACCCAGGTCATATGGGGAATTCGTGACTTCCATCACCGCTTCGGGCGTGCACCTGAAGGGATGTGGCTGCCTGAAACAGCGGTTGATATGGAATCGCTGGATATCCTGGCGCAGTGCGGAATCAAATATACGGTACTTTCACCCTATCAGGCCCGGCGCTCGCGAGCCGTAGGGGCGCGTAATTGGCGCGATACAAGCGGAGGACGCATTGATCCCTCCGTCGCGTACCGTGTGCGCCTTCGGTTTGGGCGTTCGATGAATGTCTTCTTCTACGACGGACCCATCTCACGCGGGGTGGCGTTTGAAGGATTGCTGGCCAGTGGCGAAAGATTTGCCGAGCGCCTGATGGGGGTGTTATCGGACGACCGTATAGGACCGCAGTTGGTTCATATCGCGACCGACGGCGAAACCTACGGCCATCATCATCCCTACGGGGACATGGCGCTTGCCTACGCCCTGAAGTATATCGAGGAAAATAACACCGTCAGACTGACCAACTACGGAGAATTCCTTGAAAAGCACCCGCCTTCGTACGAAGCACGCATCATTGAGAACAGTTCCTGGAGTTGCCCGCACGGAGTAGATCGCTGGCGCAGCGATTGCGGCTGCAACACTGGTGGGCACAACGACTGGAACCAGTCGTGGCGGGCGCCTTTGCGGGAGGCGCTCGACTGGCTGCGTGACACAATCAAGGGGTCATTTGCCAGAAAAGGGAAGGAACTGTTCAAAGACCCGTGGGCTGCGCGGAACGGCTACATCGACGTTGTGCTCGACCGCTCGCGGGAAAACATTCAGCGCTTCCTTGACATCCACTCCACGCACCCTCTCAACCAGGAGGAGAGCATTCTGGGGCTCAAGCTGATGGAACTGCAGCGGCACCTGATGCTGATGTACGCAAGCTGCGGATGGTTTTTTGACGAGCTTTCCGGAATCGAGACGGTGCAGGTGATTCAATATGCGGGCCGGGCAATCCAACTGGCGGAAGAAATCTTCAAGCAGCCCTGTGAGGCGCATTTTATCGAGCTGCTCGAGAAGGCCAAAAGCAATGTTCCTCAACATAAGAATGGCGCCGTGATCTTTGAAAAGTTTGTCCGCCCTGCCGCCATTGATCTGTCGAAGGTCGGGGCTCATTATGCGGTGAGTTCGTTGTTTGAGCCTTACAACCATGAGACCAAGGTTTACTGTTACAGGATTGATCGTCGGGACTACAAAGTTTTGCACGAAGGGAAAACCAGCCTGGCGCTGGGGCGAGTGCAAATCAGTTCTGAGATCACCTGGGATTCCTCGGAAATCAGTTTCGGGGTGCTCCACCTTGGCGACCACAATCTGAGCGGGGGCGTTCGACAGTTTAGAGGCGATGAAAGTTATCAGGCCATGGTGCGGGAAATCAGCGATGTATTTGGTCGGGGCGACCTGGCGGAGAGGTTGCGCGTTGTTGACAAGCACTTCGGCTCCTCGACCCATACGCTGAACATGTTGTTTCACGATCAGCAGCAACGCATTCTCAGGCTCATCCTGCAATCAGCGCTGGCAGAAGCGGAGGCGGCGTACCGCAGGATTTATGAGCGTGGGGCGCCTTTGATGCGCTTTATCGCAACGCTGGGCATGCCGCAACCGAACCGGTTTCAGATTGCAGCAGAGTTTACTCTGAACTCGGAACTCAGAAGGATTCTGGAGACAGAAGCGCTGGACGTTGACCATATCCGGTCGGTGCTGGAAGAGATGGGTCGGACGGGTGGGGTGTTTGACGAGGCAACACTGGAATTCGCTATGCGCGGGAACCTGGAGGGAGCCGCCGCATCATTTCTTGAGAGCCCGGACGATATTGGACGTCTTCTGGCATTTGAGGCCGTGGCTGAAGTTGCGACCATGCTTCCGTTCAAGGTCAGACTTTGGCAGCCGCAAAATGTGTTTTATCAGATTTTGCAACAGCTGTACCCCGACTTCAGGGAGCGTGCGATGCAGAATGACGAGTTTGCGCAGGCGTGGGTCAAGTCCTTTGTGGCTCTGGGCGCCAAATTGAACGTTCACGTGGATTGAAGCATATGCAATTGCTGGCACTTCCCGCGGCGACATACCGGATACAATTCAGTCTGAGTTTCCGCTTTGTAGATGCCAGAAATCTGGTTCCTTATCTGAATGAACTGGGTATCACCCACCTGTATGAGTCGCCACGTTTCAAAGCGGGGAAGGGAAGTTCTCACGGCTACGACGTTGCCGATCCTTTTCGCATTAATTCGGAGTTGGGGACCGAGGAAGAATTCTACGAACTTGTACACAAACTGAAAAGTTACGGCATGGGGCTTCTGCTCGACATTGTGCCGAACCACATGGCCGCCAGCTCCGAGAACCCCTGGTGGATGGACGTGCTTGAGAATGGTCCTTCTTCAGAGTATGCCCGGTATTTTGATATTGATTGGCATCCGCTGGCGCGAAAAAGTCTGTTTCTGCAGGACAACAAGGTCCTGTTGCCCGTCCTGGGCGATCGTTATGGAAAGGTGCTTGAGAACCAGGAGTTAAGCCTCAAGCTCGACGAGAATGGCTTTTATATTCGTTACTATGACCACAGGTTTCCTCTGAATCCCATTACATACCGCGTGATTCTTGAGCACTGCCTGGAGGGAATGCGCGGCCAGAAGGAGGCTGATCCTGCCGTAATTGATGAAACGTCTCGCGTGGTGGACGCGGTTAAGCGGTTGAAAGCTCCAGAAGGTCCCGTCCATGATCGGATTGCCAGCCGACGCGAGGCCCAAAAGTGGATTAAGAACCGTTTGTGGGAACTCTATCACCATTCGCCAGTCGTCAAACAGTGCCTGGATGAAACGTTGCGGGTTTTTAATGGTTTGCTGGGCGATGCCAAAAGTTTTGAGCTGCTTGACCGTCTTTTGGCTGGCCAGGCTTACCGGTTGGCAAACTGGAAGAAGGCGGCGGAGGAGATTAATTACCGGCGCTTTTTTGATATCAACGAGCTTGTGGGCCTGAGGGTTGAAGATCCTCGCGTGTTTGAGGATAGACATCGCCTGATTACTGAACTTGCCAGGAAAGAAGATGTTATCGGGCTTCGTGTAGACCACGTGGACGGTCTGTACGATCCAGCGCGCTATCTGGAGCGCCTGCAGTCAGCGACCGCGACAAAAGATGTGGGCCTCGGCACTGCAAAGCGATACCTGGTTGTTGAGAAGATTCTGGGCCGCGACGAACCACTGCCTGGCGACTGGCCTGTGGCAGGAACAACCGGGTACGATTTCCTGAACGCGGTGAACGGGTTGTCTGTTGATCCGGATGGGTATCGTCGTCTCGATAACGATTTTCGCCGCTTTACTGGTTGCGATACTTCTTATGCGGAAGTGAGTCGTTCGAAGAACAAGCAAGTGATTTATCAGCTCTTTGCCGGCGAACTGGCTGGCTTTGCTGATTTACTTGCAACGCTGGCGTCGCAGGACCGCCACGCGCGGGATATTCCCCACCCAGAACTGGTTCTCGCCTTCGTTGAAATAACAGCCTGTCTGCCGGTATACAGGACGTATATCAGGAATTTCTCCGTTAGTGACCGCGACCGTGCGTACCTTGATTTTGCTTTCAAGGCAGCCCGTAGCCGAACCTCCCCGGACGAAGTCAGCGAAGCCGCATGGCATTTTCTGGAGCGCCTTCTGCGACTTGATGCTCCACCTGATGATGCGGCCCAGCGCAAAGCTTGGCTCCAGTTTGTCATGCATTGGCAGCAATTTTCCAGCCCCGTAATGGCCAAGGGTCTTGAAGACACCGCATCTTATATCTATAACAGTCTGATTTCTCTGAATGAGGTCGGTGCTGATTCGCTGAGGGGAAAGCTGCCATGCGACGTGGCTGCGTTTCACGCTTTCAACCAGAACAAGTTGGAGCGTTGGCCCGGCACGATGAATGCTACCTCAACGCATGATACCAAGCGAAGTGAGGATGTGCGTGCTCGGATTAACGTGCTTGCGGAAATTGACCGTTCATGGCTGCCCCGTCTGCACCGCTGGAGCAAATGGAACGAATCTTATAAAACGGCCTGCAAGGGCCGACTCGCGCCCGACGCGAACGAAGAATGCCTGCTGTATCAGACCATGCTGGGTGCCTGGCCGCTCGACCCATCCGAAGAGCCCTGTTTCATTGATCGGCTGGTCGCCTTTATGCAGAAGGCCCTGAGTGAGGCCAAAGTGCACAGCAGTTGGATTCATCCTGACCTGGAGTACGAAAGCGCTGTTGAATCCTTTATAAGAAAGTCCGTCGCTTCGGAAGGTGCGAACGAGTTCCTGGACAACTTCTTGGATCTGCAAAAAGCAGTTGCCTATTACGGCCATTTGAACTCACTTTCGCAGACGCTTTTGAAAATTACCTCCCCAGGAGTTCCAGACTTTTATCAGGGAACTGAGTTATGGGATTTCAGCCTTGTCGATCCTGACAACCGACGGCCGGTTGATTTCGAGCGCCGGGTTCGCATTGTGGAGGAACTGAAAGCGCGCGAAGCAGAAGGGCGCGACGAATTGTTGCGAGACCTGGTGCAGAATTGGCAGGATGGGCGGATCAAGATGTATTTGATTCGCAAAGCTCTCACCTTCCGCTGCGGGCACAACGAGTTGTTTGCCGATGGTGAGTACGTGCCGCTTGAGGGAGCAGGGAAGCGGCGCGAACATGTTGTGGCGTTTGCGCGACGCCGACGGAAAGTCTGGGCGATTGTCGCGGTGCCGAGGCTGGTCGCCGGACTGCTCCGTCAACAGAATGCGATTGCGCCTAAGGATTCATGGCCCGATCTGCGGATTCTTCTTCCGCGTGAAGCTCCCCGCAGGTGGAGAAATGTATTCACGGGGGGTGTGGTTGTGCCCCATCGTGTTTCGCGCGGGCAACCGTTATTACCGTTAGGCTCAAGTCTGCAAAAGTTCCCTGTTGTGCTGCTGGAGCCTGCCTCGGACTGAATGTGGCCGGGGAAGAATTGCTTCCTGCTCCCGGCTTCGCGTTTGCGGTTTCATCGGGTGAAAGATTTTTATTGCTGAGGTGTGCTGGGTACCGGTTGTGAAATCCGTGTCGAAGCCTGTCACGGCTGATCACGGGATGCCGGCCAGAACGAAGTCGCAGCAATAAAACATGGCCATGCGGCCTGACTTCGCCCCGTCTGCGAGAGGACTGTACGCGGCAACGAATTGCCGCAACGGTATATCCGGCGTTCGCTTTGCGCGTCTTAAATGAACCAAGAAATTTGATCGGGGCGTGAGGGAGTTGCAATTCCCAAAATGGGAATTGTTCCTGTTTTGGGACTCGGCGAACTCGCTCTTCTTTTTCGCCGCGCCCTGTGTGCGTCACACCAGTAAAACAATAGCAGTTTCTCATTAGAACTCTCTTAGTTGTGTAGCGCCGATTCGTTGATCCCACGCAATCACAGTTTCCCGTTTTGAGATTGTCTAGCCCTTTCTTGGTTTCCCCGGCGGCATATGCAGTCAGGTTGTCTGCCCGTCAAATTCACTTCGTTCAGGGCGCTGGAATACGGAGGCTGCCCGTCGTGGGCCGCCGTATTCGGCGCTTCACATCTGGCAAGTGATGTGTTAATAACGTATTGATATGGAGCATGTTAGCAGCCACGCGTAAAATCCTCACCAGCCCTGTAGCATCTGATCATTGGACTTTGCCACTGCCATTCTCAGCAGCAATCTACAGCCCACCGGTCCCTCCAGGCTGACATATTCTAGCCTCGATGTCGAGTTGGCCCGTTGCGTGCCTTTAAGAAAGATGCACGCGGCGGTCGGCAAATAACAGAACTCGGCGCGCCGTGGAAACATGCGCAGAACGAGAAAGAGGGGGTGTGAAGATGGCAATGCAATTTGCGGTTCTTTCGGGTAGGCCCGAGCATCGTAATGAAAACCACGCCTGCGGTCAGCGCGGCGCGGCTATGAGGTCGCGCAGCAGCCAGGACTGTTCGGGCAGAGCATTTCACAACAGTCAGAAGCGCGGGCCTTCGCATGGCGCTGGTGACTGCAACGATCAGGTGGTTCAGCTTCTGCCGCTGGTAAGGCGAGTGGCACATCAACTCCGTGGGCGTCTGCCGGCACACATGGAACTTGATGACCTCATGAGCGACGGAACCGTGGGATTGATTGATGCCGTCAGCAAATTTGACTCCGCCAAGGGGGTCACGATTGAGAGTTACGCTCGTTACCGGATTCGCGGCGCCATCCTCGATTCGCTTCGTGACCAGGACCATGCCTCCCGCGACATGCGCCGGCGGATGAAGAAAATCGAATCCACCTGCCAGGCGCTGGAGCGCAAGCTTGGGCGGTCGGTGGGCGACGCCGAAGTGGCAAACGCCATGGGGATGGGCCTTGCGCAGTGGTACGAACGAGTGGTGGAATTGCAGCGCATGGGCTTTGAAGGCGCGGGCGGGCACTTTGTGCAGGAGGGCAGTAGGCGCGTCAATGAAGAGGACCTGCCAGCCGCAACGGCGGACAGCCCCTTCGAGCTCTGCTACCGCCAAGAACAGCGAGCGCTGCTGGCTCGCGCTCTTGGTTCCCTCTCGGAACGAGAGCGGTCCATTATTACCCTCTATTATCGGCAGGCATTGACGATGAAACAGATTGGGGATCGGCTTGGTATTGATGAGTCGCGAGTCTCGCAGTTGCATTCCGGGGCCTTGGCAAGGTTGCGCAGCCGGATAACCGGCATGGTTTGCCGGCCGGCGGCCCATCCCTGTGCAATCGGTACGGCGAAAGCGGCCGCGGCGCAGGTGTAAGCTTCTTCCCGTTGTGGCGCTGGATGAACGCGGCGGAGCAGGGCATTGGGTACTGTTTAAAAAAGTCAATGGCGGGTTATTACCGGCCGATGAAAGATTGCATCCGGGGACGCCAAATGATAGTCTCAGTCGTTTGCGGTTGTACAAGAGCCTCGTGTTTTTGTGCAACCGCTGGATGAGCCTGGCATGTGTTGAAATTCCCCGATGCTTCAATAGAGAATCTGGTTCGTAAGTATGACTCGATACGAAGACAAAACGTTTGAAAATCAGCATGTAAACCTCGATGAGGGCGTGTTTGTCAACTGCGTGTTCAAGAACTGCAGCCTGGAGTATTCGGGAGGGGATGTCTACGTCCAGAACTGTCAGGGAGAAAGCTGCCAGCTTGTATGGCGAGGGGCCGCGCAGCGCACGATCTTCCTTTTGCAGGGACTGGGACTTCTGGCTCCGGCCGCTCAGCTCACGAGCGCGGAGACTCCGCGTGTTCAATAGGCGGACGGCCCAGGTGCTGATCTAAAGGTGCGGGGCTGGCGGGCCGCGAGCGGCAAGCGGCAAAGCGGCGCCGTTCGGGGGTGCGCCTCAGCGGTGCGAGGCTTGCGCGCAACGGCCTGGCAATACAGTGCGCGGCTGAGGGCCAGCCTGCAATAAAGATTTTACGGGACCGCACCCGCGATTCCAATGCCTTGTGCGGTCTTGATCCCACCCCCTTTGCATCCGGTTGCTTCGCGTCAATCCACGGGCGGCGCCAGTGAAGGAATCAACTGGTAAGACGGCCGCGTCTGATACTTCCGTAGATATTCCCGATAAGCGGGGCTGTTGGGCGCGTGGTCCTGCGGTCCCGGTGGATAGTTTGACATGGAGCGGAAGGGAAGCGGCCCCACCGTTGCGGAGAACGCCGTGTTGGGTTCGCCGTCTTTGGCATAGCCGGTGGCGTCCAGGAAGAATGACCGCACCCAGCCCGGCCGCAGCGGCGGGAACGCCGCCGCGCTGAACCGCACCGTCATCTCGTCTCCGGTTGACATCACAACCAGGTGGTTATCTGCCTTGCGCAGCAGTTCATTGACGTTTCCATACCGCGTATAAAGGCCGCGCATGGGGTTCCAGGGCGCGTGGTTCATCAACGAGGCGTATTCGAAATAGTCCGGCCTGATGTGGGTCGGGTCGCTCACCGGCGTGGAGAAGCCGCGATAGTGGAGGTTGGCGTATTCCGGCGCGATTTCCGATGCCGGCTGGACCACGCGGTCGTTGGTGGTGTAGAAGATGCGGTCCCAATAAACACACAGGTTGGTGACGATGCGGACATGGTGGTCCGGGGAAAGGAATTTGCCCGTCAGGTCAACGCGGATGGTGCGATTGGTGCCGCTGGGCAGGCCCATGTCGGGAATGACGGTGACCCATTTGCCCTGGGTGTTGCGGACCTGAAGGTAAGGTGAAACCATAGGGGTGCCGGGGTTGTGCATCAGCGCCCGCGACCCGTTCGAGTCCGTCCAGAATACCCAGCCTGTCAGCCACAACGAGACGCGACGCGCGTCGGACGGTTTGCCGAGGTCGAGCGTAAGCGAATGGAGCTTTGCCATGCCCGGAATCCGCAGATGCTGGAAATTGTGCGGATAGCGGTGATCGACTTTGCTGATCAGCGGCAAGACGTTGTCGCCGTGGTCGTCCACCGCCGAAAGCGGCAGGTGCTCATTTGAGACCGCGTAGAGCCTGGGCGCGGTCGGGGTGGAGGAGTAGATTTCGTCTGAGTAGACCTTTTCTGCCGCGGGATGATCGACGGCGATCAGGCGAAGCCGGTCAAAGTAATCCACTTCGCGCAACTCATCAGTCATGCGGAACTCGTAATTCCCGTCGCGCTCGCGCAGCGTGCCGGGGAGTCGGACGAACTCACGCGGATACGGCTTGATGCGGGTACCGTCCGGGCCGAGTTCGCCGAGCGGCCCCACGCCCAGAATGTCGGTGACAAAGACAAACTGCCTGCCGTTCCAGGCGTAAAGCAAGGGGCAGGAACTGGCGAGCCGTGACGCCTCGCGGAAGCGAATGGCAGTGTTGGTGACAACGTTCAGTTTGTTTTCAATGACCTGCGTAGGCCAGGTAGCGCGCACCACATCCAGCTTGGCCAGGTTGCCCGTGTAAACGTAAGCCGGCCCGCCGGTGATCAGCAGCTTGTCGTAAAAATCTCCCTGCTTCAGTTCAACTTCCGAACCTACGCCGGGCTTATTGCTTTTGGAGCCTTGCATCCTGATTTCCAGCCAGTGTCCGGTGGGGCCGGTCTTGGCCCATGCGGCCGGTTTCCCGCTCCGAGTGGTTCCGAACAGATCCAGGACTCCAGGTTTGCCCAGCCATGTGGCGCTGAGCGAGGCAATCCTATCAGACGCGGATTCAGGCAAGTGCAGCGTTCCGTCGTGGAAGCGCCCCATCCGGTTGGCCAGCAGGTGCAGTTTTCCGGCGGAGTCGGCCACCAGCAGGTCCTGATAGCTGTTGCCGGTGATGTCGGCTGCAAGTCCGCGGAAAGCCAGCAGCGGAGCAGGCGGCTTGATCGTGGGGATCCCTGCGATAGGCGTGAAATTGCCGTCGCCATTGTTTCTGAGCACTTCGCAGCCTGCCGTGGTCCACAGCGCAATGTCGAACCTGCCGTCGTGGTCGAAATCGGCAATAGCGCCGACAAGCGCCGTGGCTTTGCTGAAGGCGGGACCCGCCTCGCGCGAGCGGTCCACAAACTTATCGCTACCGAGGTTTTCAAAGAGGAGCGGCGCGCCGTCATCACGCAGGAACAGCAGGTCCGGATAGCCGTTACCGAAAAAGTCGGCAAACAGGACGTTGCGGAAGCGCCCCCGGACGGACTCAAGGCCCGTGGACGCCGTGATATCAGTGAAAGTTCCGTTGCCGTTGTTGCGGTAGTAGTGAATGCGGGAGGGTAGAAAGTCGTCCGGAAAGCGAAAGCTGGGCTTGTGTGGCGGATTGTTCAGGTTGGTGTAGCCGGTCACTACCAGGTCGAGCAGCCCGTCGTTGTTGCCGTCAAAAAGCAAAGCGCGCGTATCGATTTCGCCGGGCCGGGGCTTCAGCCCGGCCTTTTCCGTGACGTCGGTGAATGTGCCGTTCCCGTTGTTTTTGTAAAGGTGGACGCCGCCGAGTCCGGCAACAAACAGGCTGGGATAGCCGCTGTTGTCGTAGTCGGCGAAAGTGGCGGAAACTGCGTCCGCCGGGCCCTCAACGCCAGCCTTGGCCGTGACGTCCTGGAAAACGCCATTGCCATTGTTGTGGTAGAGATGGTTCTTGCCGGCAGGATCCGTAACGTAGAGGTCCTTGTGGAAATCGCCGTCATAGTCGCCGGCGGCGATTGAAACACCCATCAGCGGCAGCAATTTGGTGCGGGCAAAATCGGCGGAGTAATCGGCGCTCTTGATTTCAAGGGAATCACCGGATTCTGCGTGGTCGGGGAATCCGCGCAGCGGGATTCCCAGTCCGGAACTGATGTCGCGGAAGGTGACGGGCCGCATTGCCGCACCACCACCCACACGGACCGGCGCCACGGCGGGGGCAATGATCACGCCGTACTTGCCCTTCTCAAGGGCGGGACTCTGGAGCGAGACGCTAGGCAGGCGGTCGGCGTACTCCTGGTGGAGGTTGAGCATTTTTTGCGCTTGCGCCCGCTGGCCCATGCGGACCAGCAGGGTAAAGGTGCGGAACAGGGACGCGACATAAAAGTTCTGGCCGCGGGCAAAGCCCATCCTGTTCAGGCGCTCGTGCGTCTGGAGAGCCAGGTCCATTTTCCGCTCGGCAAAGTAAACGGTTCCCAGATTGAAGAGCGAGGCGGGATCGTCGGGATCGACGGCCAGGACCTTCGTGAACTCGGCTACGGCGGGCCCGTAGTGCAACTCCCGTTTGTAGAGGATGCCCAGATTGTAATCAATGGCAATGAGCTTGGGGTCCATCTGCTTGGCCGTAGTCAGCGCGGCGAGCGCAGGGTTCAGGTTGTTCGCTTGCGTGTAGGCGAGACCCAGGTCCATGTAGTCGGTGGCCACGGCATGGCCGGACTTCACGACTTTCTGGAACTCCGCGGCAGCTTCCGTGTACTTGCCCTGCTCGTAATACGCTCTGCCCACGTTGCGGTATGTCTGGAGCGTAGCGGCGCCCGTAGAAGGACGCGCCTGCGGGCTTGCCACACTGCGGCCAGGGTGGGCGGACGACCGCCTTTGCACTAGAAGAAAAGGAACAACGGTGGCAGCAACCAGCGCAGCGAATATCCAAATGAGTTTCTTTTGAGCCTGATTCATGGCACTCCTGACCGTGTTTTCGATTTGACCCGCAAGATAGCGATTATATAACGTGCATGTCTGCAGCGGCAGGGGTTTGTGGTTGAGGTCGGTGGAGTTGGAGTTCCCCTGCGGACAAAGGCGTCTTCCTCATGGGCATATCTTTCTTTGCACTTAATGGCCGGAAAAGCTTTAACACAGAGGACGCGGATGTGCGCTCTATGTAAAGGATCCTGGGCCGCTGAGGCGCCGTGTTGAAACAGACGAAAAAGCCGCTGGACCTGGGGGCAGTCTGTGCGCCACAGATGTTTCGACCAATTGTGCTTTCTTATGTTTTCAACAACATGGCCCGGTTTGTTTTCGGGTTCGTTTCGGGTTCGCTTTTTCCACAGCTACCTGTTTTCAATAACTTCCCGGCTTCGGTTTTGGGTTCGTTCGGGTTCGTTTTTTAGTGCCGATCCTGTGTTTTCAATAACTTCTCGGGTTCGTTTTTCAAAAATCGTGTTTTTTTGTCCCACGCACGTCACGTTCCATTGCCTGGGCGGCTAATTCCTCAAGCTTGCGGTTGGCCTGGATCTCGGTCAGGAGCTTCAGCTTGCGTTCAATAAGGCGGTCGATGGTGTATTCGTGCCGGACGACTGAAATCCACTGCGGGTGGACCGGCGCCAGCGCGGAATCGCGCAGGGCGGGCGAAACGTGGACGTGCTCCTGCAGGAAGAGCGCGTATTCCTCCATCACGTCGCGGGTCTCTTCTTCAATCGCTATTTTCAGGCTGGTCGCGAGCGCCTGTTGTTCCTCGGTCTCGACGCCTCTCTCGCGAAGCTGGCGATAGCTGTTGGCGATCTGCGCGCCGCGAAGGGAAGGTGTTTCGCCGTAAAGCATGGTGATGACGGGATCGATATCCTGCGAGAAATCCCTGCGGCTGACCAGCGCCGAGAGCGTTTCAAGCTGCGAAAGGATTTCCCCGAAGCGGCCCGGCGACCGCGGGGCGCGGCGCAGGCCGGACTTCAATACTTCCTCCTGCGAAATGTCGGCAGTTTCGCGGCCAACTTCAAGCGCGCGCCGGTGGCGGTCGAGTTCCAGCATTTCCAGGCTGCGCAGTTGCAAGCCTTCCTGGGCGCGATTGAGCCGGCGCTTTTTCCAGGCCAGCATGGCAATGTCTTCCACCAGCATGCGCTCGACGGCATCGGCGGGCTGGCGGCTGGCGAGCAGGCTTTCGCGGAAGGCTTGAAACTCAAGCGGGTCTTCGCCCAGCAGCAGCATGCTCTGCTCCATGGTCCGGGGTACCGTATAGTGCCCGTACTTGAGGCCGTTTAGCGCTGCGCGGCGCTTGCCGGCGTCGGTGCGCGGGCCGGTGGATTTCTGTGCGTTCCTGCGATTGGATTCCAGTTGCCTGGGTGTGAGTTTGGTGCCCGTCTTTTCCACAATGTCCTCCTTTGTGAAGCCGTTGCAGCGGCGGATTCATTCCGCCACGCCACGCCTTCGGAACTCTGTCCCATCAAGCATAGCAGGGCAGAATGGGACGTTTGGGACGCATGGGAAAAACAGAAAAATATATTTTACGATTCCTGAAATGAGCTTGTTAAGGGTTGGAATTAAGGTGACACTTTAATAGAAGTGAGGCCGAGTGTTGCAAATCGAGACAGTGGTGGTTCTGTTGTATGGCCCGCGTTTGGGGTATCGTTCTCAACGCAAGCATGGTTCTTCTCAGTGGTTTTTGTATCTGGAAACGCATCAACACAGAGATCAAAGAGAGTCTCTGTGCGTTCTGTGTTAAAGCTTTTGGTTTGTCCCTATGCACAAAGGCCCACGGCGCAAAGCTGGTGTCGCGGCGATGGCCCTATAAGCGGATGTACGCGCTATTTGCTCCGATACCGGGCGACAAACGAATCGATAAATTCAAAACGTTTCTGGTCACTTGCGACGCGCGAATGGATGTCAGGGCCGAGAATCATAACCTGGCGATCCTGCGGCGTGTAGCGCGGCCAGTGGGGCAGATCCGCCCCGTTGGGATTTCCGGTCTTGGCAAAGTTGGACCAGTAAGTCATCATGGCGTCGGAAACCTTGAAGTCCACGGGTTCCCAAGGGGCCTTGAGCGATTTCAGAACGCCAAAGACGTAGGGAATTTCCGCCGAGTGGCGCGCGCCCAGCTTGACGATGGGAACATCGCCGCCATCGGTGGCTCCGGGGAATTCCGGCGGCGTGCGCGTGAACAGATAGCGATAAACGGGCGAATCGCCGGTCTGGTTCTGCATATCGAGCCATTTCCAGGTCCCGTAAACGGTGAAGAAGTCGCTGGCGAGAGTCTCAGTGGATTGGCGTGCTTTCCCCTCGGTAGCGTGCGGATAGTATTTGAGAGCCTCGTCAGCCTCGGACCCAAAGATTTTCCTGATGCGCTTGATCAGGTTTTCTGCCGTGGGCGGGTCCGTCTTGGAGTAAAGGTTGCCGACGCTTTCGTCTTTGTTCCAGCCGGCCAGTAGCGGCACGTGACTCTGCTTGCCTTCAGCGAAAATCTTGTATACAGACTGGGGAAGAACGTAGCCGTCAACGTTGGGCCAAAAATCACCTTTCCTGGATTCCTGCAAGAGTTTTTCGGCAGGGATGGCCCGCAAGGCTGCAAGCGATGTGGCTCCGATGGACTCAGCAAATTTCTGCCCGGCCTTTTCGCTTTCAGACAGTGTTTGCGCACCGATCAATTGCGGCCCGGCGCCGAAAGATGCTCCGCTCTCGCCGATTGCTTTCTGGAACAATCCCTTCGCCAACGGTGAAGCCATCAGGTCGCTGACGGAGAAGGACCCTGCCGATTCGCCGAAGATGGTGACGTTGTTGGGATCGCCGCCAAACGCCGCAATGTTATGCTTGACCCAGCGGAGCGCCGCGATCTGGTCCATGAGGCCGTAATTGCCGGAAACGTGATGCGATGATTCCGCAGTGAGCGCCGGATAGGAGAAAAAGCCGAAAATCCCCAGGCGGTAATTGGCGCTGACCACCACCACGCCCTTCGTTGCCAGATTCATTCCTTCCTGGCGAGGCTCGGAGGTGCCTCCGGCCTGAAAGCCCCCGCCGAAGATCCAGAACATCACGGGCAAGCGATCGGATGCGGATTTGGCCGGCGTCCAGACGTTCAGGGAAAGGCAATCCTCGCTTGGCCCGTTATCCCGGAAGATCATGTCGGAAAAAATCCTGAGCTGCATGCAGCGTGGGCCAAAGGCATCGGCATTGCGGACGCCCTTCCAGGGCTTGACCGGTTGCGGTGGTTGCCATCGCAGCTTGCCCACGGGAGGCGCGGCAAAGGGAATGCCCAGAAAGGCACGGACATTGGAGTGGTCAACCGTTATGCCTTGGAGTTTTCCGGAAGCGATTGTGACCTGGTCGGCCGCGCGCGCGGGAACGGCTTGCGCAACCAGCAGCACAAGCGCCAGCAACAACCATTCTTTTACGGAATTGATAAAGCGGGATTGATGGTTCATGACGCCTCCCCTCAAGTAGAGACTTGACTGTCTGAGCGAGTGTGGTTCTGCGGCACGCCGTGCGCCGGACCTCGGTGAATGGGACAACTCTTGCTCGGGAACAGATAACATCGAACCGGGCCCGCGCATCTTGTGGCCCCCTATCTTATCAGCACAGGGGCCGCATGACCAGCGCGCAAAACGGATTCTTTGGGGACAATGTGACCGGGCCGCCCGCCATCCTGATATGTGTGCAGCCGGCAAAACTGTACGACGCCGGTGGGGCCTTTAGAAAATGCCGTTGCCCGGCGCCGCTGCTGTTGGGATGGTTCTTCGAGATCAGCTATAAGCTTGCCGCAGGAGACACTCACGCACCGCCGTCGCGTCCTTCTACCGCGAATTACTGCGCGTGGGCCGATGGAAGCAGGGTTTTCCAGAGGTAGATTGTCTGGCGGAAAGGGAAACCACAACCTGCAGGCCAGCTTTCATCCTCGTGAGAGGATAGACTGGCCTGAATTGATAACCGTACTATGTATTGAATTCGGCGATCAGCTTGTGCCCGGCTTCTGTCATTTCCCAGACGCCACGGGGAGAATCAGCCTTCAGCAAGCCCGCCTGAACCATTGCACTCTGCGCCCACTGTGCCGTATTCCACCAGCGGGGAACTTCCGAGTCACCGGATAGCGGCTCAAAGTCGATGTCGCTCAGAGTCCCCTTCATTACCTTGGGAATGCGTTCCAGTATCTCAGACATGTCGCCGGTGCCGCCCATCTGGCTCAGGATCTGCAGAATCGGCTTGAAATAGGCTGCTTCGCGGGTGCGAATCCCGCGTTGCAGGCGGCTAAGGTCGTGGTTACCGTTCTTTTTGGCGCCTGTGCTGTTGGATGTAATAACGGGAACAAGTTTTTCCCATTCGGTGCGGAGTGCGGCAAGCCTCTCGCGGAGTGCAGTTACCTGGTCAGCGCGTTCGAGGACTGCCCGAGCTGCATCGTAATTACGCGCCGCGAAAGCCTTGGCTCCGGATTGATTGATGAATTCAATCTCCGTTTCCATCTCTTCGAGCAGGATTTCAAAGCCCGCTTGCACAGTGGTGGGACCGTTATCAACCATCTTGCGACCTCCTCTAAGTGCTTCGGTCTCGTTGTGATTTCCGAGGGTCAAGCTACCTGTCCAAAATCGACTCACTTTCTAACCCCTCTTTCCCCCTCCACTTGGCTACTGTGATTTCTCACATCTGGCGCGCACTAATATGCAGGCTGCATTGTATCGCGGAATTTGCAATTCCGCCAGCCCATTGAAACAAGAGATACTTTACACCCAAGAGCACCGAAATGGTTACTGAAAAATAAATTACATCCCCGAACAATGTAGCCCACGTCCTGGCAGGGCTCACGATTTGAGGGGAAAATGGCTCAGAGGTGAGCCGGGAGGCGTCATGCCAGTCTGAGCGCGGAGCAACAGCAATCCTGGAATAAGCAGGAGGCTGATCAGATTGTTTAAGTCGACACCATGCTTGAGGACGGTCCCCACAGAGTGCCACCCTGAAGCAAATTCTGAGGGAGTTAATGAAATCCTGCTGCCAGGGGATTCTTCCTGTGGGCGAGACGGCCAGCAGAAAGATCGCCCTGTGCGCATAACCCCCTTAATTAGTTGTCGATCCGGGGATGTTGGGTTGCCGGGAGTACTTGCCGGTATCCGGGTTTGTCAGCACAATATGGTGCGCGTCCAGCGTGGTCCCGGTCGCCTGGTGAAATTGGACCAGTGCCGCAGCATAAGCCTGACGTGCCTTGGCCAGATTGCCTTCCGCCAGGACGAACTGCTGCTGCAACTGGATGACGTTCAGAGTGGTGGAAACCCCCAGGTGCAGCTTCTTGATCTCAGCGTCCAGTGCCTGCTGGCCATAGTCGCGTGCCTTGATGGCGGCATTGATCTGGGCCCTGGCCTGGGTCACAGCGATTTCGGCGTTGCGAACGTCCTGCTCGATAGTATTTTTGTCGCGCTGCATGCTGGCCTGCATCTCATGCAGTTCAACCATGGCCTGCGCGGCGTTGGCCTGCTCGACGCGGTTGCGGATGGGGATGCTCAGGGTGAGACCGGCGGAGTAGCTAGGGTATGCCCCTCTGAAAATTTGTGACAGCGAATCTCCCAGACCGCCGGGACCTGTGGGGACAATGGTGGCAAAAGGGACACCGGCGAGACCGTTGGACTGGTACGTGGCGAAGGCATCGAGCGAGGGCAACAGCCCATTGCGGTTCGACTGGATGGTATAATTCTGGTTTCTCAGGTTCAATTCATCCTGTTCAATCTCCGGGCGGTTTTTGACTGCTTCAGCCAGGGCCTCCGCCAGTGGAGGGATATCGCCGGGCCTGGGCTCGGGCAGGTTATCGGTGGGTTCAATTTCGACGCTGGCGAGTTCAGAAGTCACCCTTTTCGAGATCATGGTTTTGAGGACCTCCTGCTGTTGCAGGTAAGTGGTCTGGGCCACGATCAGGTTCTGCTGATCGGTAGCGAGCGTCGATTCCGCCTGCACAACGTCCAGGGGGGCCAATGTACCGATCTGGACTTGCTTCTTGTCGTCCTCTACCAGCCTTTGCGAATAATCGATTGCAGACTGCGCCACGCGCACCTGGTCCCTGTCGGCCAGCAACGTGTAGTAGGCGTTAAGCACTTGCGCAATAGTGGTGATGACCTGCTTGCGGAATACCGAGTTCGCAACCTTGAGATCGTTGTTCGCGATGCGAATAAAAACCGCATTGGAGCGGCGCCCGAAGCCTTTGAGCAAATGCTGATTGAGACCTACCGTCAGAGAGGTGGGAACCGAAGGGTTAAACAGCGAAGTGGTTGACGTCGTGCTGCTTCGCTGACCGTTGACAGAGGCCACAAAACTGGTTCCAGTGAAAAAGCCCTTCCCGAAGAAAGTGCCGTAAGTGGCCGTGTGACTTCCCTCAATTCCGACGCCTGTCAGGGAAGCATAATTCAACGGCGTGGAGGCGTTGTTCCATCCTAGCGTGAATCCCGTTACCGGATCGCCGGGACCGATGAAGCTGGTGCTGGTGACGCCAGCGCCCGTAAATCCGCCGCCGCCCGTTCCCCCGGTGCCTGACACGCCGCCGACGCCCGCTCCAATGGCGCCCGAATACAGGGCGTTTGAAATCACCGCTCCCGAAACACCGCGAGCCGCGCTGCCGGCTTTGGTTCGGAGAACGTCAAGCCGCGCAATGGGGAGCTGGAACCGGGCTACGGCAATGTCCAGGTTGTTCTGCAGAGCCAGCTCGATGGCGGCATTCAGAGAGAGTTCCAGCTTGTCATTCTGGATCAGTTGGTTTAGCTGCGGAGTGTTGCTCAGCGACGGCGACGGGATGTAAGGATAAGAGTATCCTTTTAAAATAGAAGGGCCGTTTGTGTAGTCGAAAGTGCCTTTTTCCTGAGGCGCTTTGGTGGTGTTCGTCTGTTGGGCATGGAGTTCCACCGGCAAGACGCCCACCAGCAAGGAAATTGCCAGAGCCAGCAGTGCAGTAGCCCGGGTTAATTTTTCCAGTATCATCTCGTAACCTCTCCCTCCGGGACAGAGTCTCTTGTGTCTCATGCCCACTATCTTAGATACGAATCTCGGGGATATTCAGTTTCATAAAGGTGGGAGAACACGCCTGATTGCCGGAGCAGAATGCAAGTTGTTATTTTGAGGTCAAGTGGTGATTGTCCGCTCCAGTCGCGCTGATCAGCCACCTTCGCCGCGGGCAAGCAAGGAACCTCCGCGGCAGGGATGGTCTTTGTAGCGTTAGATGGTCAATGTAACATCCGCCGGGTTATTCTGGCAATGGTTTCACCGGCTCGTCACGGCGTGCCATCTGGATTGCCCGATGCCGGACTCGGTTGCGCCAGCCCGGCATGATACGCGTGCTTGAATCCTGTTGCAGGCAAAGCAAGCCGGGAGGGCACAACAATCTGTCGCAACTTCGAATTAAGACCTTAACGCCGCTCCCCTAGATTGTCAAGGGGAAGAGCTCGGAGCAGCTCTTTAGCAGGTTACTGAAAAAGCTGTAGCGGCGGCTTTACGCCGCCGACGCAAATGTGGCGGATTCGATCTCTGGCGACGCAGCTATTGAACTGTTACTTCCTTGCAGAACGAGGTGCAGCGGACGGAACTTGTGGTTCCGTCCGCCGCGGGAGGGGGGCCTCGTTGGCCTGACCGATTTCCCGACCCGGCCAAACCACTTGCAATACGGCAAACCAATGTACCGTGGCGCGCCAATCCAGGAGATTTTGATCAGAACATCAGCTGCTTCCGGCTTGTGCGTTCTGCGGCAATTTGTCTCCTCCACGGCAAATCGGGCCTTCCGTGTTTACCTAGTAGTAATACCAAATGGGATTACTGTCAAGTAAAGATTGCATAATTTTGTACGCTTTTATAAACGCTTTAGTTTCTGTTCCGTAGAGATTAATCGTGAATGGCGGATACCGTCCGAGATGCTGTTTGTGACAAAATTGAGAGCTGCTGACGGCCGGTTGATCAACGGGTTACGGCCCGACGGGTTGCGCAGAGGCTGCCAGAGGCCCTAATCTGTGTGAGCATGAGAAACATTCGTCTGACCATTGCTTACGATGGCGCCGGCTTCCACGGATGGCAACGGCAACCTCACTCGGAGACCATCCAGGAGATACTCGAAACGCGGGCTGCAAAGATTACCGGCGCCGCTGTCACACTCTACGGGTCCGGGCGGACGGACGCGGGCGTCCACGCAACAGGCCAGGTGGCGAATTTTAAAACATCCTGCCCAATCCCTTGCGCGAGCCTGGTGAAGGCGTTAAACGATTCTTTGCCTGCTTCGATCCGCGTGCGAAAGGCCGAAGATGTTCCTTCCGACTTCCACGCGCGCCATAGCGCCCGGGCCAAGGCTTACCGGTACCGCATTTTGCAAAGGGCGATCTGCCCCCCGTATCTGGCGCGTTATGTTTGCCACCATCCCTATCCGCTCGATATCCGGAGGATGGCACGCGCGGCGCGCCTGCTCGAGGGCGAGCATGATTTTACGTCGTTTGCCGGCAGCGATCCGGCGCGCAGGGTGAAAGGGCGTTCTGAAGACTCAAATGTCCGGCAGATTTTCTATTCGCGCATCAGGGTGCGGAAGGAATTGCAGATGATCGTTTATGAAGTTTGCGGGTCGGGATTCTTGCACCACATGGTGCGTAACATCGTCGGGACTCTGCTTGAAATCGGGAGCGGCAAATTGTCGCCCGAAGATATTCCCGGAATTCTTGAGGCTCGGGACCGCAGCAAGGCCGGGCCAACGGCTCCCGCGAGCGGTCTATGGCTGGTCAGAGTGGAATATTGATAACCAAAGGGGAGAGCATCCTCTCGCCAAGACGCGAAGGCGCAAAGCAGCATCCCTCATTAGAGGAAGTGCAAATACAGCAGGGTGCCTGGCAATGTTCGTGGCTGAAGCAGCCAAGCTGGTTGGTAGCGTGCCCTTATTTTCGCTTTGCGCCTTAGCGCCTTTGCGTGATGGCTTTTGATTACTTTAAGAATTTCCTTTACGCCTTTCGCAGTTCGCAGATTACCCGCCCGCGATGGCTCCGATCACGCAAAAAGGTTCCTTTCCCTTAACGACCGAATCGGGCAGGGGAGCGTCAGATGGCTCGTGCGACCAGTCTTCTTCGCAGGCGAAGAAGCGAATGAATGGGCGACGCGTTCCGGTGTCGTGGTCGCGAATCGTTCCGCGAAGCACGGGGTACTTCGCTTCCAGCGCGTCAAGTACCGACCGCACCGTCACTTCACCTTGAACTTCGAGCCTGACTTCGTCGTCAACCCGTGCCAGCGTCCGGAGATGGAAGGGAAGTGCGACTCGAATCATAAAAGCGTCTGTGCCTCAACTGACAACACGCGGGGCAGGTCGTGGACGATGGCTTTCCAACTGTCGCCGCCGTCGGCGGAGCCGTAAACCTGTCCGCCGGTGGTGCCGAAATAGACGCCGCAAGGGTCAAACTTGTCCACCGCCATCGAGTCGCGCAGCACGTTCACAAAGCAGTTGCGCTGCGGCAGCCCTTTGGTCAGCGGTTCCCATTCATTGCCGCCTGTCCGGCTGCGATAGACGCGCAGTCGACCCTTGAGCGGATAGTGTTCCGAATCGCTTTTGATCGGCACCACGTAGACGGTATCCGGTTCATTTGTGTTGATGTCGATCACAAAACCGAAGTCGGTGGGCAAGTTGCCGCTGACCTCGTGCCAGTTGTCGCCGGCGTCGTCGCTGCGCATTACGTCCCAGTGTTTCTGCATAAAGAGCACGTTCGGCTTCGCGCCATGGTGCGCAACGCGATGGACGCAGTGCCCGACCTCGGTGTCCTGGTCGGGAAGGAATTGGGACCGCAGGCCGCGGTTGATTGGCTTCCAGGTTTTGCCGCCGTCGTCCGTGCGGAAAGCTCCCGCTGCCGAGATGGCAATGAAAATCCGGTGGGGATTACTTGAGTCGAGGACAATGGTGTGCAGGCACATTCCACCCGCTCCTGGTTGCCAGCGGGGCCCGGTGCCGTGTCCGCGAAGCCCAGGAAGTTCCTGCCAGGTGAAGCCACCGTCAACTGTGCGGAAAATGGCAGCGTCTTCCACCCCGGCGTAAACCGTATCGGGGTCGCTGAGCGAAGGTTCAAGGTGCCAGACTCGTTTGAACTCCCACGGGTGCTGCGTGCCGTCATACCACTGGTGTGTGGTGAGCGGCTTGCCGGTTTCGGAGGAGGTATCGTAAACAAACCGGTTGCTTTCGCCTTGTGGCCAGCCCTGCGGCGACTTGGTAACGCCGCCACCCGGCGCCTCCCACGTCTTGCCGCCGTCGTTCGAGCGCTGGATCACCTGCCCGAACCATCCGCTTGTTTGCGAGCAGTAGATGCGGTCGGGATCAACAGGTGAGCCCTTCATGTGGTAAACTTCCCAGCCGGCAAAATGCGGCCCGCTGACTTTCCACTTTTTGCGCGTTCCGTCCGATTCAATAACAAACGCGCCTTTCACAGTCCCCACCAAAAGGCGTACTCCGCTCATGCAATCCTCCTTTTCACAATTTTTGGAGAACCAATGTCGGCTGCCCCATTCGCACACTGCTGCGGTATTTCTTTACCGGGCATCTCTGCGCCCACAAACAGGTTGAGGCCATCACGCAAAGCGATTATTCATAATGGCTCATCGATGGTGGCTTATCAGCGAGTGTGCTGCCCCAGTTCTTGTTCGGTCTTGGCCCCATACGCAACTCCAGGGTTCCGCCTTCGTCGATATCCTGCTGTGTGAACCACGGTTGAGTCAGCGGTTTTCCATTGAAAGTTGCGGACTGGATGTACTTGTTGCGCCTGGAGACCTGGTCCGCCTCGATCGTAAACGTCCGGTCGTTTGCCAGGTGGATCGTCGTTTCTTGAAACAGTGGGCTGCCCATAACGTAATAGGGATCGCCCGGACAAAACGGATAGAAGCCCATGGCCGAAAACACGTACCATGCACCCATCGCCCCACGATCGTCGTCACCTGGAATCCCCATTGGTGTGTCATCATACCAAACTTCCATGATTTCCCGAACCATCTTCTGAGTTTTCCAGGGCTCGCCCGCGAAATCGTACAGGTAGGCAGTGTCGAAATTTGGTTCATCGCCCTGCGCGTAATTTCCAATCAAGCCGGTGTCGTCGGGGAACTTGGCCAGAAAGACGTACTTCCAGGCGCCGTCGTATTGTTCCTCGAACAACCTGTCCAGCTTTTTCAGAAAAGCCTCCCGCCCACCGAACAACCGGATGAGACCCGCAACGTCGTGCGGGACGCTGAAAGTCCACATCCAGGCGTTACCTTCTGTGAAATAGTCGCGCCCTCCCGGCCCACTCGGGAGGATCGGATTGAATCCCTTCACCCATTCACCGTCGGCCGACCTCGGGGCCATGAAGCCAATCGACGGGTTGAAGACGTTCTCGTAATTGTGGGCCATCTTGATGAAGCGGTTGTAATCCGCCGTGCGGCCCAATGCCTTCGCCATCATCGCAACGCACCAGTCATCGTAGGCCGCCTCCAGCGTTACCGAGACGGCCTGCCGCCGCTCAAACGGATGCACGCTGGGATTTGTCTCCTTTTCCCCTTCTTTGAGAGCAGGGAAGAAACCCTTTTTCAGATAGACTTCGCCCAGCGACGTCATTTTTCCTCTTCTCCATGGAAGCATGGTGCCTTGGAGGGCCTGGTGCTTCATGGCCTCATACGCTTTCTCAACATCAAATCCGCGATAGCCCTTGAAGTAAGTATCGGCGATCAGTTCATCGGCATGGTTGCCGATCATGGCTGCAAACTCGCCTCCCACTTGCGGAAACGAAGGCAGCCAGCCCCATTGCTCATCCATCCGCACGAGGGATTGAATCATATCTTCCTGCTGCTTGGGATTAAGAAGTAATTGCAGCGGATGCTCGCATCGGAAGGTGTCCCACAACTGGTCCTGAGTGTAAAAATCCCTGCCGTGGGAATCATGAACTTTATGGTCGTATCCGCTGTAGTACCGGCCGTCTTCGGTAATGTTCATCATGTTTTCTTCGGCCCGGTAGAGTGAGCTGTAAAGGATGATCTTTTGCTTTTCTGTCCCACCCTTGACCTGAATTTTACCCAGCAGATCGTTCCATGCTAACCTTGTTTGTTGTTCTCTAAGGTCAAAGTTCCAGCCCTCGATAGCCTCATCCAGATTCTTTTTTGCCTGATCCAGACTGATGAAGGACAGCCCGGCTTTGACCTGCACCTCCTCATTCCCCGAGTTTGGGAAATTCAGCGTGAGCCCAACCTTCTTGCCTTCCATGTGCCGCAACTCGCCGGGCTTCCCATCGTATTTCCAGGACACTGCTCCATCGGATGGCTTTGAGAATTCGAGATAGAAATAATACGGAACATCTTGGATGGAGGTGGATCCCTCGACAACGGTTGGAGAAACCGTATGCATGTTGCCCAGGCTTCTCATCATTATATTGATGTGGTGGCCTTCAGCCGAAGGGAACTGGAAGCGGTAGATGATGGCGAAATGCCCCACCGTATACGATGCCTCGATGTTGTAGTCTTCAAGCAACCCTTCGTAGTAATAAGGAGTACGGGTTTCAAAGTCGCGGTCAAAACTTGAGGCGATATCATTTGGATTGGTCTTGATCCTGCCGGTTGTCGGCATCAGCGACACTCCGCCTGCCGGAAAACCAAATATCCTGGTCGCCAGGTAGGAATCCGTGATGCCGGGATTCAGCAGCGGAGTGACCTGTGGATAATCATGCGGCAACTGAACCATCGGTCTGGTGGTCGCAAGCAGAATACTGACACCGCCGATATCAGGCCGCACGTAATCAACCGGCTGCTTTTTCGGGCCGGCAAAAACGATCGGGGCAAAAATCAAAAGGGCGCAAATCAAATACGCCGGGAGGAATCTTCTCATCTCTGTCTCCGCAATCAGTAGCTAAACACACGGCCCATTGGGGCAGATGCAGGATGCCATGGGGAAAATTTCCGCGGATCACGGAACGGTTTCGCCGGCATGTCTGCGGCCGCGTTCCGTTGGGCAGGGCCGGGCATCACAGTCTTCTTTCAGGGCATCATAACCGATCCGTCCATGCGCCGTACATTCGCCCAGTTGCCCACGCCTGGCGATGTGCATATTCCTGCGTGCCAGCACTGGCAACTCGGTCAGCACCCAGCGGCTGAAGACGCCGTAGCTGGTGTGGTATTCCGAAAGCTTCACCCGCGGCAGGTTTTCGAAGGCGGTCAGAAAACGGTTGACAACGTATTTCCACGGCGGCATGCCTCCCTGCAAAGCCTTGCGGCGCGCTACGCGCCCTGATTGCTGCTAGGCACGTGCACCACCCGGTGCGTGCATTCGCCGATTCCCGTGCCATCAGCGGGCTGTTTTAGTGCTGTGAGGTGCCACATACATTCCGAGCCGCGGAATGTATAAGGTGCCGGCCGGTTGTAATAGTATCCTCCCCTCCTTTCAGGGGAGATTCTTTAAGCACTATAGCCGGCAACGCAGATGCGTAATCGTAAGGCAATGAATGCCAGTTGAAGAAAATAGCTGAGACGATCATCCATGCTGCCGCGCGTTCGAATGGCATATTTCGAACGAGCCAGAGAGATACCAATACGCCTGCTACGAGAATCACGAGGGTCAGTTTGTGAACGCCTGATAATGTGAGTATGTAACGGGCCGTCAAGTAGCCCATCTGGTCTGTTACGCTTGCTTGAGTATGAATACAAGCAAATACCCAGTTAGGTCCAGCCAAAGCCGTAGAAATGCAGAAAAGAAATATTCCTGTTAGTGCGACGCTCCACGCAATCTGCCATTTTCGGCGGAGAATGATGAGCAAAAATAGGGGTAACAGCAGCTGTAACTTGATAGATGCAAGACCTATCCAGATCCCCGCATCCCAATCCTTGCGGTTCTTTGCGGACTTGAGCGCGAGCACGATGAACAGCAAGAAAAGTGCGGCATCTTGTCCGAATGCCAGCGTCTCTCCAATAGGGATTAGCAACGCGAAGAGGAACAATCTGCGGAGGAATTGAGGTCGCGACACCAATATGTCCCGAATTTCATATCGCAGCAGCCACCCGGAGACGCCAAACAAAACAATGCTGACCGTATTCCAAAGCCGTAGTGCTACGGAAAATGGGAAGAAGGTGAATGGGACGAATAGCAACGACTCCCAAGCTGCGCGATCGAATGGGGCACTGAAAGGGTACAGGGCTAGATTATAAAGATCGAGGGCATGGCCCGTTCTAACCTCTGTTCCTGCAATGTAAACCCAATAAAAATCAGCCTTGCCACTAAGCTCTATGCCTTTAAGCAGGTGAGCGATGAACAATAGGACGGCCGCTGCAAAGAAAATCAGCGCGGCAAATTTGGCGTTTTTCCGGACTCTGAGGGAAGTAGAAATTTCATCCTCCGGCGCAAGCATATCCGCGACTAAGAGATAAATCAACTCCGTGAACTCGTTCAGTAGATTAGTGACACTCGGGCTCATTTGCTTGATGGAACCGAGGGTGATCCATCGTCATAAGTCAGGAGGCGAGCATTGGTCGGAATCAGCTTCGGGAATCCGCTGGGATGAAGACCTGCGAAAAGCTGCAGGTCTTCATCCCAGCCAGCAGGTTGGACGAGTTGCTGGCTGGCTCAAATGTCCCCTGAGAAAGGTCGACGGCGTTATAGATGCGCTACGCTCTTGCATTTGAACGATACGAAGCGTATATATTTGGGTCATATTTTGTGGTGAACACTGGCGGCGCAGATCGAAGTCACGGCCATGCGTCGCCCTCGGATTCCGATTGAAGACATTGTAGTGGCCGCTTTACCCTGGCAGAACTGGTGAGACGAACCTGCTGCCAGCAGCTTGTTGGATTTTCGGCATGTGCGTATCCTCCGGGCGCCGGATAGTTCCACACACGAAAGCCGCAACGCAATAAGGCGAACGTTCCATAGAAGGTCTGGAGTTGATAATGGGAATTCCGGTTTCGGTAGTCATTCCGGTCTACAATGAGCGGGCGACAATTGAGGAGATTCTTCTCCGGGTCCAGGCGGTGGATCTCGATAAGGAGCTTGTCATTGTTGACGACGGCTCCACGGATGGGACTCGCGACTTTCTGGCGGAACTCTCGCGCCATTCAAGAGTCAATCTCGGCGTGATGGGGCTGCGCGCGGGCAAGTGCGTGTTGCCCACCGCCAACATCCGGGTGTTTTTTCAAGAGCACAATCAGGGCAAGGGCGCAGCGCTTCGTCGCGGTTTTCGAGAAGCGCGCGGCGAGATCATCGTCATTCAGGACGCCGACCTTGAGTACGATCCCCAGGACCTCCACGGCCTGATCGAGCCCATCGTGTGTGGCAATGCAGACGTGGTCTATGGATCGCGGTTCCTGGGAGGGCCCCATCGCGTGCTCTTCTTTTGGCACTACATGGGGAACAAGTTTCTCACCACTCTATCGAATGCGTTCACGGACCTCAATCTTTCCGACGTGTGGACCTGTTACAAGGCCTTCAGGCGCGAGGTCCTGGAACAACTCGATCTGCGGGAGAGCCGCTTCGGCTTCGAGCAGGAGATAACCTGCAAGATCGGGAAGAGCGACTGGCGCGTTTACGAAGTCCCGATTTCCTACCATGGGCGCACCTACGGCGAGGGGAAAAAGATCACCTGGAAGGACGGAATACGGGGCTTGTGGTGCATCCTGCGATATAGCTCACGAGCTACACGGTCCGACAGGCCAGCCACGGTAAAGCCGCCCTTGGATCCACGGACGTGAGCGAATGTCTCATGCTGGAACGGATAACAAACCTCGTCCGTGACAGTGGGCTGAGGAATCGGTGGAATGGGAAGCAAACCGGCACGCAGAACGAGGGCTCCTGGCCCAACGACAAAAACGAATACTCCCGCTTCTTCGCCAACTTCAGGAAAGCTTAGCTCGATGACTCCAAACGAGCGTAAGTCCAGGCTGGGAACATAAAAGGCTAGAACGAAGGAAAGAAGGACCAGCCCAGCTTCGACAAAAAAATACAGCGCTATGCTTCAAGGCTGGTTTCCTCGCGAGGCCTGCGATTGCTGATCCGTGCATCCGCGGTAAGGCTTAGGCTTGGGCGGCTGACCTTCCGCATAGGGCAGTCACACGCGCCGGAGTCGGCAACATCGGATGGCACGCAAGTGTCCGGCCATGCCCCTTAGGAAAGGGACGGGAAGTATCAGAAGGTATTGATAAGCGCCACCTATCAGTCCTTTCCGACACAACCACAGACCCTGCGTAAGAAAAGCCGAAACCGGCTGCAAGTCGAATGCGGACCTTCCACGGCATCGTTGTCGGCTGGAATTCAAACTGAAATGTTTGGATGACACCTTTGCGGCCTGAGCATCGTTGGGGATGGTGGCGCGATGAATGGCCTAAGCGCAAATATTGTCTTCCGCTGGTGCAAGCGGTCGCGAGGCTTCTTGCAGCGTGCGGACAGGTGCGGGCGAATGTTGAGGCTGGAGGACCTCCGACAACGGCCTGGCATTGATTCAGGATGAAACTGCATTCCCGGACGCAATGTCCTTCGTTTGAGCTCCTGGCCCTTGCGTGATAGAGTCGTGGAGCTTTTGCAATGCTTCAGACAGTATGGGCAGGGAAGGAGAACTGGTGTCCAAATTGTCGCAGTTGGGACGCAGGGAATTTCTGGAATCCGGCCTGGCCGCGCTCGGGGGGACGAGCCTCTTCTCTCCGCGTCTGCGTGCCGATGCCAGGCTATCTTCTGACGCGTCGACTCAGGGCGCTGAGCCTCCTGCCTGGTGGCCTCAGTCCTATGTTATTAAAAGGGACGAGTCGAAGGGCAAGCTCGTGGTTTCCACCCGTTACTATGCGGTGGAGCATGACTTAAGAAAAGGCGGGGCGATCACCAGGATTCATTACACGTACGGGAAGGCCGAGAATATTCTGCTCCGGCCGCTCGCCTCGTCGGTTCAACTCAGGGGGGATGGACCTCCGGGCGGGGTTACAAGAAAGCAATTTCGCCAGGAGGACTTCATGGATATTGCTGATCCTTCGGCAACAGTTTCCACGGCAAAAACTGGAAAATGGGATGTGGTTACTGCCCAGTGCAGACTCTTCAGCCGTGAGGGGAAGGACTCAGGAATTGTAACCAGCACAAGCTATAACTACCGTTGGGGCTACATCAAGATTCACAAGGAATTTCATTTCCCGGCGCACGGGCTGAAGGTCCGGCGGCTTTCCGTACTATCCACCCTGCTGGATCCTTCATTCACTCATTACGGTTACAATCCCAATGCGGCTGAGGCTTTCAGTCCAGAAGTATTGGAGAACGGAAGCTGCTTCTGGGGGAAAATCCGGCCAGAAACGCAATTTGATGTTCCCTTTCAAACGCGTTACGTCCCCCGGTATCTGGTGTGGGCCAACCCCGGCACGGAAGGTATCGAATGGTTCGCATCCGACGCCCTTTCGCAGTGGGATTATCAGGTGGCGGGTCAAACCGGGGCCGGCTATGCGGCGATTTCGGCCAGCGTTGACCCACCCGGGGTCCGAATTTCGATTGATCCGCTAGACTTGGCTCCCACGTTCTATGTGGCACGTGGAGGGTACGTCACGGCGGCGGGCTCCTATGTCTTTGATTATTACCTTGGCATGCCGATCCTTGACGGGCATGGGCACAACCCGTGGCTTGAGCGGTCGTTCAATCCTGATGGCGGGAAATGGGTCTCTGAAGACCAGATCAAGCGTAATGCCACGCTTGGAGTCGGGACGATGACGCTCCACGATGATGGAGATGTGAACCATGATGGACTCTACTGGCGAGACGGAGCTTGGCCACCCTATCCTCCGGAACAGATGAAAAGGATGGCGGAGGTCATCGAGAACTGCCACAAATACGGTATCAAGGCCGTACCCTATTTCTCCAATCACGAGTTGAGTTACGCGACCAAAGAGATGAAAGAGCATGGAGAAGAATGGGGCTGCAAACCGGATGACCAAGGCAACCTACGGCCCAACTTCAATTGGGGGGCGCTGATGTGCCTGAAGTCCGGCTGGCTTGATTACTTTAAAGTCTGTGTGGATCGGGTGCTGAGAAACTGTCCTTTTGATGGCGTTTATTATGATTGGAACCAAGCGTTGTATTGCAACAACCCACTCCATGTCGGAAAGACATCGAACGATGTTTCCCCAGCGAAGGGGCTCGCGAGTTATGCTCTTTCGCCCACTGGCCATTGGGATGTCGATGAACTTTTGGAACTCATGGAGTGGACTCGCGAGCGCGTGGGACCAAACGGGCTGATTCTGGTACACAACTCGATGAACCCAATGCTGGCGGCTGAGAACTTCGTTAATGCGGTGTGCACGATGGAGTGGGGTTATGGAGCGATCTCCAGCACAATGCCCAAGCCTGAGGACCTGCCGCTGGAATGGAACATGGTGGGCGCGCGTTCCCGGGCGGTCATCGAGTATGGTTGCATCGCTTCGGATGCTCCCACGGAAGTGCGACAGTTGTTCTACCTTACAGCGTTGATTACCGGTGTGGCGACATGGCCGGCGAGTGACGGCGCGCTGGAAGTCTTCAATCTGCTGAAGCCTTTGGGCGATCTGAACCAGTATCAATTTGAGGACTGGCGCAATAAAGCGGTGAGGCTCAATCACGCGGATTGCTATTCTGCCGTGTATAGCCGCCCTGGCGAGGCCTTCATTGTACTGGCAAACGTGGGGGCAGTGCCGGCCAAGGTGAATTGTGCCATTGATCCTGGGGCATTAACTTATCCGATGCCGGCTCTCGGCGCCGCCACGACAAATATTAGTGGCCAGGCGAGGCATCTTGATCCCGTTGCGCTAACAGGCGCCGGCCAGGAAATTGCCATTCCCGCGGCCAGCGCGTTGATGATTCGACTGCAGCCCGGCCGGAGCTAGCGCATCCCTGGAGGCTGCCCTGGCGCTGCCGGGGTGGCAGTAGAAGTTTGACACCTGTACGAGTCCATCGCCGAAACTCCTGAACGTGAGCCGCTGAAATACACGAAAAGGAGATCCACTATGGACGTGAGAGAAGGCTTAACCTGAGCGGTCCCTTTTTTCTGTACCAACCTCAGGGTGAGTTTCCGGCTGTTTGAGCGCCCCATGAATCATTTCAATTTCCCAGCCGCCAGCCGCCGTTTTTTTTCGCCACAACGCTTGCCGTGCCTTCCATCGGTAACACTCCTTCCAGTTCCTCCAGGGAACTTCTGCTTGGGAGTGTTACCCATTTCCCGCGGGAATGTTCGCTCACAATCCGGTGGTTAGCGCAGCCAAAGGACGCCTCTGCTCTGCGCGGCTTGTGATAATATGCGGCGTCGCGGATAGGAGTGCAAGGAAAAAGGCAGGAAGTAGGGATTAGTGTACAGGAGAAAGAATCCAGGAGACTGGAGACAGAAGGATGGAGGATGAAAAATAGTCACAGCAGTCAGGAGATAAGCAGATTCCTCTCCCGCCGTGCGGGATCGAAATGACGGCGAGGAGGGCGTATTCGACCCGAAACGGAACGGAGGAAGCAACGTGGCAAAATCCAATGATGGGAAACTGAGCCGCAGGGACGTGTTCAAGATGGCAGTGGCGGCGTCGGCGTCGATGCAGGCGCCGGCGCTGAGCGCGAAAACGGCCAAACCGAGCCCGCGGCGCAAAGACCGGCCGAACATCATTTTGATCATGGCCGACCAGCATCGCGGCGACTGCATGGGCTGCGACGGCAACCGCGCCGTCCGCACTCCCAACATGGACACGCTGTCGCGTGAGGGCGTGCGCTTCGGCAACGCTTATACTGCGACGCCGAGCTGCATTCCCGCTCGCGCCGGCCTGCTGACGGGGCTCTCGCCCTGGAACCACGGCCTGCTGGGTATGGACGGCTGGCCCATCGCCACGCAATATCGCCATGAGATGCCGCAGGAACTGAGCAAGGCCGGCTACTACACCACCACCATCGGAAAGAACCATTACGACCCGCCGCGCCAGTGGCACGGCTACGACCTGATGCTGAACGACGAGCACCACGACATCCGCAACATTTATCAGTCGGACTATCATTCGTTTTTCTGGCAGAACGCTCCCAACATCAAGGGTCCCGGCGGCCCCAACGACACTTCCGACGCCGTGGACGGCTGCGGCTTCGGCTGGAAAGACTTCTGGAACGCTTACTCCGCCAAAGCCTTCCCTTACCCGGAGCGGTTGCACCGCACGCGCTGGATGGGGAGGACGGCCGTGAACTTTCTACGGACCTACGACCGTCGGCAGCCGTTCTTCCTGAAGGTTTCGTTTATTCCTCCGCACAGCCCGTATATTCCGCCGGAGCGGCTGATGCGCGAGTATATGGATGCCAACCTGCCACCTGCCTTCCACGCTTCGTGGTCGGAAAAATACAGGCAGCGCAGCGGGCCGGGACTCGACATCTGGCACGGCGACCTCGGCGCGGAACAGGTGCACCAATCGCGCGCGGGCTATTACGGCCAGGTGACTTATGTGGACGAACAGATCGGCCGGATTCTGGAAGAACTGGACGCGCGCGGAATGATGGAGGACACGCTGATCGTTTACACCGCCGACCACGGCGACATGCTGGGCGACCATAACATGTGGCGCAAATGCCAGCCCTACCAGTCGTCGGCACGCATTCCCATGCTGATGCGCTGGCCCAAAGGATTGATCAGCGGCGCGCGCGGTCGCGTAGTTGACCAGCCCACCGAACTGCGCGACATGATGGCAACGTTCCTGGACGCGGCAGGCGCTTTGGAGCCGCTTGCCGATAGCCTGGATGGAATGAGCCTGCTGCGGCTGGCCGACGGCAATACCGAAGGCTGGCGGCCCTATATCGACATGGAACACGATATCTGCTACAGCCCGCTCGTCCATTGGAACGCACTGACTGACGGCCACATGAAATATATCTTCCACGCGCACGACGGCTCGGAACAACTGTTCGACCTGGATAGCGACCCGAAGGAGTTGCACGACCTTTCATCCGAGGCCGCACACCAGGACAAGTTGGAATTGTGGCGTGCACGAATGGTGAAACACTTGGAAATTCGCGGCGAGCAATGGGTGAAAGACGGCAAATTGATGGTCCGGCGCGAGAGCATGCCGATCTCGCCTAACTACCCACGCGAGGAAGCCAAACGAGCCGGGTACGTCCAGGTAAAACATCGCTAGCCCAGGCCGCAGGGGAAAATCGTTAGTGGCTGGTTGTTCAGGACACTTGCCACTGAACAACCAGCGGGAGATAAATATGCGAGAGGCAATAGTTCGTCACATCGTTATTGTTTTCATGGTGTTGCTGCCGATGTGCTGTGTTGCATCGCCCTCATTCGCACAGGCGCAAGTGGCTCACACCCCGCCCATGGGGTGGAATAGCTGGAACCACTTTGGCTGCAAAGTGAGCGACGCCATCGTGCGCGCCCAGGCGGACGCAATGGTTCGAACCGGCATGAAGGCCGCCGGGTATGAGTACATCAATATCGACGACTGCTGGGAGGGCGAGCGCGATTCCAAGGGGATCATCCACCCGAACTCGAGGTTCCCCGACATGAAGGCACTCGCCGACTATGTGCACTCCAAAGGGTTGAAGCTTGGGATATACTCCTCGCCCGGCCCCAAGACCTGCGGTGGCTATGAGGGCAGCTACGGCCACGAAAAGCAGGATGCTGATACCTACGCCAAATGGGGCGTGGACTACCTGAAATATGACTGGTGCACCGCGCGCTTCATGTACAAGCCCGAACAGTATCCGGAAGCATTCGAAAAGATGCATGAGGCACTCGTCAGCACGGGCCGGCCCATTGTCTACAGCATCCATGGCCGCGGCGAAGTGTGGACGTGGGCGCAATCGGTGGGCGCCAACCTCTGGCGGACGACCGGCGACATCAAGGACAATTACAGCCGCATGGTCGCCATCGGATTCGGACAGGAGGGCCTGGCGCAGTTTGCCGGGCCCGGCCACTGGAACGATCCGGACATGCTCGAAATCGGGAACGGCGGCATGACGCCCGAGGAATACCGCATGCACATGAGCCTTTGGTGTCTGCTGGCGGCGCCGTTGATCACCGGCAATGATCTGACCCACATGACTCCGGAAACGCTCGCGATCCTGACCAACCCCGATGTCATCGCTGTCGATCAGGACCCGCTCGGAGTTGAAGGACATCGCGTGTGGGAAGAAGGCCCGCTTGAAATCTGGATGAAGCCTCTTGCCGACGGCAGCAAGGCTGTCGGCCTGTTCAATCGCGAACAATCCACCATCAGGATCACGCTGAAGTTCAGCCAGATCGGCATTGGCGGCCGCGCGAGAGTTCGCGATCTGTGGGCCCGCAAGGACCTTGGTGTGTTTGATGGCAGTTACTCCGCCGACACGCAGGAACACGGCGTCGTCATGATCCGAGTGAAGCCGGTGAAATAACGCTAGACAACGTGACGCTTGCATTGCGGGTAAACAAGGAATACGCTTTCTGCGGTTGCGGTAAAGTGCATCAGGTTCTCGGCCCGGCCCGAAAGATTACGCTGCATCAAAACATATTGCGGCTTTTGCGCTGCACGGCTGGACCCGCTATCATTTTCATTCGGTAGGAAAGGTAAATCAAACTATGTCAGGCGTCTCAATCGGAGTCATCCTCTCGGCCCTTGCCGGCGTCTTGAACGGAAGCTTTGCAGTACCCACGAAAATTGCCCGCAAGTGGCGCTGGGAAAATATCTGGTCGGTGTGGGGTGTGTGGGCCATGTTCATCCTGCCGTGGGTCCTGACCTTTGCCACTATTCCCCACACTGTTCGGTTCTTCGAGCGCACACCCGCGGGCCAGTGGTCCCTACTGATTCTTTTTGGCATTGGATTCGGGCTGGCGCAGATCTTCTTTGGCCTGGGTATTGCAGCTGTAGGTATCGCCTTGAACTTTGCCATTGCCATCGGTATTTCGACGGCTTTCGGCTCCATCGTGCCGTTTCTTTCGCAACACGCGGACAAGGTCTTCACACTCGAAGGGCTGTTCTTCTTTGTCGGCATCGTTCTGATGCTAGCCGGGATTGTAGTTTCGGCTTTGGCTGGGCGGGAAAAGGAAAGACAACTTTCGCTTGCAATGGCGGCGAAGCCGAATCTGGCGGAAAAGCGAATGAGTTTTGCGGCGGGGTTGACCTTGGTCATTCTAGCTGGACTAGGTTCTCCACTGGGCAACTTTGGGGCGGCTTTTTGCACTCCGACGCTGCAGCGCGCGGTTGAAATCGGAGCCAGCCCTGTTTGGCAATACAATGTGATCTGGGCGCCGCTCTACACAGCATCGCTCGTGCCTTACTTGATTTACTGCTTTTATCTTTGGCGCAAGAATCGCAGCTTCGGTCTTTTTGGCGCCCCGGGCTCAAAGGTCTATTGGCTTTACGGGTTTATTATGGCCGCCTTGTGGTTTGGCAGTTCGGCGATTTACGGCGTCTCAATGACGAACATCGGCAAAATGGGACCCGTGCTGGGCTGGCCGCTCTTCATGTCGGTTATTATCGTGGCCTCAAGCGCTTGGGGCTTCATTACCGGTGAATGGAAGGGCGCAGGAAAGAAAGCTGTGAATTCCATGATCCTGTCCATAGCGCTATTGATTGTGGGATTCTGCACGCTGGCTTACAGCGGGACGCTTGGCTAGCAGCTTGAACGGCCGGCCCGTGACTCAGAGTGAACAAGGGAACAAGACTGGCCCCCCAGTACCGAACACAACGCTAATCGAGCCAACAAATGGCGTTTTTGCGCTAATTTTGCAACTAGGCCGGCGGGGGTTTAAATCCCCCATGTCCACCATAGGCAACGCGCTTTCAAAACACTATGGAAAGCTAAGCCCTGCATGGGCCCTCCTGTTGTGTCGTCTGTCAGACCCGCCGGGCTCATTTGCATCAAGCCACCAATCGTTCAATCATAAGAAAGCGCGTGGCGCCGGGAACCTCGGCGCTGCCGAGACAGTTTGCGACAGGGGCGGGGTTCATGCCGGAATTTGAGACTTTGGATTTCTCAGACGGATGGAAAAGCCTGGAACAGGAACCGATGCGCCAGCAGCTTGAAGAGCATGCGCTGCCGGCCTACCTCTCAAGACAACGATGGTTCGGCTCCAAAGGCACAGCCATCACGCGCGTGGAATTGAGAAGCCGATTCACTCTTCATGGCAAGGGCGGAAGCTGGCTGCTTGCAACTTTTCGCGCTCATCTGGCCGATGGCCGTTTTCAAGATTACTTTGTGCCATTGGCCGTCGCGTGGGACACGCCATCATCTCCCCAGCCACCCAAAGGCTCCAATGAGATCATCGCCCGCATACTCAAGGGCGACCAATCCGGCGCGTTGTGCGATGCGCTTTCAGACCCACGGTTCATCGCTGAACTCATTCGAACTGTCGGCGAGAACACGACGCTGACTGCTTCCGGTGGGACGCTGCGTTTCAGCAGCACCCACGCGCATTTTCATTTGCAGGAGGAAGATCAACAGAACATAAAAAGAGTCGGCGCCGAGCAAAGCAATTCCAGCATTCTGATTGCGAAAAAGATGGTGCTGAAGGCCTACAGGAAGCTGGCGGTTGGGATTCAACCAGAGCTCGAAATCGGACGCTACCTGACCGACGTTGCGAACTATGGCAACACGCCCCCGCTGCTCGGATCTATTGAGCACTTTGACGCGGAGGGGCGACCAACGGCCCTTGCCCTCATTCAGGGTTTTGTTGCCAACCAAGGAGACGGATGGTCGTTCACTCTCGCCCACCTCAAACGAATTTTCACCAGCGTCCTGCATGGCGGCGCCGACGAACTCGACAACAGGGATTATCTCGCGCTTGCGGAGCAACTCGGCATCCGCATAGCGGAACTCCACCGCGCATTTGCCATCGAAAGCGGCGATCCCGCTTTTCGGCCCGAAACGGTCACTGAATCTGATATCGCCGACTGGAAGCGTCAAATTCAGACCGAAGCTGCAACAACCTTCGGACTGCTCGCCAACTCGCAAACCATGTTGGCGGCGGAACAACGCGCTCGAGTACAAACGCTTCTCGATCAGCGCAATCGCGTATTGAATTTAATCACACGTTTCGAAATTGGCCCTGGCACAGCAATCGAGAAAACACGCTTCCATGGAGATCTTCATCTTGGACAAGTTATGGTGGCCGGCAGGGACTTTTACATGATTGATTTTGAGGGAGAGCCCGCGCGTCCCTTTGCCCAACGGCGCGCCAAGCACAGCCCCCTCAAGGATGTTGCGGGTATGTTGCGATCGCTGAACTACGCGGCGTGGTCAGCGCTGTTTGAAGCCGCTGAGGGCAAGGCCGAAAGAATCACCCTGCTGCAAAAACCGGCTCGCGATTGGGAAACCGACGCGTCAAGTTCCTTCATCCGCGGATATCAGAAGACCATTCGGGGCTGCTCTTCCAGTTCAACAGATCCCGACGCATTTGCGCGGCTGCTCGACCTTTTCGTTCTTGAGAAAGCCCTTTACGAAATCCGTTATGAGCTCACCAATCGTCCTTCCTGGCTGCGAATTCCGGTGGAAGGCATCTTGGCCCTGCTGGCGCACCGATCTGCCTAAGCCGAGGAGCACTTACGCCAGGAGGAAGACGTAACCCGCTTCGATATAGCGCTGACTCCTACTGATTCAGTACAAGTACGGAGTAAATCTTCACGCTAGGCACTCTGATTTGCCCCGTGCCTGGTGCTTGCCGATGGATGGTTACCGGGACCTTGCACGAAAGATCAGGTGACAGAAGGTTCGCACTCCGGTATTTCTGGTGCAGATCAATTCTGATGTTGCCTGCCTTTCAGTGCGCCCCAAATGCAGTCGCACGCTGTCATCACCCTTTATTCCCAAACTGGTGCCGACTTGGCTGTGAAGCTAGCGAAAATTCAGTGGTTCTGGTATCGTTTGTGCATTGATTTTTGCCTTGTGTTAAAAGACAAGAGCGGTTCCCCTCGATGGCGATCGTGAGGGATGCCTAGCAGGCTAATTTAAGAGAGCCTGCGATCGCGCGGTATTCGGCTCTGCCGAAGTGCACTTACTTCAACCAGGTGGTGGAAATTTAGTATGCAGATTAGCGGTCTGGATTGGCTGGTTGTAGCCGGCTACTTTGTAGTGCTGGCGGTCATCGGAGTTGTGGCGAGCCTTAAAGCCAAGGACACCGATGGCTACTTTATGGGCAGGCGAAAGTTCGGCAAGCTGCTGATGATCGCTCAGAGCTTCGGTGTCGGAACACACTCCGACATGCCTGTAAGCCTCGCAGGTGCCGTGTATTCCTCCGGGATTTCGGCCATCTGGTATCAGTGGAAGAACCTCTTTGCCACACCCTTTTACTGGATTATGGGGCCAGTCTTCCGCCGCGTGCGCCGGACGACTACGGCTGAGATGATTGAGGACCGTTACGGGGCAGGAATGTCGGGCCTTTACATTATCTTTGCCTTTGTCTTCTTTACGATCAACATTGCAAGCATCCTGAAAGGCGCGGCAAAAATCCTGAATGAGATGCTGGGTGGTGGCTACACGGTTAACCATATCGTGTTGGGGCTGGCAGCCATTTTTATCTTATATAGTTTTGTCGGCGGACTTATTGCCTCCGCGTGGAGCGATTGTGTCCATGGTCTTTTGATCATTGTGCTTTCGTTTATGCTGATCCCACTCGGCTGGAGTTTGATTGGAGGGTTGCATGGGATGAAGCACGCGCTCCCGTCCTACGAATTTTCCCTGGCTACGCCAAAAGGAATCGGTCCCTGGTTTATCCTGATGCTGACAATCAACGGCTTGATTGGAATCATGGCTCAGCCTCACATGATGGCTGCTGTAGGGACAGGGGAGAACGAACGAGCTTGCCGTGTCGGTATGTTCCACGGAAACTACGTCAAGCGCGTATGCACCATCGGATGGGCGCTGGTAGGCCTGATGGTGGTTGTGTTCGTCAAACAAGGGCTTTTCGGCGCACACGGTCTCCGCGACCCGGAAGACGCATTCGGATTCGCTTGCGAGCACCTGCTGTCTCCCGGTTTTCGTGGCTTGCTGATGGCCAGCGTCATGGGGGCAAGCCTGGCGAGTTGCGCCGCTCTGATGGTGGACAGCGGGGCGATGTTCACGCAGGGCTTCTATCGCCGCCGACTGATTCGGGGGCGGCCGGATCGCCACTACCTCTGGGTAGGCCGTCTTAGCGGTTTCATTGCGGTGCTGATTGCTATTGTTTATGCCATATTCTTCATCAAGAGGGTTCTGTATTCTTTCCTGCTGACAGAGACAATGGCGACTTACGTGGGGATAAGCATCGTGATGGGCCTCACGTGGAAGCGTGCTAACCGCTGGGGAGCGGTGAGTAGCCTGCTGGTGGCGCTGGCGACGAATTTCTTCCTCTACAGTTGGAAGAACGAGCGGCTGGATTTTTGGGATCCCAACATTTTCCTGGTTGCACTCCTGGCGGGGATGGTTACCCTGGTTCTTGTCAGCCTCCTGACCCGACCAGAAGCAGAACACCAGACCGTTCAGTTTTTTGCGAATCTGCAGACCCCATCGGACGTGGCTGCGGAGGCCCATCTCGAGGCGAGTGCCGATTGCGTCAACAACTCGGCGAAACTGGAACTGAACGGAGCGAACTTGGAGGTCCGGCGCCAAGCGGCGGAAAATGGGCGCCAGTTGCTGCTGGTCAATTTATTTTCTCTCAGGGAAGGAGCCTGTGGAGTCGGCTTTCTTAAAGCTTATAGGGAAGACTTGAAGGGCCTCCTGATCGGATCGGCGCTAAGCGTTGGCCTGGTGGTGGTGTTATTTGTCTTGCTCAAAATCTAGCGTGAAGAGGCGAGGTTGCTTCGACTCTGATAGCTGTCACTTTTGCCGGCCCTCGCGACGCGGTTCCTCCTTGCCATACACGAGCACTAAGTTGGGCTTTATCTTGTTGGCGGATCAGGCCGGAGTGCAATTGCGCCAGCCCTTGGCGATCTTCACATCCTTGTAAATCGGAAATCTCGCGAGTCCCTTTGTTGATTTCAGGTGGACTTCGTGGCGTTTGACATGGTGTTCGCTGCGGTAAGCCTCGTAGAAGATAAGATCGAAAGGCCGGCGAGGCATTGTCGAGCAAACGGCGCCCCTGTTATGGAGGCGGAGCTGCTTTTTTAGGAGCCTCCCCTGCGCGGAATGTCCGCTGCATACAGTGGGACAGACCAGCGGGAATATCGGTTGCATTTTTTTTGAGGTGGCAAGGAGGCGGAATAGATTGCAACCGTTCCACGTCCGAGATGGTCATGCCCACGGACGATCATGGGTGAGCGCTGCCGAGGACCAGGCCGACGTTGAGCGGGTACAGGCTGGGGACGTCTCCGCATTCGAAAGCATTGTCCGCCGCTGGCAAGGGCCGCTCGTCAGCCTGGCTTATCGGTTCTGCCTTGACCGCGGGCGGGCCGAGGAAATGGCGCAGGGGGCGTTCTTGCGCGCTTACGGGTCACTTGGAAAGTGGCGGAGGGAGTCAGCCTCCTCAACCGGGCTCTTTGCCCTGGCAACGGACCTGTATTGCTCAGAGGTACGCCGCATTCCGCCTAATACAGTTTCGCTGGACGGTATGGCGGAAATCAGAGAGCTACGCGCCACAGACCGCGGGCTTCTGGAGGATGAGCGGGACCGTATTGTCCGGGAGGCCGTGCTTGCTCTTCCTGCCCGATACCGCGAGGCGATTATTCTTTACTATTTTTACGGCATGGACATCGCAGCCGCTGCGCGAAGCCTTCGATTGCCTGATGGGACCGTCAAGGCGAGGATGTCCAGGGGTCGAAACATCCGCCGGCATAAACCTACAAAGATTCTCGGTGCCTTCGGCCTGGAGCATGCCCGATGACAAACGACGATCTCGATCGCATTCTAAGTTCGCGCGACGATGACATCCTCCCTTCCTCAGGGGTGGCAGCGTCCGTCATGGAAACTATTCGTTCGGATGCCGCCACGCCCGCGCCGATCCCTTTTCCCTGGAAGCACGCGCTGCCGGGGCTGGCCGCTGCTGGCGTTTCGGCGGTGTGTTTGCTCTCCTTTGCTCTTGATCAGCTTCTTCAGAGCAGCTTTGCGAGCCCGTTTGCGAGCCTGCCTGCGTGGTGGTTTCCGGTGATTGAGGCGGTTGGCTGGAGCCTCCTGGCACTGACGCTGTGCCTGATCTTGGTGACGCTCTCGACGCGGTGGGCGTCAAGATGAGTGTGGGCGGCCATGAATCGCCTTCGCCATCTCGCAATCCTCTCTCGCAGAGCGGGCGCGGGCGTTACAATGTCACAATTCGTGCCGCCGACCGACAGTTTGCGCAGCCAAACAACTGGTGAAAAGGAGAGGAACGATGGGGAAGATTGGCAACACATGGGAACTGGTGAAGCAAAGTTTTGGCATTCTGCGCGAAGACGAAGAGTTGATGCTGTTGCCGGTGCTTTCGGCAATTTCCTGCGTGTCTGTTACGGCCTCGCTCCTGGCGGGCAGCGGATTCTTCTATTACCCGCAGATCAAGGCAGCCATTGCCGAGCAGGGAAGCTGGCACCCGAGCAACAACCTGATTGTTGGCGCCATGTTTGTGTTCTACCTGGCGAACTATTTTGTGATCATCTTTTTCAATACCGCACTGGTGAGCGCGGCATGGATTCGACTGGAGGGCGGCGATCCCACTGTGCGCGACGGCCTGCGGGCCGCGTGGAACCGGCTGGGCGTCATCTTCGAGTGGGCGCTGGTGGCGGCAACGGTCGGCATGATCCTGCGCGCGATTGAGGAACGCTCCAGCCTGGTCGGGAAACTTGTGGCGGGGCTGGCGGGCATGGCCTGGACTCTGGCCACATTCTTTGTGGTCCCTGTGCTGGCGTTTGAAAATCTGGGGCCCGTCGAGGCATTTAGCCGCTCGGCGCAACTTTTCCGTAAGAACTGGGGCGAGGAGGTGGTGGGGACTTTTAGCTTTGGACTGATTTTTTTCCTACTGGCCCTGCCGGGAATCGCTCTCCCGCTCCTTGGCGGCGCCCTTTTTGGCGGTATCGGAGTCACGGTCGGCGGCTGCACCATGATCATCTACTTTATTTTCCTCTCGGTCGTCAGCGCGTCGACACACGGGATATTCCTCACCGCACTCTACCGCTACGCCACCACGGGTGAAGTTTTCGCAGGCTTCGACCAGCAGACCCTCTCGTCCGCTTGGCAGCCGAAGTCCGGTTACGGCATCTAAAGACCAGCAATCGGAGGTTGGCGGCGAGTTTTCCACAGAACCAGGATGATTTGCTACAGGGATGGAATTACCGAGGCAAGCACTGCGCCGTGGTATTGTGTGCGGTCTACGGAATTTTGAGCTTGCCTCGGCGATCGGTGGGAATTGCAGGCAGCATCAGCGGCCAGCGTTTACGGGGATGTTGGGTGGATGCCGCGCCGGCAGGTCGAGGCGGCGGGCCTCACAATCGGAGGCCCGCGCCGGTACTCCTCCCTTACGGCATGCGGTTATTTTGTTGCGACGGCCTGGCTGCGGGGCTCTGGCATGGGGCTCGCAGTGGCACCGATTCGCCCGGCAAGCTTGACCAACCTCTCGGACAAGAGATGGACCCATCCATGACGTTCCGGTTCGATGATCACGGGGACCATCTCGACCGTATCAACTGTGTCAGCTCCGATGTCAGATGCCGGACGCAGGTTGGGGTCGTGCATCACGTCAAAGTGCACACCGGCGGCCATATTGTACTTTACGATCATATTAAAACCATGCCTGCTGGCGTAGCGGACGGCGTCGTCGAGGGTTTCCAGTGTTTCTTTGTACTGGATCTCGGCGGTCCAATCAAAATCTGAGCTCGAAATTACTGCGATCTTTCCATTTGGGTTCACCATGTCTCCCTCCCACGGCATATTGAAACAGTAAACAGTTTGGCCTGCAATAGTCCATAGGTACTACAACCATTGGAGAGGTATGGAACCAGCGCCCTTTTTGCAACGGGAGGGAGAGAATCAGCGCATGGCCGGAAATCGCCTTACACTGAATGATGTGCCGCTAAGGGTTGTTTAATCATCTGATTACGGCAATGGCGCTAAATGGCAAGCGGTGGGCTGAACGGGGAACGGCACGGTTTTTCGATTCAAAGCGATAACAGGAAATGCGTGTTTGCTGCACTTCTCTTGTGGGTTGAATACCAGGTTACCTGTTGGTAAAGCAGGCGGTTTCAGCTTCCCAGACCGGGCGCATCGGTCCGCGCCATTTGGATAAATTTCGCCGATCGTGATCGCCGGGTTGGGGCCGCAAAACGCGCGCGGGATGCAGACGAATCTCTGCTGCAATCGCCGCTACTTTTGAAGAGGAAAGCATAGTCACCTTCAGCCATTCCGCCTGCGGCCGCGAGCGTGATATTTGTTTCCGCCTTCCTGCTCGGATCCGACACCGAACTTCCAGTAAGTTTCAGTGGGGCAGAATCAGACGCTCTGGCCGGAGCCGTGTACGTGACGGATGTGGAGGCAACATTGCTCCGCGTGCCGCAGTTATCGGAGCATGCCGAGTCCATGGCCCAAGTGACGCCGGCGTTGAGGTGGTCGTATTGGACGAAAGCCGTGAACACCTGCGTGGTGTCGGGGGCAATCCATGTTTCCGTCGGTGAGATCGTAACTATGATCGGCATCAGCACGACTGCTGCTTGATCAACCCTGCTTGAATCAGCCTCTGCGGCGGCAGTGATGGTTCCCCCGAGTTTGGTCGAAACAAGTGCTGGTGCCGTATACAGACTTGTTGTGCTGATGGACCCGCAGGTATTGCTCTCGCACCCGGAAACGCTCCATATAACATTGGTGTTCGACGATCCCGTCACATTGGCAGAGAATTGATGGGTTTCGTCCCCAGACAGAGTCAACGAGTGCTCCGTGAGGGAAACAGACACGACGTTACTCTCGCTGGGTGTGGTGGGGCCCGAACCCCTACCAAAGCCGCACAGCATACAAAGAATCACCAGACAAAGTCCCAGCGTTAAATGACGAATTGGTCTGGCCATACGTTCCTCCCCCTGCCGTCGCGGACAGGTCTGTTGGGAATTGGGGCGAATCCGGATGGAGTTGCCGATACTTGCAACCTAGTCCAACCTGGCGCGAGGGGGCAATAGACGGCCGCTCCATTCCATCCTAATTTTTTCATAATGTGTATCCCATAGAAAACACGGCCCCTGACTCAGGAATCGGCCGGGCGTATTCTGCAGTTATAAGGTCCGCCGGAGACTTCACGTGACCGGCAGGGTTCACTTCGATTGTTTCGAAGTCGACCGGGATTCGGGCCAACTCTACAAACGCGGGGCGCGAGTCAAGCTCCGCGGAAAATCTTTCCAGGTCCTGGCTTCGCTGCTCGAACATCCGGCAGAAGTTGTCACCCGCGAGGAACTGTATCGGCGTTTGTGGCGGGAAGAGGTGTTTGTCGATTTCGACAACAACCTCAACGCTGCGATCGCACGACTGCAGGAGGCGCTGAACGACTCAGCTGACCTCCCCACTCAATTGGGACGTTGCCCAAACACGGTTATCGCTTTCTGGCAGGTATTTCGGAAGCCACCCCGGAGCCAGTGCCACGAATTCGCCTGCTAGTGTTGCCTTTTGTCAACTCGGCGCCCAAGCACCTGGCCGTGATTGCCCGTACCACCGCTATGCGCTACAAGGGCAGTCACAAGGACGTGGCGCGTATTACGCGGGAGTTGGGGGTTGATTACATTGTGGAAGGCACCGTCCGGCGCAGCGACGGTCACGTGGGAGTCAACGTGCAGCTCATCCGGGCAAGGGACCAGGGGCATGTGTTTGCCCACAGGAACAACCTAGCAGGCTGATGAAAAAGTCGGGATGTGTGTCTGTTTTAACAATGCCCGATGAGGGATAACCTATTTGAAGGATTTCAAAGGAGGAAACCTCATGCGTGGTGCTGATCTTCAGCAAGGCGCGATGTTCAGCTATCTTTCTCCGGAGCAGCGGGTTCCGGCCAACCACCCCTTGCCGCCGATTCGCCAGATGGTGGATACGGTGCTGAAACGCCTCTCGCCGCGGTTCGGGGCCATGTGCGCGACGGGCGGACGGCCCTCGATCCCGCCCGAGAAACTGCTGCGGGCGCTGCTGTTGCAGTGCCTCTATTCGGTACGCAGCGAGCGCCTGCTGATGGAGCAGTTGGATTACAACCTGCTGTTCCGCTGGTTTGTGGGCTTGAACAGGGACGACCCGATCTGGGACTTCACGGTGTTCTCGAAGAACCGCGAGCGGCTGCT
>JAJYLL010000077.1 GCA_021787735.1 Acidobacteriota bacterium | reverse complement strand
CATTGGATCTTCGCCTGAACTGATTTTGTCACCGTTCGGAGCTTCGTCGGTAAACAGCCAGTGACACCCGCGATAGAACGCAGTATTCACCTGGTCCCAGAACGACTCCAGGTCGTAGGCAGTCAGACTCAAAGAATTGACCCATTCAACCACAATCGGGACGAGATCTGCGATCTTTGCCTGACGCTCAGCTTCGGTCATAGAAGGCGCAGGATCCTGTCTCGAATTAGTCGGGACCATCCCGGCAGTGGCTTTCTGATTGGCCTTTGTCCCGCTCTCATTTTGCCTTCTCTTCCGCGCCATTTCCAGGGGAGCCCCTACTGCGTTCAAAATAGAATGCAATTTTCGCCCGAGTCCAAACTCGGGAACCGACGGTTCTATTCAGCCGAAAAAATTACACCTTTATGGAAATTTATACAGGACGAGTAAAAGAGCGCTGGTTAATGACCAGGTGGACAACTCTTGCTTGTATAAGGGCTTAAGTGAATAGCGGGAAAGGCATCCTACTTGCAAGCTACTGGATCGTTAGAATAAGCGGGTGATCTTTAAATTTAACTTGCGGCATGGAACCCAAGTCGACCAACTTAGGGACTTCGCTTTGTATTTGCAAGAAACTCCGAAGATATGAGGAGCCTTTGAATTGATTCGAACTATTCAAATAATGATGAATGAAAGCGAGTTTCGAAACAATATAAGGCCGAAGGCAACCAAGAAAAGGTCAAGCGAATCTTAAGTGTCATTGCGTCGGGATTAGGAGATTCATCGGTTCGCTAGGATCTCCAACCCGGAGTATACAAGTTTCTTGGGCGGATATGCAAAAACAGGATTAGCTTTCAATTATGCAGGCCGCTGGGGGCTTGGGGCCTTGAAGGGGCATGGGAAGTTTGAACCTAAACACGCGACAAACCTTGAAGAACAGTGCATAGCTTCGCGGCTTGGGATGTGAGTCTCGGAGCGTCATGAGTGCGTGGAAACCGGCAGTTTCCACGCACCCGAAGCCATAACGACCAACGATTGGAAACGGAGAGACGTCATGGCCTTTGAGAGCTTATCACACTATTTTCTCACTCACAATTTGGCCGCCCACATGTCTTTCTCTCGCCCACCGAGACGGGAGAATTGCAGTGTTTACATTTCCTCGGGTGATTCCATTCAGCCACCTCCTGACTGAAACTGTCTCCATAAATGTTATGGAATGAAGAAGGGCACGTAATCATATTACTGAATGCAGTACTTCGAAGCGCAACGCAAGGATTTCAGTCTGCGATTAGGAGTTCGGGTTATGGGTCTAAGAAGATTAATCATGTTGGCTGCTGTCCTGACAGTCGTCGCCGGCATGAGTGTGACGGGATTGTTTTCTGATCAACAGAGCAAGAAGGACGCCGCACGTCCAGATCAGATCGGAGAGGTGCTGAGCCACGGGGTGGACAAGATTCCCGAGACAGCTAAACTCAGCACTCCGCAGCTTCAGCGGCGGAATCCCCGCTACGAAGTCGAGAGTGGCGATGTGATTGAAATTGATTTTCCTTATACTCCGGATTTTAACCAGACCGTCACGGTCAACCCCGACGGATATATTTCACTTCGCGACACAAAAGGAATTCACATCGAGGGCGAGACCTTGCCTGAAATTAGAGCAGACGTTAGAAAGGCCTACGCGAAGATTCTTCGAAACCCGGAGGTGTCCCTTACCTTAAAACAGTTTGAAAACCCCTACTTTCTTGCTCTGGGGCAGGTCAACCATCCCGGCAAGTATGACTTGCGTGGTGCCACGACCGTAGCGGAGGCTGTCGCCATGGCGGGAGGGTTTACAAACAAAGGAAGGAGGAACAATGTCATTCTTTTCCGTCGAGTTTCTGACAATTGGGTCTCGGCTACAAAAGTCAACTTGAAACACATGCTGACGTCGAAAAACCTGGGCGAAGACTTGCAGTTGCATCCGGGAGACATGATCTATGTTCCTCAAAACAGGCTCTCGAAGATCAAGCCTTTCATCCCATTGCCCTCGTTGAGTTACTACCTCCACTGAGAGAACGGGAAAAGCAGGAGTTGCACGATGGAACAACAGAGCCTCACTCCATACACCAATAACGCGATCCACGTACAACGGACCCCGAATACGGCTCGCGAAGTTCTTGGCATCGTGTTCCGGAACCGCCGAGTGGTATTGATTTCGTTTCTTGCCACCTTTGCCGGGGTTGTGTTGGGGGTGTTGTTATTCGGGATCAAATACCAGGCACAAACGGAAATTCTGGTAAAACACCAGCGGGGGGATGATGTTGTTTCCGCCCGCAACAACACAAGTCAGCCGGCAAGCGACGACAACGCCAGAGAACGCGAAATCAACACAGAAGTGGCGTTGCTCAAGAGCAACGATTTGCTTCAGCAGGTGGTGAAGGAATGCGGGCTCGTTTCGTCACCTCATCATTTCTGGAGCGGTTGGTTTCCCTCTTGGGGCGGGCAGGACTCGAAAACCGCCAGTGCCGTTCACAAACTGCAAAAAGATCTGCAAGTCGAACCCTTGCCGGATTCCAATATCATCAAGGTTAGCTACACCTCACATCAACCTGATGAGGCCGCGCGCGTTCTAAAGACTCTTGACAAGCTATATATTGCCAAGCACGTGGCTGTTTATCGACCTGCGGGCGCTTTAGGCTTTTTCCAAAAGCAGACACAGCTCTACAGGAAACAGCTTGCCCTTGCAGAGGCACAATTGGCCAGCTTTGATACTCAGCAGGATGCGCCCGCACCCGACATGGAAAAGACTCTGCTTTTGAAGCAGGCCAGTGATTTTAGCGGCCAGTTGCAACAAACTCGAGCCAGTATCCAGAGCACGGAGAAACAGATTTGGGCAATTGAAGCGTTGCTTGAAAAGACTCCACCTCGAATAGCGACACAGCACACGACAAGCCAAAATCAGGAACTGATGGCAAATCTGAAATCGACACTACAAAATCTCGAAATCCAGCGCACAGATCTCTTGTCGAAGTATCAACCAAGTTATAGGCCGGTGCGGGAAGTTGAAAAGCAAATAGCCCAGGTGAAAGCCACCATTGCTGCCACTGAAAAGTCCCCTATGCAGCAGGAAACGACCGACCAGAACCAGACGTATCAGATGCTGCAATCCGACTTGGCGCAGTCCAGAGCCAAACTTGCGGCACTGAAGGAACAGGCAGCCGCCATGGCACCTGTCGTCCGCACTTACTCCAATCAGGCGATCCTCCTGGACCAGAAACAGATTAAACAACAGGGCCTGCTCCGCAATATCAAGACTGCAGAGCAAAACTATATGCTCTATCTCGACAAGAGCCAACAAGCGCAAATTTCAGACGCGCTGGACCGCAAAAAAATACTTAATGTTACGGTCGCTGAGAGTGCTGCGGTTCCTTCATTGCCGGTAAACTCCCCGCCAATCCTGATTCTTGCGGGGGGCATCCTGGCACTTATTGTCAGTATGGGATCGGCTTTCGGCGTAGACTACCTAAATCCCTCGTTTCGCACGCCCGACGAAGTCATCCGGTATCTCGACGTGCCGGTCCTGGCTGCTCTTCCAAAGAATGGAGTCGGGCCACGATTTGCCTTAGCAGAAAACAGCAACCGGCGATGGCTAAAATCGCCGCGAGAATCCAACAGCGGACATCTGGACTTTCCGGGGCAAGGAAAGAGCGCCGAATAGAGAGATCGTTATGTTTCTGCGATACTACGGATTTCATGAACAGCCGTTCGGCATGACACCGGACCCTCGGTTCCTCTACCTGAGCGCCTCGCACCGGGAGGCACTAGCGTCGCTGATCTATGGTATTGAGGCGGGACGAGGATTCGTAAGCCTGATTGCAAGGCCAGGCATGGGAAAGACAACCGTGCTTTTCCAGCTGATGGAACGGTTGAGGAATTCCGCGCGCACCGCATTTCTCTTTCAAACCCAAGGTACTACGCGCGAGCTCCTAGCTAACCTGATCGCCGACCTTGGCATAGATCCCGCCGACCGGGACTTGGGTGCCTTGCAGCGGCAGTTGAACGAAACTCTGATTCAAGAAGCAAGATTGGGCAGACAGTTCATCCTGGTCATCGATGAGGCGCAGAACCTTGATGATTCTGTGCTCGAGTCGGTTCGGATGCTCTCGAATTTCGAAACCTCACGCAGCAAGCTGATACAAATTGTTTTGGCCGGGCAACCTGGCCTCGCTGAAAAACTCGCACGTCCAGGGTTAGAACAATTGAGGCAGCGCATTTCTATCTTGTGCGAACTGAGCCCGCTTTCCCCAGAGGAAGTTGCTGAATATATCAGCCACCGACTGAAAACAGCTGGCTACACGGGCTTGCCACTCTTCACAGACGAGTCGCTCATGGTCATTGCGGAACGAAGCGAAGGGATTCCGCGCAACGTCAATAATATGTGCTTCCATGCCCTTTCACTCGCCTATGCCAAAGGGCTGAAAAGCATCAACCGAGCGATCATCGAGGAAGTTTTGATTGATCTGAAACTCGACACGCAAAAGGACCATCATGAAAATCCATGGGTCCAGCAAGCCGCGGGTCGGAGACAGTCCTCGATCTTGGAGGATGTAAGCCTTAATCATGACCGGCGCTATGCCAGCAGGAGAGAACTCCTTAGGGGAGGGAGCTATTCTTCTTCAACAGCACGCAGAGAGGGTGTTTCCAGAGGAAGGCCGCCAATTAAAAGGAACCCGGCATGGCTGGTATGGTCCGTTGCCGCGCTCGTTTTGGTATTGGCCGGTGAGGTGGTCTGGGCGTTGATGCCTTCGGGTATGCCCCCCCAGGTTGTCTCGAAAATTGTGGCAAATACCGTCGGGCAAGCAGAAGAAGCTGCGTCCAAGTATGGCCCGCTAAAGATGAACAATTCTCTTGGACAGCAGGAACCGCAAACCACCGTTATCCACACGGATGCGAATGCTGGTCCCCAAGCAGAGTCACAGCCTACGAGTTTGCCTGACTCAGCGGATTCACGGAATGGCGCAAGCAATTCAAATCCCCCAGCAAGTGGCAATGAGAAAGCTATCGAGCCCACGGATGACGGCAATCCCTTGCCCACAGGGGCGGGTGCAGGAGAGCCACCTGAAAAGGCGGTCGCCGGGGGCCGACTTAGCCGTCAGATCGAATATTCCCCGTCGCCTGAGCAGGTTCCAAAGGGGAAGGTTGTCATCGAATCAAATATTTCGGGGAGTGCCATTACAATTAACGGGCAGTCCAACCCCGATTGGGTAACTCCTCACGTTTTCGATCTACCGCAGGGGACATATCGCATTTCTGTTTCCAGAGAGCCTTATTCAACATGGTTCAAAATTGTACAAGTATCCCCGGGGCACAAGAGTTGGATTTCAGCTGAGCTACAGCCACCCAAAGGCGTGATTGTGATCGATACCCAACCGCCCGGGATGCAAGTCTTCATCGACGGGAAGCCTTATGGCCCAAGTGAAGTCGAAGCGCAATTGAGTGTGGGTTCGCACACGTTCAAAGTGATTCCACCTTTAGGCAAACGTCCTCTCGAAGGAAGCTTTGTTCTCAAACCGGGAGATGTGATAACCCGGACGATACGGTGGCTGCCGTCTGCAGGTGTGCCAGCCGCAGATGCCACCCCAGAAACACAGGAACCGCGAAATGCGGGAAATTCCTTGAAGGAGAAAGAACGCTCGTGAGCATGAATTTTGAACTACTTGAACGCGCTTCCAGGGACATGGACTCCTTCAACTTAAGAACAGAGCCTCTTCCCCGGGCCGAACGCGTGTCGCCACCCCCCGACGCCCGAACTTTGTCCCGTGAGGAATTGATCAAGCTTGTTCAAAGGATATTCCTGCTGGATCACAACGGACGACGGGTGGTGGTCTTCACCGCTGTCGAGAAAAGCACCGGTTGTACTTCAATCTGCGCCGGAGCAGCCGAAGCCCTCGCTGCACAGGTCGAATCACGTGTATGTGTTGTGGACGCAAATCTTCGCCGTCCTGCTCTCCATCTGTGCTTTGACGCGGAGAATCTGCTGGGACTGACGGACGCTGTATTCAAGACGGGACCAATCAGTCAGTTTGTCCAAAAGTTGCCTGGCCGCAACCTTTGGTTGTTGCCCTGCGGATCGATGACAGAGCAACTGACCGCCGTCATGAAGCCCGAGCATTTACAAGCACGGATCAACGAGCTTCGAAAGGAGTTTGCCTACGTCCTGATCGACTCACCGCCAGTGAGTGAACATACCGACGCGATCTTGTTAGGCAGACTTACAGACGGGGCAGTTCTGGTGCTGGAATCGAACACTACCCGAAGAGAGGTGGCGCGGATCGCCAAAGACGATCTTGAAGCTGCGCAAGTACGAGTGCTGGGCGCAGTGCTCAATAAGCGTACATTTCCAATTCCCCAGTTCCTGTACGACCGAATCTAGGAATCTGGGCCTAATAGCCCCACATACTGCGGGGATGTAATCGAAGGGGTTAAACCACAATTGTAACTGCGGGGTCCCGGGATGGGACTCAAGGGGCGGAGCTATGCAATCATTATCACAACTCCACGAATCAACGCCGGTGGCCGCATGGGGGGGATCCCTGCCGGAAGCTCTCTCCTGGTTTGCCATTCACACGCGGTCAAAGTGCGAGAAGAAGGTCGCCACTTTGCTCTGTGGAATACAGATCAACCACTTCCTTCCGATAGTCAAAGAAGTACGCTTTTGGAGCGACCGCCGAAAGGTCATCGACCAACCTCTCTTTCCCGGATATGTCTTTGTTCGCATTCCCTGTGAAGACAAGACGAGGATCTCCGTGCTCAGGACTGACGGAGTTGTAGGGTTTGTCGGAATCCGGGGGCAAGGAATTCCAATACCAGATACTGAAATCGAGAATATTCAGACCCTGCTCTCCAGTCGAGTTCAGGTGGAGCCGTATCCCTTTCTACGGGTCGGGCAGAAGGTTAGAATCCGCGGTGGTTGCATGGATGGCATCGAGGGAATTCTCACCGCCAAGAACTCTGAGCAGTGTGTGGTGATCTCTATTAACCTGATTCAAAGATCGCTCGCCGTTCAAGTCAACGGCTTTGACCTGGAACCTATCTAAAAATCACACGCTTCCCTTTTACAGAAACAGGATCACGTAACACAAGACGCCACGAAATACCGTCTACCCTGGGGGAAATTAGCGAATGGAAAATCAAAGAAAGTTGCACGAGGACACTTCGAAAGATCTCATAATTGCCGTTATCGGCATTGGACACGTTGGTCTTCCCACTGCTATGGGCCTGGCAGAATTGGGCTGGAAAGTCATTGGTGTCGATCAGGATGCAGAAAAGGTTCGTCAACTGAAAAGCGGGAAAAGTCCGTTTTACGAGCCGGGCCTGCAGACACTGCTGACCAAACATCTGGCGAGCGGAAGTTTCAGCGCCACCAGCAACATTGCCAGCGCAATCCAGGCCGCTACCGTCTTGTTTATCTGCGTTGGCACGCCTCAACGCGAAGACGGAGCGGCTGACCTTTCCCAGATTGAAGTCATTGCCCGCCTCATTGCTCAACACCTGAACGGATACAAGCTCATCGTGGAAAAGAGTACGGTGCCTGCCGTGACCGCGTCTTGGATCGAGAGGACAATTACCCGGTTCGCATTGGCGCAGCGTCGATCGGAGGTGGGCGATTTGAAGGAACGGCCGACTTCCTCCGGATTCGAAACAGATTTGCCGATCCCGAACTTTGATGTTGCGTCAAACCCTGAATTCCTTCAGGAAGGGAAGGCTGTCGAAAACTTCTTCAATCCTGACCGCATCGTGCTGGGCGTAGAGAGCGCGCGGGGACAGGAACTGCTCGAAACAATCTATCGCCCGTTAAAGCGCCCAATTCTTGTAACGGGCCGAACCACCGCAGAATTGATCAAGCATGCGGCCAACGCTTTTCTTTCAATGAAGATTTCCTACATTAATATGGTCGCTGATATTTGTGAAGCCGTCGGGGCAGACGTTTCCATGGTTTCATTGGGTCTCGGTCTGGATCCACGCATCGGACGTAACTTTTTGTCCGCGGGAATCGGCTTCGGCGGTTACTGCTTTCCAAAGGACCTCCGGGCCTTTATTTGTTTGTTGGAAAAACACGGTGTTCAAGGCTCACTACTGCGGGAAGTCGAACGAATAAACCAGGAGCGCGTGGACCGTTTCTTAGACAAACTCTACAAATCCCTGTGGGTCGTGCAAAACAAAACAATCGGAATCTGGGGTCTTTCCTTCAAACCCAATACTGACGACATTCGAGAAGCTCCAAGTCTGAAGATTATGGAGGCACTCCTAAAGGATGGCGCTCACCTCCGGCTTTATGATCCTCAGGCGATACCGCGCGTTCGACAGGCGTTGCCCAAACAACCTGACCAGATAACATATTGCTCATCGCCGTATCAGGCATGTGAGGGTGCCCACGCCGTACTTCTGCTGACGGAGTGGGAAGAGTTTCAGACGATCGATTTGCATCGAGTCTCACGCCTGATGGAACTGCCCATTCTTCTGGACGGCAGAAACGCGCTTGATCCCGAAAAGGCGAGTCGATCCGGACTGGAGTACATTTCCATGGGTCGAAAGAGCATGGTTCCGACCAATGAGACGTATTCGGCCCGCCACATTCTGCCCAAGTGGGGACTCGACCTCAACCAAACAGCCTGGAGATAATGTGCCGACAACTACACAAGGCCACAACACGCGGGTTCCTACGACGGTATTGATTGGAGGCGCGGGTTTTCTTGGATCGCATCTTTGCGACCGGCTCATCGGAGCGGGCCACAAGGTAAACTGCATGGACAGCCTCTTGACCGGGACTATTGATAGCGTTCGCCATCTTCTAGTTCATCCCCGTTTTACATTTGTCCAGCACGATGTAACCAGGCCCATTGATCTGGATGCGCTTCTTGCAGGCCAATCAACGAAATCGCGCCTTGCCAGCGGATCTAGATCAAACGTCGGTTATGTCGTCCATATGGCTTCGCCCGCCAGTCCGAAGGACTACGCACGGCATCCGATCCACACCCTGAAAATTGGAGCGATAGGGACTCTTCATGCCCTCAGCCTGGCAAAAGCCTACAAGAGTGTATTTCTACTCACTTCCACTTCTGAAGTTTATGGTGATTCTCAAGTAATTCCACAGACAGAAACATACTGGGGTCATGTGAATCCAATTGGACCTCGCAGTGTTTACGATGAAGCGAAGCGCTATGCGGAATCGATCACCATGGCATACCACCGGGAACACGGTCTGCCGGTCCGCATTGCCCGGATCTTCAACACCTACGGGAAACGAATGCGGCTGGATGATGGCCGTGTGGTACCAAACTTCGTAGCACAAGCACTCCGGGATAAGCCCATAACGATTTACGGCGACGGGACACAAACCCGGAGTTCCTGTTACGTGAGCGATCTCATCAAAGGGCTTTATCGGCTGCTGCTTTCAGCAGAAATCGGCCCCGTCAGTCTGGGTAATCCGAATGAGGTTCCACTTCTGGAGCTTGCCAAAATCATTGTCGAAATGACCGATAGCAAAAGTCGCTTAGCTTTTCTGCCTCTCCCTGCCGACGATCCCGTACGTCAGCGACCCGATATAACGAAGGCGAACTCAACCTTGAAGTGGCATCCCCAAATAGGCCTGCACGAGGGAATCAAGCGGGTGCTCCCATATTTCCGAGCACAACTGATGGATCATCAGGTGCTTCCGCCATCATCCAGAAGCAGTGCGCCATTTAAGACCGGCCACGAGTGGTCGCTTCAAAACAATTGATTTCCCGGAGGTGGGTTCCCTTCTGCTGCCCATCAATCCTCTTGGCCGAATGCTAGGGAAAGAACTGACCTCAGGGCTCAACAGCAAGGAGAATCGGTAACAAATCAGGTCGGGTCCACCCAAACAACCTTTTATTCTTCGCAAAAGGAAGGGTTCTTACCATGAGCAACGTGCGTCGCCAAATGCTTCTGACTGTGCTCAAGTTCTTTGACCTTTCGGTCATGGTCGCCTCCTTTTTGCTGGCGGCTGTGCCGGCCTTGTACGAGAGCGGCCTCTCGTTTTCAGAATTCTTTTCGATGCGCATCAAGATACAGAATTTCATTCTCTTCCTGGGATTGTTAATTGTCTGGCATATCATTTTCACATCCTTCGGTCTGTATGAATCCCGACGACTGCTTCCCCGTGAGGCCGAAGTTGTGGACATTCTGAAGGCAACCTCACTTTGCACTCTTGCTGTGGCGGCAGCGGCCATGTTGTTCCACATTGGTATGGTGAACTTGGCGTTCCTCGTGGGGCTGTGGGGAGCCAGCGGAACCATTCTATTGTTAAGCCGTTTGGTCCTCCGTTCCCTTCTCGACTACGCACGCACGCGAGGTCATAACCTTCGGCACGTGCTGATTGTAGGATCCAACCCTCGAGCACTTCAATTTGCAAGAAGGATCGAATCCAGGGCCGAGCTCGGCTATCGGGTCATTGGCTTTGCAGACGAGGATTGGGAAGGGCTCAAGACAGTTGAAGAGGGCAGGAAGCATCTGGTTTGCGATCTTCAGGGTATTCCAGAATTCGTACGAAACACAGTTGTTGATGAAATTGTGATTGCATTACCTCTGAAGTCCTTTTACGGGCGTGCATCTCAAATCGCAGCCCTTTGCGAAGAACAGGGAATCGTCATACGCTTCCTTCCCCGGATTTTCAATTTGAACAGAGCTCGATCGACCTCTGAGGAACTTGCCGGTGATCCTTTGCTTACACTGTCGACAGGCCCGCTCGACGGCTGGCCAGTATTTGTCAAGCGCGCATTAGATCTTATATTTTCATCGGTACTGTTGGTTGTCCTCTCTCCGCTGCTATTGGTGACTGCGATTCTGATCAAGCTCACCTCACCCGGACCCGTCCTCTTCCGGCAGAAAAGGATGGGGCTCAACAAGCGTCAATTCTGGATTTACAAGTTCCGGACAATGGTGCCTGACGCTGAAAAGCGAATCGCGGAATTGGAAAAACAGAACGAGGTCACGGGCCCGGTTTTCAAGATCAAGAACGATCCCCGTCTGACACCTATCGGAAAGGTCTTGAGAACCACCAGCATCGACGAATTGCCGCAATTGTTTAGCGTCGTTAAAGGCGACATGAGTCTGGTGGGCCCCAGGCCTTTGCCGCTCCGCGACTGCAAAGGGTTTGATCAGGATTGGCACAGGCGGCGCTTCAGCGTCCGGCCCGGTATCACCTGCCTCTGGCAGGTCAATGGTCGCAGTTCCATCCCCTTCGAAAGATGGATGGAATTAGATATGCAGTATATCGACGAGTGGTCGTTGTGGCTTGACTTCAAAATTCTCGCCGGGACAATTCCCGCCGTCCTCAAGGGCTCTGGCGCCGCCTGAGCTAGAGCGTGGGATCAGGAGGATACGTTCCTTGAGGTTCAAATGAAACTAAAGGAAAGGGTTCTGCGGGATCCTCACGATTCAGAATTAAAGAGTGACCACAACGGACGGGAAAATAAGCAGGACCAACTCGACCAGTGCCCATTTAGCGAAGACAAGTATGGGCCAATATCAAAAGGCTGTAGACACATTCTTCCATAACCGCTCTTCTTACTGGAGAGACGTCTATCAAAAGGACACTTTGAGCGCCTGTATCTATCGTGAACGACGTTCTGCAGTCTTGTCTATTCTCGACAATCTCGGGTTACCCAAATACTCACGCATTCTGGAAGTAGGCTGTGGCGCGGGTTCGACTACTGTGGCCATGTTGAAAAGAGGTTATAGGGTCAATGCTGTGGACACGGTTGAGGAAATGCTTGAACTTACCCGCCAGGCGGCCGACGAGGCAGGTTTAGGTGCAGATTTGCAGACGAGTTCGGATGATATCTGCCAGCTTTATTTTCCTTCAGGTTACTTCGACCTAGCCTTGGCTGTAGGCGTGCTTCCATGGCTGGAATGCCCTGGGCAGGCCATATTGGAACTGGAGCGGGTTACCAAATCAGGCGGCTACATTATCCTAACGACCGCTAACAAGTGGTGCCTTAATCAAGTCCTTGATCCTCTTTGTTTCCCAGGAATGCGACCGGTGCGGTGGCAAGTTGCCGAAGTCCTGCAGAAATTCAACATCCGAAACCGTTCAAGGCCGCGCTTGCACAGGTATTCGGTTAGGCAAGTAGATACTCTTCTCAGCAAAGCCGGGGTTCAAAAGATTGCAGGGAAAACTGTGGGATTCGGTCCCTTCACTATGTTCAATTGGAAACTCTTGCCGGACTCGGCTGGCGTTAGAGTTCATCATAAGCTCCAAGCGCTGGCTGACCGTCGCGTTCCAGGAATCCGATCCTTTGGCGTAGGGTATGTTGTTTTGGCGCAGAAGCGCTAATTCACCTAAATAACAACTTCAAATAAGAGTGAGAGCAATGCAAACACACAAAGTTCGTGAAATGTTTCCGCCGGAAAGAATGCACACCGCCGACTATTTAAAGCTACTCGGCGTCCCAGCTCTTGAGGCTTTGACAAGTCCCTTCGATCCGGGGTATGACCCTGCGACGCTTCTAAGCCACCTCGATCAGAGTTCTCATCTTTTCTCCATCCTCAAGATTTCCATGGCTTGCTGGATGGTTGCTAATGAAAGCGCTACGCGAAGCAAGGTTGCCGCAGCCAAGCGTTTCAGGGTCCCTACGGTGACGGGGGGCGGACCGTTTGAAGTGGCGGTCGCGCAGGGTGTACTTCCTCAGTATCTGGACCTTTGTGCGGATATTGGAGTTACTCGCATCGAGTGTGGCGAAGGTTTCACTGAATTAAGGGTTGTCCCTCGTGACGTTATCAGGATGGCTGCTTTGAGGGGCCTCGACGTTCAGTTTGAACTCGGCAAGAAACACACCGGACCGTTTGTAGAAGACAACATCCAGACACTTATAGACCAAGGCCAGCGGTGGCTTGATAGCGGAGCGCTCCAGCTCGTCGTTGAAGCCAGGGAAAACGCGTGTGGCGTCGGCCTTTTCGATGAGTCTGGAAGACTCAACAGGCGATTCGCAGATCGTTTCGCGGGTGCTTTCGGTCTCAAGCAAGTGATGTTTGAGGCACCCAACAAACCCAGTCAGTTCGCGCTGTTAAATCATTTTGGCCGGGAAGTCCACCTCTGCAATGTGCGTCTGGAAGAGGTCTTGCGAGTAGAGATATATCGGCGAGGCCTCCATTCGGATGCTTTTGCCGAGGAAAAACTGCGGCCAGTCCGAAAGCATAATATCTCAGGAGCGAATCCAGGAAAACCCAATGCACAAACAGGTCATCATCGATTGCTTTCCTGAAAGTGCGGCCAAATACCGGCATGGCTACGCAGTTGTAGTCGTCGATGTGATTCGCGCGACAACATCAGCTATCACTGTAGCCGCAGGGGGAGGCCGCTGCATTCCGGCGGCCTCGATTGCGGTCGCCCTTGAACTTAAAGGCAAGCTGAAGGGCTCTCTGCTCGCCGGCGAAATTGGTGGCGAGATCGCACCCGGATTCGAGCTGAACAACAGCCCGGCTGATCTGGCCAGCCGAGATGTGACCGGAAGGCCCGTTATTCTTCTTTCTTCCTCAGGCACGCGACTCATCTGTCAGGCACAGGGGGCTGACGCCATCTACCTCGCCTGTTTCCGAAACTATGGCAGCGTTGCGCACCACCTCGATGGTCTTGTTCCACAAGTAGCAGTGATTGGCGCGGGGAGTCGCGGCGAGTTCAGAGAAGAAGATCAAATGTGTTGCGCCTGGATCGCAAGGGACTTTGTTGAGATGGGCTATGCACCAGCAAATCAGACGACCTTAAACCTTATCAAGCAATGGGCTACTGAATCTCCGGAGGCTGCCCAGCATAGCAAGAGTGCTGACTACCTCAAGAGAAGCGGGCAGACCAGGGATCTCGATTTCATTCTGACTCATATCAACGACCTCAGGGACACCTATGAGATGCGAGGCAGTGAAGTGGTTTCTGTACCTGCCTATGAAAACGGTCTTGCACTGAACGCAAGCTCTGTAATCAATTTGGCCCCCGAGCCGAAAACTGCATGTTAAGAATCAACGACACTTCCACTCCTGTTGCGGTTCTGAGGTCTGACAGCCATGGGGGCTTAAACATCATACGAAGCCTCGGCAGGCTTGGAGTCCCTGTTTACAACGTTGATCCTAACCCCAGTGCACCAGCCTTTTGGTCGCGATATTGCCAGGGGATGTTCCTTTGGGACATCGAGCATCAGCCCACTGACGAATCGCTGAATTATCTTTGCAACGTTCGTCGAAAGATCGCCAGACCTTGCATACTAATTCCGACGACCGATCGGACAGCGCAGTTTGTTGCAGACCACTCCAAGACACTTGCAGAGGATTTTATCTTCCCGAAGCAACCGGATGGGCTGGTCCATTCCCTCGCCAGCAAGCAGGAAATGTACCACCTCGCCCTTCGACACAATATTCCTACTCCGGGCGCAATTTTCCCTCGCTCGCGTAAAGATATTTTGAGTTTTCTGGAGCAGGCCCACTTCCCGATCATGCTCAAGGGGATTGATGGCCAGAAGCTGTGGGATCGAACAGGAAAGAAAATGTTCATCGCCCGGACGGAAAATGAGCTGCTGGAACTCTACGACACCGCAGAAGATCCCCAGTGTCCCAATCTGATGCTTCAAGAGTATATTCCCGGGGGCGATGACACAATATGGATGTTCAACGGCTACTTCAATGAGCATTCCGATTGCCTTGTTGGATTCACCGGCAAGAAAATTCGTCAGTGCCCCATCCACACAGGATCAACCAGCCTTGGGATATGCCTGCACAACCCGGCTGTTGAAGAGATAACCAGACGCTTTATGAAAGCTATCGGCTATCGAGGTGTGCTTGATATCGGATATCGCTACGATGCCCGCGACAATCAATACAAGGTTCTAGACGTTAATCCCAGGATTGGAGCTACTTTCCGCCTTTTCGCTGGCGAAAACGGCATGGACGTCGTCCGCGCCCTCTACTTAGACATCACCAACCAGGAGGTGATCTCTGGCCCAGCAAAGGAAGGGAGAAAATGGATCGCCGAGGACCTCGATCTGGTTTCCTCCTACCGCTATTATCGCTGTGGGGAGTTGAGTTTAACAGGTTGGATTCGTTCCTTTAGAGGAACCGAGGAAGCGGCTTTCACGTGCTCGGACGACCCGCTTCCTGTTGTCGCGATGCTTGCCTCCCGGTCGAAAGAACTGATTCGCCGCTTGCTTCAGAAGGCTCGGCAGGAATTGCAATGCAGCGCATTCGGGTTGGCCCTGACGCAACCTGACCACCCAGGGTCAAGTCTTTCTGCAACGGAACGGACCCTTAACCTGCATAACAAGAAATCCGGATATTAGGGATTGATTCGACAGTTTTGTCCCCTGCAGCCTGAGTCTACGCCTATGGCAAATTTCCTGATAGCTCCCGCGGACGAAACCGTGGTTCAGCAGACGATAAGTCTGCCCTCCGGTCGGAGGCGGGCACTGTGGGCGGGCGCCCTTGCATGGTCACCCAAAGGCGTCCTGGCGCTTCTCGATCAGGGGCTCATTTCAGGAGCAAATTTCATCGTTGGTATTCTTCTTGCGCGCCATTTGACCCCACACCAATATGGAGCGTACGGGCTTGCGTTTCAGATTTTTCTCCTTCTTTCGGTGGGGTATTCAGCTCTCATCCTTGAACCTCTTAGCGTGTTTGGGCCCTCGATTTATAAAACCTCCAACCGTGAGTACCTCGGAGTTCTGCTTCGAATAAACGGTGTGGTAGCCACCATTACTATCTTGGGGCTCGCTGCGTGCGCAGGGGTGTTGCGGATGATCGCGCCAAGTGGTGATCTGGCCTCAGCGTTGATCGGCGTGGCAATTGCGTCGCCCTGCATGCTCCTGTTCTCGCTGGCTCGTAGAGGGTTCTACATAAAGCTCTCCCCCCGGCAGGCAGCCATGGGAGCGTCTGTGTACTTCGCAGTCGTTCTCAGTGGTTTGCTGATTGCTTACTATCTCGGTTCCCTTTCACCCTTGGTGGCGTTCCTCTTGATTGCCTCCGGTGCCGCGGTTACAGCTCCGTTGATGCTGTCCAGGCTGGGATTCTCTTTGAATCACCAGCCCGCTGTCCTCAGGACCTCGGAAGTGATTCACCGGCATTGGAGATACGGCCGTTGGGCCCTCGGCAGTGCGATTGCTATTTGGCTTTCCAGCGCCGTGTATTATCCAATTCTTGGCAGCTTCCATGGCCTCGCGGAAACCGGCGCGGTTCAGGCTCTGAGTAATTTCTCGTCGCCTATTGGCCAAGCCTTCGCGGCGATGTCAATGCTTTCGCTCCCGTACGCCGCTGGCATTCATCACCAGAAACGTTCTAAGAACACAGACCATCTGGCGACCCGGCTCGCGTTGATATACGCAGGAGGCACAACCCTTTATTGGATACTCATAGTGCTCTTCCGTGCGCAGATTGTGGAACATCTTTACGCGGGTAAGTATGTGGGAATCGTGGAATTGATCCCCTGGCTGGCAGTAGGATCCATTCTCCGTATCTCAGCAACATCCCAGGCGATCATTTTGCGAGCGATGCACGCCCCGTATCTCGTCTTTATTGCATACGGCGCAGGTAGCGCAGCCGATATCCTGGTTGGTATCCCCTGCACATGTGTGTTCGGGTTGTCCGGTGCAATTTTTGGCATGGTACTTTCGAGCGCGGTCGCTTTGGTCGTCACACTTGTTATGCTGTACCGGCGCCCACCTTCAAGCAGTTCGCTCGCGAATTAGTATCAAGTATTCGATCATCGTCGATTAGCCGCGTGCAGACGGCCCATATCGCCAGCATTCCGGTATCCGGGACATCTCATGAATACAACACTGAACGAACATTCCGTGACTTGCAGTTATCCTCAGTTCCGGGATCACTCGGAATATCGTACTGGGCAAATGAGTATCAGGGCAGACATTGAGTTAAAGGGATCTAAGGATATCAAAGAAAGAATCGCCTGCGCACTCCGTGCAAAACCCACAACTATCACAGTAGACCGCTACGGATACAACACCTCAGGGCTTGCGGCGTGTTGTTCCGGAACGTGGAAAGGGAAAAGGTGGTTTGCAAAGATCCTGCTTGCGAATCCCTATCCCACTCCTCCCCGGTTTCGAACTCCTTGGGAACCCACCCTCCACGCCGCTGTCCCTCTCAGGGCAATTACCGAGCAGATCGATATTGAATGGAACATGACGCTCATGATGCTCAAACTCTCAAAGGACCGTTCGGTGCCAGTCCCCTTGGGAAGATCACTCGCATCCAGAACAATCGTCTGGGAGGAGGCTGGTGGGACTTCCCTGGTTCGAACTCTTAAATGGTCACGGTGGAAAGGGTCAATGGCGAGATCCGGAGCCGAGGCCCTCTTTAAGTCCGGAGTCTGGCTAAGAAAAATACACGAGGCTTCACTTCAAGGAACGGAAGTCATTCAAGCGCGCCGATTAATCCAGGCTGCTACCGCTTCATCGCAGCAAGACCAGAGCGATGCCTCTCATTATCATAGCATTGCATCGAGGATTCTGGAGGCAGCGTTGACGGGAATGGGAGACACTGACAATTTCGAATTGCCTCTGGCGCTTACTCACGGTGATTTCTGCCTCTCGAATCTTCTTTGGAAAGGTTCAGGCAAACAGCTTGCGGTTATCGACTTTGAATTTTCTGGCTTCCGGCCCATTTATTATGATCTTTTTGCATTGATTGCTGATCTTCGAGCAATGCTCTTGAATCCGCTTATTCCCAAATCAGTAATCCAACAGTGGGAAGAATCCTTCTGGCGGGGATATGGACAGATTCTCCCCCATGCCGTGACCTTCGTGAATGCCTTGGCATTGGCAAGAGTGTTCTATTATCACTTTCCTCGATTGCTGACGCGGAGGGAGCGGAAAGGTTGGGTCGGCGGAATCAACGCACAACTTTACCACACTTTCCTGGAAGGCAGGGTCATTACTCAGCGATTAGATTTGCCGTCTGAGTTTGCTCGATCCAATCATAATTAGCGATTTGACTTTGCAATCAGATTCACAACTCGAAATGACTGCAGGAAGTACCCTTGGGTAGGAGAAAGATTTCCGGCCATGCGGCTTGGAGCATACCCTCCGGGAAATTGCTTTGACTGATAGTGTCCGGTCGATCTTACGATCTTTGTTTCAACAATGCTCCCACAAAGTGTCTTAAGGTCGATGCGGGTACGTGCGCATGTCGCGTCCCAACGACTTACCTGTTGGAATTCTACTTAGGAGGATCCATGCCTGAATTGGAACGTGGAAGACTTGAATTAGCTTACGCCGCAGGATTGTATGAAAAACATGCGCCGGATGGCAGTCCATCGGATATCGACGGCGGAACAAAGGAACGCACGGAGCTTAGAGAATGGCCAAGCCCTAACACAACTACTACACAGTACCTTAAAAAGGCAGTTCAATTCCTTTACATGCATGGACCCGGATTCGTCCTGCGCAAGGCACTCTGGCGACTACAATACGCTCATTTTCGGCGACAGTGCGATTCCTGGCACGCGCGAATAGGCGCAAAGCCGATGACGGTCAGGTTTCTTAACCAGGAATTTGAGCTGCACCCTTCCGGCAAAGGATTGAGTGAGGAGATTCTTTTGCTGGGGGCTCACGAACCCATGTGCACAAAGGCTTATCTCCAACTTTTGCAGGAAGGTGATCAGGTACTGGATGTTGGCTCAAATCTCGGTTACTACCTTCTGCTGGCTGGAAGGGCGGTAGGCCCGAGCGGTCGAGTGATGGGGTTTGAGCCCGCACGGGACGTCTATGCCATCCTGCAACGAAATGTTGTTCGCTCCGGACTAAAGAATATTCAGGTTTTTCCGTGGGCGGTTGGAAACCGAAGTGAGGATATCGAGTTCTACGGCTCGGAGATACCCAGCTGGGGAAGCCTCATTCGCGAGAAGAATCTGTTGCAGTCACAGCCGACAACTGTCCCGGCCAAAAGGCTTGATGATCTGCTCGATGAGTTCCCGGGCCTCAGGCCCACGGTGCTGCGCATGGATGTTGAAGGCGGTGAATTGATGGCACTGGAAGGAGCTCAGCGATTGCTTCTGAAATACAGACCGCGCATCTTTGTTGAAATTCATCCCTTCGCGTTTGAATGGCAGCGTGCTCACGAGGCAATTCTCCTGCTGATCGAAATGGGTTATTCCTCCGGCAAGGTGATCGAGAGGCTCTGGGACGAACCATGGGCAAGCAGTTGGGTGAGAAATCGGCGCCAGTGGTCAGGTTGGACCGAGGAATTGCTTCAGAAAATCGAATCCCGACGTGAGGCTCTGAATACGGGGGTGTTCACTATCCTTCTGGAGCATGGTGCGCGATGAAACTCTTGTGCATAGGGAGAAGCTTAGGAAGGAGTGGTACGAAGCTGGCAGGAGGAGGCATTTTGCGGGTGCAGAGCACGCTGTTGGACCGTCTGCTCCACTCTGGTTTTGAGGTGAGCCTCTTCTACCTCAACAGGGTTGAGCACGAGTCACCCTCGCCCTGTGGGCTTGTGCCCGAGTTCGGCGCCCCAACCGAAAAGCGGCTTGACCTTTACATGCCCAAGGTTTTTAAGCGACTTTTTGCGTTGGCCAAGGGCTGCGACGTTGTGTTTGGTATGCAGGACGGTCGGCCAAATGCCTCGGCCATCGTTGTTGGTCGGATGGCCCGCCGGCCCGTAGTCGGTTGGATTCACAACCTTCCCGGACGCACCGCACAGGACTTCCCTGGCGGCTACCCTTGGATCACTCGACACTTATATCCACGCGCCAACCGCTTAGTAGCCGTTTCAAAGGGTATAGCGGAAGACCTTGCGAAGTGGTCGCCTGGAGGCATGCACAATGTAGTCGTCCTGCCGAATCCGGTCAATGTGGAGGAGGTAGGACGTCTAAGCGAATCGCCACTTTCGGATTGGGCACAGCACATTTTCGCCAGGAGAACGCTCGTCGGGATGGGCTGGCTTAATCGCCGGAAGGGATTCGATTTGTTGCTTCGATCGTTTGCAACGGTTGTACAAGGGGGTCACGACGTCAACCTGCTGCTCCTGGGGGAAGGCGAGGAGCGAGACGCCCTGCAGACCCAAGCCGCTAAGCTTGGGCTACACGGCCGGGTCTTCATGCCTGGATACCAACCAAACCCCTACCCGTTTCTTTCGAGGGCGGAAGCATTTGTACTAAGTTCGCGCCATGAAGGCCTGCCTACCGTCATTTTGGAAGCGATGAGCCTGGGTGTTCCAGTCGTTGCATCTGACTGCCCCTTTGGACCTGCGGAAATCCTCGACGGAGGCCAATGTGGACTATTGGTTCCTTCAGAGGATCCTCACATGATGGCTGATGCAATAAGTAACCTGCTGTCATCCGAGGACCTTCGCTTGCGCTTGCGCCACCGTGGGCTGGAAAGAGCCATGCAGTATGACACGAGCACTGTTACGGAAAAGTTCGAAGCCCTTTTCCTTGAACTCCACAGCAGTGGCGGGCGGAAGAAGAACCGCACGGACAAAAGCATATCGTTTGCGCGCACGCTCGACTGAGGTTCAGCGTTTCGGCAAACGCCTTCTCCGATCCAGCCGGCGACCCCGTTGCAAGGCTCGAATCCCACGGGAAGAGTATAGTTCCGGTGTACGTTTTCTTGCTCACTTTTTGATCCTAACTGCTTCAAGTAGGAGAGTGCTTCGCATAAAGTAGCCGGCACCTCCTTTCTACACTTTCTTGCGAAACAGCATGAAAGCCTTTCAGAAGAACCGATACTTTCCTGATGCCTATGTGCCCGCAGGAGTGTCTTCCACCAGCCGGATCTGGGCTATTCCACCCCTTGTCTTGTTCGGTCTGGTGGCTACTGTTGGCATCGTAGGACTCGCGGAGCGTTATAGCGGAGAAATGGCCATTCTTCTGATCCTGGCCGTTCCGGCCGTCTTGCTGTTGGTCGGCGCAGGGCTCTCCGGCGCCCTCAGGCGTGTTCGAGTCTTGGCCGTTCGATTAACCTGGTGGCACATTCTTTGGGCACTTATCTTTGCCAGCGCCCTTGTGTTTCGTCAAAGGAGCGTGAGTCAGATCGAGACGAATCTTCTGGATGCTTGGGCTATTTACCGTGTTTCGCTCGATTTGATCGTCGGAGTCATTCTTTTCACCCGGCTTGCCCTTCGACGACCACCTTTTGGGGGCTCGATGTTTCAAGGCTTTCTGGGTGCAATGACAGTCTTCGCGTTTGTATGTATGGTGTCAAGCGTTTGGTCGGTGTTCCCCGCGTGGACGCTTTTCAAATCAGTGGAATACCTGCTGAGTCTTGCATTACTTGCCGCGATTCTTGAGACGGCGAAGTCCGTGCAGGACTTTAAGTCCCTTTTTAACTGGACATGGGTCCTCTATGGCCTTTTGCTTGTATCCGTGTGGATTGGCGCGATTCTTTGGCCGCAGCCGGCACTTCACCCGATCGGGTTGCCCAGGGATGCCCTTCTGGGAGTGCGGTTGAGCGGTGTCTTCCCCAACCAGAGCGCAGAAGGAGTGGGCGTTTTTGGTGCGATGCTAGGGCTGATCTGCCTATGCCGCCTCCTGCCGTTGGGGCGGGACAGACGAGGAAGTGTGTGGTACTTTCCGGTTCTCGCTGCAAGCATTATCACGATGATCCTTTCGCAGACTCGTGTGGCCGTTGGAGGGTTTCTCCTCGGTGCGTTTTTGATTCTATTTCTCTCCAAACGATTGCGGCTCGGCACAGTTATGACATTTATAGTTGGACCGGTTCTCTTGCTAACGGGTGTGGGAAGCGTGGTTTGGGCGTTTCTCAAGCGTGGTGAAGACTACCAAGCGCTCACTACATTGAGCAGCCGGATCGTTTGGTGGACGTTTGCATGGCATAAATTCTTGGAGCGTCCGCTCACAGGATATGGCGCGTACGCTGGCGAACGCTTCGCAGTGATGGCAAAGCTCGGAATGGGGACAACCTCCAGCCTGCATAGCGACTATCTGGGGATCCTGATTGGGACCAGCATTTGGGGACTTATTCCTTTCCTGGCTGCGCTCATCGGAATCTGGTGGTTCCTCATAGTTAATTTTCGCCGGCATTCCGGCACTGGTCCCGAGCGGCAACTTGCTTACGAGGCTATTGCCGTGCTCGCTTTATTGTCTGTCAATAGTCTGCTGGTTCCAATGTTCAGTTGGCAGGCTCCGCTGTATTTCCTGGTGATCTTAGGTTACGCGGAGTTCTTGCGCCGCAGGCAACTGCGGCCGATTCCAGTGTCAATTCATGTAATCAAGGATAGGGTTCCCCAGCCCGAAGCCGTACCTTCAAATGCCTGAGTCCTCAACAATCCTGCAAAGAAAGTTAGGCCGTTCGACCAAGGATCATTGCTGCTCAAAATCTAGCGGAGCGTAAATACAACTGAAAGAGCCAATTCTAAAGTATTGTCGCGCAGTGTTAATCCTGTTCCTGGCAATGCAATCTATCAGGACACCCGCTTCAACCGGAGCAGTTCTGGTGCGCCCCGGCGAGAATATCCAGGCAGTGGTTGCTGCACACCCACCGGGGACGGCCTTCGTCATCACCCCGGGCACTTATCGACTCCAGTCCGTACAGCCAAAAGACGGGGACTCCTTTACAGGAGAGTCGGGCGCAATTCTGACCGGTGCGACCATTCTAAGCTCCTTTAGCCGGCAAGGACGGGACTGGGTGATTAGCGTCTCCGTAGAGTTGCTACCGTCATACCGAGGTCAATGCGACGCGGCGCATCCGGCGTGCAAGTATCCGGAGGACCTGTTTTTTGACTCGAAGCCGCTCACCCGTGTTGCGAGCCTTTCTCTGGTTGCGCCGGGCACCTGGTATCTGGACTACCGCACCGACA
>JAJYLL010000076.1 GCA_021787735.1 Acidobacteriota bacterium | reverse complement strand
CACTTCAACGACCGGAGTGCCCAGCTCCGCTTGGCGCAATGCATAGGCAATCTGTTCCTCTGTGTATCGGCCCTTCTTCATCGGCAAAACCCTCCTTCTCCCTCCTGGATTTTGCCGGAAACTAACTCTCAATGTGGTCCCAAAATACCGGGGCCGGTCACCCTTGGAAATAAAAAAGCCTCCATCAAATTTATTGACCCTGTGGAGGGGGAGGATATCGAAAAGGTTGACGTTCTCTTTGACCTTATTCTCTTTAACAGGTGCATCTTCCTCCGTTACCCATACCGGCTTGACCGGATAATCGTTCCACAGTCGGTCCAGTGCAAAAAACTGTTCCTTAATGGAAGTGTCCTTCGGCAAGTTCAGCATCAGGGCGTGGTTCTGCCACGATCCCTGTACATTCAGTGCAACGCTGTTTTTATAGCCCATGATCTCTTCAATAAAAACAGCCGGTCCGTTTTCCAGGTTGGGCGCCGCCCGGCCTATGGCGCTCAAATCAGGTTCTGGCATGACCGGATCCTTGATCCTTACGAGCTGGTTCTCCTGTTCCAATAGCGACAAGAACTCTCTCAGATCCCTGTAGCGCATAAGCATCTCCTGTGACGGTTCGACTACCCTGAGGTCTCTTGCATCAAGTATCGTTCTTTCCCGCGGCGACGGGAGAAAAAGAGGAAGGTTGATCTTTTGCTCATAAGTCGCTTGTTAACTGCGTGAAAAAATCTTCCGGCGAAAAGATTTTCGACTGGCAGTAACGTCTTTCCCGATGCCGTGGAAAAGACTTATGCTGGCCGGCCTGGCCACTTAATTTTCGCACAAGTGTGATTTGATACTCTCTGGGTCTAGCCTTAACCGGACGTTTTCAACCTTATTGGCGCCAAAGTCATCGGTCGCCTCAATGGACCTGATGCGTCGACGGCGTTTCTCAACCAAAACATCGCACTGGCGTTGCGGCACGCTGGGCAAAGTCGATTCTTTCCTGAACAAGCGCGTGGCTGCGAGATAAACAATTCTGGTGTCAGGTCGCCAAGCGCGGTCCTCACGTCGGGCCTGTGGCAGGTTTCCGGCTCCATCACTTCTCTCAATGATCCTCATCACAGCAGCTTCCCTGCTATGAGTATATACATTTATATGTATATATGAAACTATCTCTATTTTGAGCGGATGGGTGCCGGTGGAGAAAACCGGATCAGATTTTCAAAGTGCTGGAAGATGCGACCTGGCTGCCGATTCTGAACCTGGGGCTGGAGATGAAGTTGGATGTTTCTTGTATCTGATTTGGGCGCGCCACCCCACTCCGGCATCTGGCACAGACCGGATCAATAAGGCAGAAATTCCAACGCCCATAAGAAAGAGGAGTATTCAATGATCAGTGCAAGGGACTTTCTTGATGATGGGGTCAAGCTGCACGGCCACAAGTGCTCGGCGATGCCCCTAGGCCTGCGAGCCGGAGCGGCCGCCATGAATAAGCTCGGAATCAACCGCACCGGTGACCACGACTCGCTTGCTCTGATCGAACTGGGAGACAAACACTTTGCGACCTGTTTCGCTGATGGTGTCCAGATGATTACCGGCTGCACCTTCGGCAAGGGCAATATTCAGAAACTCAACTATGGCAAGTGGGGTTTGACTTTGATTGACAAGAAACGGAATAGGACGGTTCGAGTTGTACCCAGGGCCGAGGTCATGTTGGCCAGCACGAAGACTGCTTTCTTTCACAATTACCGCATGAAAGGTGTTCCGCCAACCAAGGTGCCCTTGGAGGTGGTCGAGCCGTTGGTCGCGAAAGTCTTGAACGCGCCCGAAGGCCAACTGCTGAAGATCAGCAAAGTCTTTGACTATCCCTACCAGGAACCGCCTCATTCGTTCAGTTCCTTTGTTTGCGAAGAATGCGGCGAGATGGTCGTTGAAGAATATGGCCGTCTGAAAAACGGCAAGAAGGTCTGTGTCCCCTGCGCGGAAAAGAAATAAAACCGCATGAGCGCCTTGACCTTTGGCTTGTTCTACCTGGTAATGTTCCTCGTCTCGTCGGTGTTTTCGGCGCTTGGCCAGGGCGGCGGCGTACTTTACACGCCGGTTCAGCTTTTCTTTGGCATCGGATTTCACACTGCGGCGACGACAACCTTGTTTCTGATCATGGCCATGTCGTTCTCGGCCACCCTGGTATTCCGCAAAGCCGCATTGGTGGACTGGCCGTTGGCGATTGTGCTGGAGAGTTCAACAACAACCGGAGCATTCCTTGGAGGTTTATATTCCGGCCACTTCTCCGGCAAGTTTCTTGCCTACCTGTTTTCAGGGGTCATCGCCGTCGCGGCCTTCTTTATGGTGAAGCGCTTCGACTTGAAGACCATCTGCGGCGACAAACCCGGCGGATTTTACCGCTGGTACCGCGGAGTGGGTCTTGAAACCTACTGCGTCAACCTTGCGTTGGCCCTCCCCGTCTTCTTCATTGCCGGAGCCATCAGTGGATTGGTCGGAGTATCCGGAGGCATTCTCAAGGTGCCGATGCGGGTGCTCCTGTTCGGCGTGCCAATGAACATTGCCGTCGGAACCTCGGCATTCATGGTAGGACTAACGGCGACCGGAGGGTTCGCGGGCCATCTGGCAGCGGGACAATTTGACTGGCGAATCGCCCTGGCTCTGGTCCCGGGCATTTTCCTCGGCACCCAGATCGGATCCCGCACGTCCGTCAAAGTTGATAAGTCAAAGATGAAGATCTTCTTCGGCTATTTTCTTGCCGTTCTGGCCGCTTTCTTAGTCATTCGCACGGCACCCCACTAACAAATGCAGAAAATGGACACTAGCAAAAGGCATTTCTTCTTTCTCACCATTATCCTCCTTTGTCTTGTCCTGCCCGTCTCCCTCGCCGCGAAGGAACACGCCGAATATCCAAATGGAGAGCCAAAGCCGAAGCTTCTCGAATGGAGCAGCTACTTCCAACTACGGTATTCCGGGATCGAGGACGGCGAGGACCTCTGTGCGCTTAGGCGATTCAAGGTCATGTTACGAGGTTCTTTGAAGCCCCATGTGCAATATTTCGTTCAGGGGATTTTCAAAGGTGGAAACGAAAGCAGCACCGATGGCCACCCTTACCGCCAGGAGGCTTGGATCAAGTACACAGCCTGGAAATATGGCCAGGTAACCGTTGGCCAGTTCGAACCTCCCTTCGGCATGGAACGGTTTACTCCCGACTGGAAACTTGCCACGCTTGACCGGTCGCAGGCAACTGACCATCTGGTGCCGAATGGACAACTGGGTGATTCGTTTACGCGCGATTATGGCGCTCAACTTGACTCGTGGCTGGCAGCGAGGCGATTGTATTTTGCAGTCGGCGTGTTCGGCGGAAGCGGTGCAAACAATAGCTTCAAAGGAAATGGCCCGCTCATACCCGGGCAGTTGATTGGGGTTCTCTACAAAACACCTTCTCAGAACACAAGGCAAGACCAGATATCATTAGGCGTAGCCGTTTCAACCCGAAAAGACCACCAGCAGGATTTTGTCCCGGCTCTGCCGGGAACCGCAGGCCTGGGATACTCGCACTTTTCAGGCCGCGACACCTGCGCAAACCTGGAGGCAAGCGCGGACTTCCATCCCGTCAGCCTCCGCAGCGAGTACTTCTATGCATGATTTGATCCAAACTGGGTTCCGCTGGTTGAGGTTCACGCCAGTGGATTCTATGTTCAAGGCGCGGTGCGTTTCTGCCACAAATTCCAGGGGGTCGCGAAGTACGAGGGGTTCAACCCGAACCGTGCCGTTCGCAACAAATACGACCTGCGATGGACAACGCTCGGACTCAACTGGTTTATTGATCAGGATCGAATCCGCCTGGGAGCAGACTATGTTTTCAAGCATGAGGCAGTCGATAGTTTTCCCAACAACGCGGTGCTGCTACAGTTTCAATACTTTCTTCACTAGCTGAGGTCTCATGCCCTCTGACTTTAGCATCTTTCACTGGGATTTCTGTCACGGGGTCTTGCTTGGAATAGGCATATACGGTTTATATGTATAGAAGAGCCCAATCAAATGCAACGGGGGTTAGGCAATGAAAGAAATGGGACAGTTTTTTAAGACGCTGGCAGATGGTACCCGGCTCCGAATCCTGAACCTTCTGCTGCAGGGGGAATTGCGTGTTTGCGACATTCAATTTGTGTTGAATTCGCCCCAACCAAATGTCCCGCGCCACCTCACTTATCTCAAGAACTCGGGCCTCGTGCAGGATCGCCGCGAAGGACCGCGAATCTAATATTCCCTCACGCTGAACAGGACAGGTACTTCCACAGCTCTTTTTGCTTTCTTGCCGGATTTGTTCGGGCAATCCAAGGTACTGAAAAACGACCTGCGAAAACTAAACAGGGCTGTTGACCGTGGCAACTGCCACCCGCGCAACAGGCAGCCATCATCCCCACTCTTGACATGATAATGGTGAATACCAGGAGCCAACTGTTCTTGAAGCCGCACGCTCAACCGTTGATCAATTGAGTGGCCAAAAGTATGGGGCAGCCCGGAACTGCTGTTTCCGGGCTGCCCCTTTTGAAGTTCCATCTACACTCGCTTGCCGCAAATGCTGCAACGGCAAGGGAGTTAGAAGGATAATCTTGCGCTAAACTCGAACAGCCGCGAATCGCCCGTGGGCCGGCCGAAGTTGCCGGTTCCTCTGACCTGGCCAAATGAACTGCCGCTGCATCCGCTGGTTTGGCCACTCGGGATGCTGCCACAACTGCCATTCGGATTCGAGAAGGCAGGAGTGTTTGTGAAATTGAAGCTCTGGGCTCGGAATTGCAGGTTGAAGCGTTCCGTGAGTTTGAAGTTCCTGAAAAGCCCCGCGTCCAGATCGAATTGGTGTGGCCCGTGGAAGACGTAAAACGCCGAGTTGCCAAAGCTTACAGTGTTCACGCCTGAGAAACAACTCGGATCGAACCAGTTCTGTCCATAGCCGACCGCCTTCGGCGTGCCGATCGAGTTGCACAGGCGGTCCGGCCGCTGGGTGTTGCCGGGCATGTTCAGGGAGCTGCCGCTCGCGCTCATCATCACGGGAAAGTTGGAAACCGACGTGAGGATGCCGCTCAGTTGCCACCCGCCCAGGAGCTTGGAAGAAATGCCACTTGTGGCAAAGTGCTTTCCCGCACCAAAGGGAGGCTGCCAGACGAACATCGCTTCAAAGTTCTGCGGGCGGTCCCCTGGCGATATGCCGTAATTGAGGCCGTAGTACGCGGTGGCGGGAATTTGAAGCTGTCCCTTCTCGTCCATGCCCCCCGTCGTTCCTCCGGCACTGCCCGCCTCACCCAGCATCTTCGACCAGGTGTAAGCCAGATGGACGTCGAGGCCCTGAGAAAAGTGATGGACAAGCGTCGCCTGGAGAGAGTCGTAGTGCGTGCTGGCGAGGGGCGTGACAATGCTGGTGCCGCCGGTCCGGCAGCCGAGCCCAGATGAGGAGGCGCTGGGGCAAAGCGTCTTGTTACTGCCGTTGTAAAAGAAAGGCAGGCCGGACGAGCCGACCCCGGGCTGCTGGGCGGCGTTCAGGTTCAATATCCCGAGCTGGTCCACCGTTCGCGTGGCCACATAGCCTACCGATGCCACCCACTGGCCCGGAAACTGCTTCTGGACCGTAAAGTTCCACGACTCGATGTAGCCGCGGGTAACCTTGTTGGTGGCCGTCACCAGGTTGACGTTGCCTGGAATGGGATTGGAAGCGTTCGTAAGCAGGCTGTTGAGGCCGCTGATCGTAGAGGGCAGGGAGGGAGGCAGCACGACCCCGACGGGCAAGCTCCCACCGCTGCCGAAGCAGAACCCGGAGTACGTCGTGCACTCGCCGGCCGGCGTATTTTGCACGTCCTGCGGGTTCAGCACGCCGGCGGCCGTGAAGGAGTTCGGGGTGTTTTCGCCGAGTGGAATCAGGATGGGAAAGTTCGTGCGCAGATCGTCGATCAGATTGAAGGGTTCGAAACTCAATCCGAATCCGGCGCGAACAACAGTTGTGGGCGTGGCGCGATAAGCCAGGCCCAAACGCGGCGCAAGATATTTGTAGCCGACGCCGGTACCGCAATCAATCGGGTTGCCGCCTTCGCCGCAATTCAGCACCCTGCCGGTGGAGAAATCATATCTCTCGACGCCAGCCGGGGTGCCGGAGCGCGTTGGGAACGGGTAGTACTCCCAGCGGACGCCGTAGGTCGCGGTCAGCTTGTGGGTGGCCTGCCAGGTGTCGCCAGCGTAGAGCGCAAACATGTGCGTGCTGGTGTGGAAGTAGTTAGGAACCATGATGTTACGGCCCCAGCCGTTGTCGAGACCCAGCAGGAAGCTGCCGAAATCGTTGTATTTGTTCGAAGACGACGTCTTGCCGCTGCTGCTGCAATTGGCGCACTGGGTGGGACCGGAGCCGAAGCCAAACCCTCCCGCCGCCGGCCAGGAAGGTCCGCCGGCGTTCCATTCCGGCTGCTGCTGGTTGAGGTGCTGGATCAGGAAGGCGCCGCCGAAATTGACGGTGTGCTTGCCGTGAATCCAGTTGGCGTTACCGCTCCAGTAGAACTGGGGATCGTTGCGGAAATAGGGCATGAAGTTGTGCTGGGTGCCCAGGACGCTGAAACCGCTGATCGAGAATTCTGGCCAGCTTCCTTCAAAGGGCCGCGTGCCGTTGACGCCAGGAATGCCCTTGCCCGATTGCCCGGCGAAGTTTGTCCACGCCAGGTTTTCCCCTTCGTTGGTCCCAATATCCAGTTGCGCGACGTTGGTTACCATCCGAGTGAAGCCGAAGTTGCCGTCAATGACCATATTGGGCGAAACCACGTAATTACCCGTAATACTGGCGGTGATAGTGTGGCCGGAGCCTGCGCCCTCGTTGCCGATGAATCCGCTCAGTTGATTGCCGCCCAGCGGGCCGTAAACCTGGGGGTTGTAGGTGGCGTAATGCAGGAACCCGAGGTGGCCGAACATCGTGAACTTGTCGGTGGCGTTCCAATTGATCTTGTCGTCGGTGGTGATGCGGTCGTAGTGCACATCGCCGTTTGCGGAGAAATTGTTGTCCGGCTCATAGTTGGTGGAGGTGGGCAGGTTCTGCGCCGGCATCAACTTCATCAGCGCCGTGGCCACCGGGCTGATGCGGCTGGTGGGAATAACGTTCGGACACTCCACAAAGCCGCTTGACAGAGTGACGTCACCGGGCTGTCCGGGCATGCAAAGGGAGTTGAAGGTGGTGGGATCACCCGAGTTGTTGGTGGCAAAGATCTGCGTTCTGTTTTTGCCGCTCGCGTTTCCCGTCAACGGATCATAGACGACGTCGGGGTTGGTCGCGGAAGAGCCCAGAACACTTCCCGGTGTGCCGGGCAGGTTGCGCATGTCGCCCTGAATCATGGCCGGGCTGGGCATCGTGGTGTTCGTGTGGGCAAACTGGTAATCGCGGGTCAACTCGACGTTCGAGAAGAAGAACAGCTTGTTCTTCTTGATCGGGCCGCCCAAACTGCCGCCAAAAAGGTTGTAAACCTCCTTGGGCGTGCGCGTGAGATGGTCGTGCGCAGCGAAAAAGGGGAGCGCCTCCAGCTTGTTGTCATAGTGATACTCGTAGACATCGCCGTGGAACTGGTTGGTGCCGCTCTTGATTTCCACGCCCGTTGACGAGCCTCCCGCAAAGCCCTGGTTGATGTTGTAACTGTTGGTGGTGACGTTGACGGTCTGGATGGCGTCGGAGGAGGGGATATAAGCCGAATCCTCCGGCACCCAGATGTTCCATTGGCTGACGCCGTCAATCACAATGCTGTTGCCGAAGTCGCTGCCGCCGTTCGAAGTGTACGCCAGGGCCAGAGTTGGGTTGGTAGGGATCGAGTGCGAAGTGGTAGGAGGCGTAATGCCGGGGACAGCCTGGAGCAGATGCTCAAAATTGTTGCCCGGCGCCAGGGGTATGTTCTCAATTTCAGCCGCGGAGATATTGTGGTGAACGTCGGCGCGGGAGGTCTGCAAGAGCGGGGGCGCGCCGGTCACCGAGATGGTCTGCGTGACGGCGCCGACCTCGAGCGTGACATCGACGCGGCCGACGGAGTTGTAAGCCAGCGCGATGCCGCTTCGGGTATAGGTCTTAAAGCCTGTCTTCGTCACTTTCATATCATAGGTTCCGGTCGGCAGCGTGGCCGCCGTGTAGCCGCCGGAACTGTTGGTCACCACGGTGCGCGTCAGGAGCGTCTGCTCCTGGGTAAACGTGACGGTCGCGCCCGGCACGACTGCGCCCGACGTATCGGTAACAGTGCCGACGATGCTGCTGAACAACACTTGGGCTATCCCGGTTATGGGAACAGCCAGCGCAATGACAAGGACGATAGCCGCAATGATTGCGCCTTGCATCAAGGCCGATAACTTCACGCTTTGCGTGGAAGTATTTCGAGACATGACCCATTTCCCCCCTTTTCTTACGCGATTTAATTAGCGCTTAAGGAGCTCAGCCGCTCCACCCCCATTCCACAAGAAGGAGAATTCCTGCCGCCAACGCCAACCCTCCAGGCAAGAAACCCCGCAACTCCGTGGATTGCAGCTTTGATATAAACCCTGAGGATTCGACGCAAGACTTCCGGAAACGCTTCCGACTTGTATCAGCGATCTTATGGGATGTCAAGCTTTTTTTATGGACTGAGCAACAAATCTATTATAAATTGCTTCAATTGTAGCGTAGAAAGGGGAATAGAGTTGCAGTAAGCGCCCCCTGAATTGTGTGCTTAGCCATATAATTTGTGCGAGTTACGAGGAATCTGGCCGGATGCCTATGGCCAGAAACGGCGGCCTGTGCCCCAATGCGAAAGGGAGAAACAAATAACCAATGAGATCGTCGCATGGAAGGCCCACGATTCGAGATGTTGCGCGCGAAGCCCAGGTTGGGCTTGGAACTGTTTCCCGTGTTTTAAACGGAGGGAAGGAAGTCAGCGGGGCCACCCGCGAACGAGTTTTGGCGACGATTCGAGGACTGGGCTTCCGGCCAAACGCTCAAGCACGGCGAATCCACCGGCAATACTCGGAGATTATTTGCTTCGTCCTCAGCAACCGGGACTTCCTGAACTCATTTCACGCTCGTATCCTCCAAGGAGTGGAGGATTGCGCTCGCCTGCTCAAGCAGCACGTCCTTTTCGCGGCAGCGAACTATGAGTCCAAGACTGCGCCGCACCATATTATCCTCCCGGCAATCCTGGGTGAAAGAGGCTTGTTTGACGGGCTAATCCTGGCAGGAACCAATTATCCCAACTTCATCCATCGAATTCAGAATCTAAAAATCCCTTTCGTGGCATTCGGGAACAACATTGTGGACTTCAAGGGACTAAAGCGATTCGATCAGGTCAGCTATGATGGAACTCAGGGAGAAGTCGAGATGGTGCGGTACCTCCTTAGCCGAGGCCACCGGTTGATCGCATTTGTGGGCGACACAACTTATCCCTGGGCGCGCGTTCGCCATGAGGCTTATCGAAACGTTCTTTGGGAAGCAGGTCTGGAGCCCGCCTCCATCACGAATCCCGGCTCTTTAAGCTTAGTTGAATTCGGGGAATGGGCATGCAGCCGCATTCTTGACTGCCAGCCACGGCCCACCGCGGTTGTGGCCATGAATGACGAAGTCGCCCATGGCCTGTGGCGAGCGCTTCGCCGCCGGGGGATTCAGGTTCCCCGCGATATCAGCCTGGTTGGCTTCGACGATCGTGACGTGGCAACGCTGATGGACCCGCCTTTGACAACGGTGCGCGTCAAGCAGATGGAAATCGGCCAGGCGTGCATGAGAATACTTCTCGAAAGACTTCACCACCCGGAGATGGCCTTCGTCGAACAGGTTCTTTCCACCGAACTGGTCGTGCGCGGAACGGTGAGCCAGTTATAGACTCTGAAGCCTGCTTGCCCCTGCCCGCGCTCAGCCATCATGCGCCCGAAATGGAACGTCCTGTTCCTTTGCGCAACGTGACGATCCGGTCAGCCCGGATGTTCCCCCACTGCTCTTTTGAGCCATCCGGCCAGTGGACGGCAACAGCGTCAATTTTGGGATTGTTGCCGAGTCCGAAGTGCACGCGAATGTCACTCGCGCTCAGCATGCTGCCGTCAGTATGAGCACGCCGCCAGAGCGTTGGCTGTCCCCGGCGCAATAAGCCGACTTCCGCCCCCACGCCGAAGCGGTTACCCTTCGCGGATTCCAGTCGTACCAGCAGCCAGTGCCCCTGGGCTCCGGCTTCGTTGATGAATAACTGCAGCGGACCGTTTGCATTGGTGACAACAAGGTCGACGGCGCCGTCGTTGTTGATATCGCCGAATGCGGCTCCGCGGCTGACCTCCACCAACTGGAGGCCCGGACCGGCCGAGTCAGTCACTTCACGAAAACCCTTGCCTGCGCCTTGGTTGTGGAACAACTGGTTTTTCTGAGCGTAGGGATAAAAGCCCTTCTGGTGGGCGCGCAAGGATTCAATAATGACCATGGCCCCGTTGGCGATAAACAGGTCCATCAGCCCGTCGTTGTCATAATCGAAGAAGCCCACTCCGTATCCCGTGTGGCCGAAGGTGGTTTGCGCCAGGCGAAATTGGGCCGTGGCATCATCGTACAATCCCTCTCCGTCGCCGCGGAACAAGGTGACGCCTTCCCCCGTCAGATTGGTCACTATCACTTCCAGATGCCCGTCGTTATCGATATCGTCAGCCGCCAGACCCATACCCGCTTTCGCCAGACCGTCGGCGCTGTAAGCCAGCCCGGCTTCCAATGCTCCTTCTTTGAAGGTCCCATTGCCTTGATTGAGCCACAGGAAGTTGGCCGCCGAGTCGTTGGCCACGTAAATATCCGCGCGGCCGTCACGGTCAAAATCCGCGCAAATAACGCCGAGGCCGTAGCCACTCTGGGAGCCGATGCCGGAAGAACCCGAGACGTCTTCAAACCTGCCGTTGCCGAGATTGCGGAATAATCGCGAAGTCTGCGGGTTATAGGACCGCGGCGAACAGTAATCCAGTTCGCCGGCAGGCGCGTAGCACCGCTTGTTGTCCGCCACCGTAAAATCTACGTAGTTGCACACAAAAAGATCGAGAAGGCCGTCGCCGTCGTAATCCACCCAGGCGGCGCTGGTGCTCCAACGCGGGTCATCCACGCCGGCCTGCTGCGTCACATCCGTAAAGGTGCCGTCGCCGTTGTTGTGATACAGAATGTTGTGGCCAAAGTTGGTGACGTAAAGGTCCTGATAGCCATCGTTGTCATAATCGCCAACCGCGACGCCCATTGCGATTCCGATGTTCCCCACACCGGCCTTTTCAGTCACATCCACAAAGTGCAGCTTCCCTGTTTCTGACAGCATGTTTCTGAAAAGGCGGTTTCCCGGCTTCCAACCCGCCGGCGGCGGCTCAAGAGGCTTGACACCGGGGTTGACCGGGCCATCCTGAAGCACGTAAACGTCCAGGTCGCCGTCATTGTCATAGTCGAAAAGCGCCACGCCGGCCCCAATGATCTCCGGCATATAGTGCTGGCGGGTCGGGGCGACGTAAAGGAAACAATCCAGCCCCGTCTCTGCGGCTGCGTCGCGAAAGAGCGGTCGCCGGACCGGCATCCTTGCCGGAGCGGCGCGCCCCCGGGGATTAAACCCGGCTAGGGCCAGTGTTGTGAAAAGCATGTCACGTCGATTCAAGTACGTCACCCCGGTGTCGCATGCCTGGCGCCGGCAGGTTGGCGTCAGTGGCTGCTTGAATGGTTCTCCACTTCTTTTAAGATATGGTTTACGCTGGCCAAAACTGAAGTCTGGTGGCGCGCCGCTGCTTCCGCCTCAGCCTTCTGCAAGTATGTAACGGCGTTCTGCGAGTCACCGGCGCGTGCGTACGTAATGCCCAGCACAAGAAGAAAGGTGGGAGTTCGGGCATCGTCGAGTGTGAGGGTTTTCTGGAATTCCTGGATCGCCCCCTTAAAGTCCCCCTGGTTCGCCAGAATCTGACCAATGTGAAAATGGGCCAGCCGGTAATCCGGTCGGGCCTGGACCGCCTGACGATATTCGTTCAGTGCCTGGTGCAAATGTCCCTGCATTTCGAGCAGCGCGCCCAGGTTGTTGTGCGCCTGCGCATAATACGGATTGTTGGCGATCGACCGGCGGAAAGCCGTTTCCGCCTCCGTGTATTTTTTAAGGTCAAACATCAGTACCCCGTAATTGTAATAGCAGTCAGACCGGTGTGGGTTCAAGCGAACAGCCGCGCGGTATTCCTGCTCTGCTTTTTCATATTCGCCGGCTCGCGCGTAAAGCTGAATGAGGTTGATGTAAGGCTGCACGAAATTCGGGTCGAGTTTAATCGCTTCCAGGTGTGCCTTGATCGCACCTTGCAGATCGCCGGCCTGCTCAAGGTCCAACCCGCGTTGCAGGTAGTGCGCAGGCGTTTGGTCCAGCTGCTGGACCGCTGCGCGCAGCGGATCGACTTCTGGAGGAACGGCAACGGTGTTGGCCCGATATTCGGCAAATTGTTCTTTTGCCTTTTGCGCCTGGCCAAGCGTTCGATAGGCCATCGCCAGCGCGTAGTGGGCGGCTTCGTATCGAGGGAAAAGTTCGCAGGCCTTCTGGAACGCTGCGGCAGCCTCCTTGGTGTCACCCTGCTCCGCTTCTGTCCGGCCAAGCCCGTAAAAACCTTCGGGATTGCCCGGATATTTTTTGACAATCTCTTCATACACGGCGCGACTCTCCGCCAACTGATGTAGGTAAAGCAGGCATCCCGCCAGGTGGAGTTGGGCCGGCATGTAATCGGGATGGGTTTTCACCACCATTCGGAAATGGGTCACGGCCCGGCGGTACTGTCCCAGCTTCATTTCAACGTAGGCAAGATCGTAAAGCCATTTGAACTCAGTGGGCGCTAATTGATGCGCCCGCCGATAACAAATCGCTGCCGCTGCATATTGCTGGTACGTGTCGAGAATCATTCCCAATTTGCCATTGGCTTCAGGATCGTTCGGCTGCGCATGCGCAGCCGCGTTAGCCTCGCTAATCTGGCGGCTGACCCCGGCAAAATCGCTGGAGAGATCAAGCTTGGGTAAAGCCGGCAAACTGGTTGAATACCCCTTGGCAGCGGACAGGCCCAGTAACAAGGCCACAATCAGTCCATTGCGCCAAATTTTCATGACTCAATTCTAGCTTAGTTTGACAATCCTGCCTTTTTTTGGCAACTTCCGCTCGTGGCGCAACCCAGAACCCCACTTTTTTCAGCTACCTGCAAGAAATCGCAGCCTTTGAACCTCAACATGCTCCGCATTCGCGTTAAAGATGCGTAGCGCAAATCCTTCAAGGCAGAGCAAAGGTAAATTCGACCACAAACAAGTTACGGCAGCAAGAGACACACAACTCCAGGTTGAATAAGCAAACTTGAATATAGGCAAACTCAGTATTTTCTCCAAAGTCATCCTTGTGACAAACACTCCCTGGTGATGTTTGCAGTCGTTTTCCGCTGTGTTATACTCCCTGCCCGCAAAGCGATTCAACACTGAATATACGGGGAGGGACCATGCAGTCGCAGGAGGCGGCTCGAATCGCCCGCCACATCTCACCAGACGAAATCAGGGAACAGTGCACAAAGTTCCTTGAAAGCGAAACCTTTGCCCGTGGCCAACAGCTCCGGAAGCTGCTGGCCTTCATGATCGACAATACCCTTCTCAACAATCATCACCGCACCGCCCAGACGATGATCGCCCGCCAGGTGCTGGAGGCTGATGATTTTGATTCGACTGCCGACTCCAGTGTTCGGCGATTGGCGGCGCGGCTGCGAGAACGTCTTCGCGACTATTACAGCAACGAGGGACACGAGGATGCAATCATCATCATCTTTCCCAAAGGCCAACCGTACAGGCTGGTCGCAACGCGGCGATATTCGATAGCGGCGGTCCATCCCCTCGAAAACCGTGCCTTCCAGGAATATCAAAGCGGCAGATCGCTCTGGGCCGCGCGTACGCCTGATTGCCTTCGCGCTGCCATGGATTGCTTCAGGTGAGCGATCGATCTGTGTCCGGCATACAGCTTGGCTCATTCTGCGCTGGGCGAGTGCTACACATTTATGGCGCTATGGGGGGCGCCACCACGGGAAATAATGCCCAGCGCCAAAGCTTGCGCACTGCGGGCGATCGAGATCGACGAGAACAACCCGGAAGCTCACGCTCTTTTGGGCGCGGCTCTCTCCATGTACGAGTGGGACTGGGCTTCTGCCACGCGGGAGTTTGAACGCGCTCTGGCGCTCGACGGCAGGATTTCGAGGACTTATTGTTGGTACGGTTCGCACCTCATTAGCCTCGGTCGCTATCGAGAAGCTGCTCATGCAGTTCGTCTCGCCCAAGCTGCAGAGTCGCAGGCGGCCTCGGTTCTCGTCAATTCTCACGCCGCGAAGGTCCTGTTCGTGGCTGGTGATTGTCAGGAAGCGTCCTCATTGCTCCTCAGGATACGCAACGAAAACCCCAACTTTTACCTCACTCATTATTTTCTGGGTATTCCCGAAGGGATTGTAGGTACAGCCTATCGCCCGGCAATAGAATCGTTGCAAAAGGCAGCGGATTTGTCAGATCAAAACTCTTCGGTCCTATCCCTGCTCGGATCTGTCTATGCCAGAGCGGGCCACATGTCTGATGCGGAAAACACGCTCGGAATTCTCCTTACCAGACGGCAAGAAAAGTATGTACCTGCTACCGATCTGGCTTCCCTATGCTGGGACCTTGGACGATCCCACGAGGCGTTTGGATTTCTGGAACAGGGTTTTGAAGAGAAATGTATATTCCTTTCCTGGCTGGCTTCCTGGCCGCCGCTTATAGACCTCTCCAGGGACCCGCGAGGACTGGATATCTTGCGTCGCATGGGCCTCCGCTAGAAGGACGCCCGTTCGGCTGATCCCGGACCGGCAAAAAGTTACGCACTTTCTTGCGAAAGTACCTTGGTGTATCTTTTCCAGCGTTCGAGGCTGTACAGGGTTGCTGCAATGTTGCCTTAGTGTGTAGACGCTCGCACAGCCTCAACGATTTACGGAGAAACAACTGAACAAGGAGTTGGTGATACCTTCGAACTCATGGTGGCTAGTTTTGTAATCCCCACCTTTTGCCCTCCTCAAAAGGGCAGTGGAGTTATGAAGCACAATCCTGAATAAGCTCGATCAATGTTCATCAGCAGTGCAGTACATGGAATTTATCAGGGCTGTGTGGGATGTGGGCAACGCCTAAAGGAGTCATCGTTAGGCTTTCTCTTCCTCAATAATCGCAAAATTCGTGTCCAGACCAATATGGGGGCGGAATCATGCTGACTCGCCTGCGGAAGCATACGAGCATGCTGAGGACGTTCAGCAGGAAATCAGGGCCGAACATGCGGGCGGCCTCCAGCAAATCCTCATGCACCGGGTTGCCGTCAAGGTTGCCTGCCCGACACCCGGGATCGAGGATGATTGTATGATTGAAAGTCGTCGTCTCGGCTCCGGCCACGCCCGGTACCAGGCCTTTTCGGCCGCCGCTGTAACCGGCAATCAGATGGTAGATGATTTCTCCGGTGAGAATCACGCGGTCGGCTTCACGGACCATGCGGTTGATCCAGACCTCGTTGCCCCAGCTGGTGCCTCCGATGTGAACCAGATTGCCGCGGTCGTAACAGTCGTGATCGACGAGGGTGATGCGGCGTGCCACCTCCTCGCCGACAACCAGTCGCTGTTCCTCGGGTGACTGCCGGCGATGGATCCCAAGTGCAAAAACAATGAAGACATCGCGGTCCGGCACGCCCGCGGAATTCAATTCATCGATTAAGACTGGGAGGAAAAGCTCGCTATGGACAAGACGGGTGATATCATTGACCACAATGGCTATACGTTCGCCTGGCTTCACGAGCTTCGCAAGCGGCGCGTGCCAATTGGATCGCGCAATGCGGCCTTGACGGCCCCCTCGGGATCTTCCATTGGCGCTAGGAGATTCCCCGCCAACCGATCATACCCAATTGTGCCCGACAGGTGAATCGACCTTCCACCTTTGCCGTACTCGAAAGAGAGTTCCATTACTCTTGCCTGTAATATATCAAATATCAGATCCAATCACAACGCTGCAACGGGTACCGGATTCGTGGAAGTTGTTGACCTTCGGTTATGGGAGTGTCGGCACAGATATGGGCATACTTCAGTAGCGCAGCTGTCTGTTGAAACCGGGCGCGCAGAGTAGTGTACGCTCGGCACATCGCTTTTGTAACTCTTTTCTCTAAGCTTAAAGCCGGCAGAGTCAAAGAGCAATACAGCACTACCCGCCCAACGGCAGTGAGCACAGAACCCTTATCCGCTGCCGGCGCAGAGATTCGCATTTTTGCGACTGCGATCTCCAATGCGAGAGTCTCTTGTTGAAGCCTATACCCACCAGCCCGCAACGATCATTGAGGCAGGCTGTGCCATGGCAGTCGTGGCCCCCTGCCAGTCCAGACCTTTTCAGCATACCTGATTGACCTGCCCGAGGTTTGATACCACTGGAACAGAGAGTTTACATCAACACTGAGGGGCCTGGTCTTTTTATACCACTTCCAGAGTGAGTTTTTTGGCTTCTTCGAGGCCTGTCAGGTCGCGGCTGGCGGCGGGGCCGAGCAGATATTGCTCTCGGCGGCGCTATCCGCGTGTGAGGGTCACCTCAATGCGCCGGACCTCGTCCCCGCCGAGGTTGATGAGCGGCGCGTTCGTCTCCGGCGAGACACGCAGTGCAAAGTAGCCCGTGCTTCTTGTGAACGTCACCCCGTCCGCACTGCCACCCTGGACTGTCACTGTAGGCCTTGAACGCGCGTCGCCGAACAGCGTTACGGAACGTTCACCGCGAGCAAATATTACCTGCACCGTGACGGAGTGGGAATCTTCCTTGACCGAGGGGATACGTTCTTTTCCCATCGAAACAAATTTGCCCTCATCACCGAACAATGCGATGCCGCTCGGCCCCACTGGCGCCACAATGTAATAGGCCGCGTCGCCGGGGCCGATGCTGGCGGAAAACTCGCCGCCGCGCGCCACACAGCGCACGAGGTGCGCAAAATAGTTGTAGACGCAGGCCGGCCCGTTGGAACCTGTTTCCTGCGGACTGAAACTCACCTTCTGATGCACCAGCCCCGAGCGGCTGAAGGCAAAGACGTAGGCGGTGCGAAGCGAGCCGTCTCTGGTCCAGGTGCTGGCAATGAAAGGTGAATCGGCGCCGCTGGTCCTGCCGCCCAGGCTATGGGCTTCCATGGCGGCGAACGAAGTGCCGCGCTGGCTTGCCTCGGCCACGTACATGCGATCGAGCGGCGTGATCGGCACGTCCGGCTTGACGATGACGCCATCAGTGCGCACGGCCTTCAAGATGTTGGTGCGATCTTCCGCCCCCAGCACGTCGCCCGTTCCCACCGGACCAGCCGAGAGAACACCAAGGAGCAGGTTGTCGGTCTCGTAACTGTCGTAAACGTCGGTCCAAGGCCATGCGCCAATGGCAGCAGCAAGCTGCGAGGTGTAGAGAAAATTCCTCCAGCGCCACCGCGAAAAGCGGTCGTCGCTGGTGCGGATTGTGGTCAAGTTACTGTAGCGGCTGCCTTGGAGGATGTCGCACGGCAGCGGCATGCAATACTGCATCGTCAGGCCGTCGCGCTGGCAGGCCGCCGCCATATGGTTGTAAAACTCCGCGCCGGTTCCCACGGTGCGATTGAAGGCCGGCGATCGCGCATCAATCAGGTTCTGCCAGTCCTGCTCGTAAGTCACCACACCGCTTGTTTTCAGATAGGAGGCGATATGGTCCCACCACTTTATGCCGATGGGCGCCACCCCTGAGATGTTGTAGTTCTGGTGGTAGGGGCTGTGCTGGCTGATCCACCGACTGTGCACCACGAACGGCAGCCCGACTGCCTGGTGAAACGCCCGCAGCCCTTGCGGGAAGAGCGCCGTGTCGGCGTGAAAGCGCATGATTCCGCCAAATGAGCTCCAACGGCCCGTGTGGTCGTTTGGGCCGATGCCTTTGTAGGATTTGTCGTACCACCAACTGTCTAGTTGAAGGTAGTGGACCGGGATTTCTTCCTTTCGATACGTTTCGATGACGTGTTCGAGCGTGCCCGCGTATCCGAGCTTGGGATCGTACCGGTAGTAATAGCCGGCGCCGTTGTCGGTCCAGTAGCCGTAGTATTTGAGGATCAGGTCGCTTTCATTGCCGGGTCGCGTTTTGCCACCGAGGTCAGTGAGCGCCAGCCCCCAGTCCTTGAAGGTTTGGCGGATGCCTGGCGCTATCGCCATCAGGCTTTCCTGGCTGAAACCCGCGGGCACGCTGGGAAGCTGGCCGTTGAGGCCGGTCGCAATCAGATGCTCTCCGTCGCCGTGCATGGCCGCGATGATGAAATGCGATGCCGGCGAAATGACCATTGCGTTGGCATGGCCGTCAAAAAGCAGCCACGGCGTGCCGTACTGCCCAAGCTTGAATTGCGGCGGCGAAAAGGGCCTGTTCCGGTAACTGAAGTCATTGAGATCTGCAGGGATGGAAGTAAAGCTGGGGAAGGCCACTGAGGGCGGTGTTGCCGCTTTCAAGAAGGTGTAACGGAAAAGCAGAACCGGAAGGTCCTGATAAAGCCGTACCGTTCCCCGCAATGGAATTTGGCCACTCTGCCAGGTAAAGGTGATCTGCTGAAAAACGCCGATGCGGTCGCGGCTGCTGGTTGTGTGGACGGCGCCGGCCGCGCTTCCGAGGCTGCCGGCAAAACTCCACGGGGGAACCCTCGCGGTAATCTGATATTGGCCCGTCATCACATCCAGCCGCACCGAAACGCCGGTCTTGATAGACGATATTGTAAGAGCATGGGCAACTGTCAGGTTGCACAGGAAGAGAAGAACCAAGACTATTGGCTTTACCAAAGCCGAAAGCAGATTATCCAGTCCTGCGCTAAGCTTTTTGCCAGTTCTTCCATTTGCCACATAATTGATCATTTTAAGCTTCCCCTCTTTGTTGATCGCTGGGAGTTCCTTTGTGCTTTGCTAGGCGCCAGTGAGATGTTCCTGACATCTTCCTATTGGAATGGCCTATTGCTAGAAAACGCTGAATCGGCCAAGAATAGAGCCAACCACATTCCGTTGCCTACTCAAATCATTTGCGAGCATTTGCATACGCGCGCTCCGTTTCTCAGGGCTTCATAAAATCCGGCGGAGCGTCCTTCGGCGATGCATCCCAGTGCTTATCGGGGTGGGACGACAACGCGAAGCGCAGCGTACTTTCGCGCTGTTGATCCAATTTGGACAAGGGCAGCCACAATGAATGGTACGGCTGGCCATCGACGGCGAGCGACTTTATGTACGGCTCCTGCGCACCGGCGTTGACGCCTTGAATTGTGATTGTCCGGCTATCGCTGCGATGAATCACGATTGATTTGAACAGCGGGCTTCCAACGACAAACCCTCCCACGCCGGGGATTTCCGGATACAGCCCGATCGCGGAGAACACATACCAGCTTGGCATAGCGCCGCCGTCGGCGTTGCCGGGCATTCCGGAAGGTGAATCCGTCCAAAGCAAGTTTTGAATCTTGCGGATAACTTCCTGCGTCTTCCAGGGCTTTCCAATGAAATCGTAAATCCATGGCTGGGATTCGTCCGGTTCATTGCCGTTGAAGTAGTAAATGCTCCGGGGTCCGGCGTTAAGTTGTGTGAACAACGTGTCAAGGCGCTTCGCGGCGGCCGAGGGACCACCTATTTTTGCAACCAGCGCCGGAATTTCAAACGGGACCATCCAAGTGTACTGCGCTGTCGAGCCTTCTGCCCAGCCGACATCGCTTTGCGGTTTGTCAGGCGGCCATTGGCCATCAGCGTCTCGCGGCTGCAGGTAACTGGTGTGCGGGTCGAAGAGATTCTGCCAATTGGCCGCTTGGGCTTCCAGCAGCTTTGCTGCGTGAGCGTCACCGTTGGCTCTTGCGAACTGAGCCGCCGCAAAATCGGCCGCAGCGTATTCCAGCGTCGTCGCCGCACTGTGGGCATGATCCTGCTGGGCAACCCACCCACGGCGCAGATAACCTCTCAAATGGTTTCGCACGTCGTAGTCATCGGATTGAGTTCCACTGACAAGAGCGTTTCGTAGCATAGCTTTCAGTGCAGCGTGAAGGTCGAAATCGCGCCCTTCAAACGCATAGATATTCGCAATCAGGGGAACATTGCCGTCGCCCAGCATGCCATTGGAGTTACGGTTGATCTGTTCCCAGCGAGGGATGCCGCCGCCTTTGTCCTGCTGGGCGTCGTTGACTAGCGACTGGGCGATGTCAGAGGCCACGTGCGGGAACAGGAAGCCAAGCAGGGAGGCTTCAGAGCGGTAAAAATCCCAGCCGGAAATGTTGTCGTACTGGTCGTGGCCCTTGGGCAATTGATGCACACGGCCATCGAACCCCAGATACTGGCCGTTGGCGTCATCAAACAGGCTTGGTTCGAACAGGCAACGGTAAAGCTCCGAGTAAAAGATCGTCTTCTGCGCCTGCGAACCACCATGGACGGCCACCCGGCTGAGCGCCCGCGCCCAGAGAGCCTGGGCCTTCCGGCGAATACTTTCAAAATCCAAGCCTGGATCCTCAGTTTTCCGATTCAGCCGGGCATTATCAATGCTTATGTACGAGAGTCCGACTTTCATCAGCACTGCGTGGTGAACAGAAGTGTTAAAGGTTACATAGGCGCCAGCGTCCTGTCCGCTGGACGATGTTCCACCCGGGATGGTCTGCGAAGCCTTCCACACGCCAGAGGCTGTAATCGGGCGCGTGAACACTGCATCGAAATAGGCACGGTAAGTGGGTCTTCCACAACCCACACGGGTTTCGACCCAGCCGCTGACTTCCCGCGCGCTGACAAACTTCGCCTCGCTCGCCAGCGCACCACGCACGCTGTGAGTTACGTTGATCAACACACTGCCATGCCGGTCCCCTTGGGGAAATGTAAAGCGGGCCATGCCGGATCTCGGCGTGGCCGTCAATTCCACGCGCACGCCGCCATGGAGAACCACGCTGTAATATCCGGGAGACGCCTGCTCATTCTGGTGCGTAAAAGAAACAGTGACAGTACCTGGATCAGCAGGCGCACCGGGGAAAACAGTTCCGTTGAGCGGGAGGAATCCAATGTCCTCCATGTAAGTGCATCCCCGGCCGCTGTAGTGATCGAGACTGAATCCTGAAATCCGGCTGTCTGGATAAAAATAACCGCCAGGAATCGTTCTCTTCCTTCCACGACTGGCAGTGTCCGGGCTGAATTGCACCATCCCGAAGGGGGTATCTGCGCCCGGGAACACGTCGCCTGTATTGCCGTCGAATCCGAAATGGCCGTGGGGAGCTGGAGCCGTCCCAATGAACACATTGACATAGTGAGTCGGCGATGCTTCAAGAGCAATCACAGGCCTCACACAAATTGCCATTCCTAGCACAGCGACTCCCAGAAATCCAGATTTCCCCATAATCCACCTCAATTGGCATACGCCGAAACCCAAACCGAACGCTCAACACAACTCCGGATTCCGGATGCCTATCTTCTTAGTTAGCTTTTCAACCGACGGCTATGATCATTTTGTCCGTAAACAAAATCGACATCGGTAAGCGGTTGCCCGCGTTCACCGGGTGGCCAGGGGCAGTTACCCGCCCCCGGCTCCCACAGAACGCAGCGTGCGGATTTCCCGCACTGCGCTCGTCAGAAGTTGCGTCACAGCACGGCGATAGCTTGCAGCTCCGCATAAGGGAGATACAGCTTTGGTCGCAACAGCGGAAACCGCTCCTTGATCCGATGAAAGTGCTTCCACCAGATCACACCCTTCCAACTCCCGCTGCTTAGCATCCTGCCCCAGTACCGCTCCACGGTCCGATGGACCCGTTGCAGTGCCCGAATGTTCCCGGCAATGCCGTAGTACGCATAGTGACCGCGAAGCATTTAACTGAGAGAGTCCGCCTGTTCGCGGATCGGCAAGTGCCGCATCCGCCGCATCTGGTTCTGCATGTGCATGAGTGCGCGTCGCAGTCGTGACTTTTCTGCACGCAGTCCGACCCGAAAGTTCCCCTTCTGGTTGCGGCTGCAGTACAGCGTAAGGCCTAGAAAATAAATCGTCTCCGGGCGCTTACGGCCACGCTTGCCCGCATGCCGCCAGCACGTGAATGTGGTCGCTTGCCACCTTCCCCGACACGATCCTGATCTCATGCTCCATCGCTATCTGCCGGATAATGTCACGCACCCTGAGCTGCTCCCCGTTTTAGGCCCAATCATAATGCGAGTTCCGGGGAATTTTGAAGGTCCCCCCATTTCTGGTCCATTCAAGGAGTTAGGATTCCGGCCTTCTTGAACCTGCCGGGGACGGGGCTAGCCCCGTCCCCAGCAGCAAATTCTGCTGGCGGCACGTGGCCCAAGGCGGTGTGAGGCCGACTCTCATTGTACAACCGAGGGCTCTAACACCCATAAAACCGAGACTCGAGAAGTGCGCTATCGCTGACACCCATGGCAGGGCCGGCAGGTCGCCGTGCAGGGCGTCCGTATACGCAATGGGCTGAAGGTACTTTCCTGCACGATGGATGATGATTGCAGGTTCCCAGTGCTGGAGATTCCCGAGCGGATGTTCGATGCAGTCGTTTGTGACCGGCTCGAACGAGCCGAAGCGGCCAGGCTGAACACCGGAGCGCTTCGTGGGTTGCAGGCTCTGCTGGATTCAATTGAGCCGACAGCGAAGGAGGTTGTATTAGAAGATCAGCACCCTTCCAGGGTTCAATGAGGTGCTGATGCGAAAAAGATCGAAGTCGAGTCAGTCGGAGCTTTTTCGGGAGGTTCGGCGGAGCCCGGGTGTACGCCCGGGTGGGGCGGCCGTCGATTGCGCCGGAGCGGTTGCTGCGCGCCCTGCTGCTGCAAATTTTCTATTCCATCCGCAGTGAGCGTTTGTTGATGGAGCAGTTGAACGACAACCTGCTGTTC
>JAJYLL010000075.1 GCA_021787735.1 Acidobacteriota bacterium | reverse complement strand
GGGAGAGGGTGTCCGCCAGAGTGCGGACGGGTGAGGGGTGTTTTGTAGCGCCGACCGGGCCAAATTCGGCGAGCCGGAAAAGCAGTACCGCAACCGGCATGTCTGCGTCACTGGCTTCATCAGCGTCCTTAAGGGCCAGCCGGAAATCGTTCTCCACAGCCCCAAACAGGTTACGGAAAAATCAGGGAATAGGAAGTAGGAAGTTAGGAAGTAGGGAAGAATCGGAAGCCGGAAAGCACAAGGCGGCGGAAGGTAGCGCAGGCCCTCGCGGCCTGCGGCTCTTTGATTTTGGTTCGACCGGCTCGCGACCCGGCAGCAACCAAGACGGTCACTCGCCCTCAAAATAGTCCGAGTCAATCTTCTTGAGTTTGTACTCGCCCACAGCCGTCACGCCGACGTCATGATCGACCATGAGACCAGCAAGCCTTTCACCGTCGATGAGGATAATCTTGGAGTTGATCAGCTTTGCATAGTCCTCGGCGTCGCGCGAGAAGCTGGAAGTTGTAATGAAGACGCCTTTAGTCGCTCGTTGCCCTTGGAGCGCGCCAGCGAATTTCTGAACTTCAGGACGTCCAACAACCCCCTCCCACCTCTTGGCCTGAACGTAAATCACGTCCAAGCCCAGCCGGTCCTCTTTGATAATCCCGTCGATTCCCCCGTCACCGCTCCGCCCGACAGCACGACCTGCGTCCTGGCGCGAACCGCCGTACCCCATTGCAACCAGAAGATCGATCACCAGCCGTTCGAAGAATGCCGGCGATGCCGCTTTTACCTGTGCGAGGATTTCAGCTTCGAGATTTCCCCGCAGCTTTGAGTATGCCGCGGCTAACGCCTCTTCGGGAGTCTGCTCAGTTATTACCTCTGTTTCCTGTCTTCCCGCTTCGGTCTCTCCGTTGTCATGCCTTCGCGTGCGGAACTGCCTGAATTCCTCGTATCGATTGAGGAGCGTTACGTCGATCCGCTCGGGCTTCTCGGCAAGAAGTTTCCTGCCACGGTCAGTAATATAGAACGTGCCACGCTCTTGGGAATCCAGAAGGCACGCCTGTTTCATGTACGAGCGCGCCCAGCCCACACGGTTGTCAAAAACAGGGCTGGTGCCGCTGGGTATCATTTCAGAGCGCTCTTCATCGGTGATACCAAATTCCGCCGCGAGTGTTTCAACTGCATCCCGAAAACGATGTTCCTGCCCGTCTCCCGCAAGCCGAAGGAGGGGAAGCATCAGCGTCTGGTAGTCTGGTATTGGCATAACCAATCCTAGTTGTCGTCAGTGATAACGAGTGGTATAAACGCAACGTATGCGCCGCAAGCGGAAGACCACTACTCCGAATTTCCGCCACTCTCCTGTTCTTTCTGGGCGGCAGCATGCTTCTGAGTGGTGGTCTTCTTTGTTGTGGTCTTCTTGGTGTGCTTCATTACCACGTCACTCCCATCATCATTCCCAATGATTTCTCCGGCCTTAAGGAGCAGTGGGTCGTTTGCGATTTGGGGAAATTTTAACGTCTTGCCGACATCGACGATCTGCTGCAAAACCTTCTGACTAGGGTCCTCTACGCCAGCCTCCGGCTGGGCTCGGAACTCCACAGTAAGTCCGCGCTCAATCTGTCCAAACAGCCGCTTTGTATCGCCTCTGATGGCATTTTCCAACTCGTTCTTTCTACTCCCCTTATAATTCGAGATAACGAGTTCGGTGGATTCCTCGATTACTTGTTCAACAGTTGTTGTTATGTCGTCGGTGAGTTGTTGGAGCGCAGCACCTTTGAGTCCCATGTCGGATAGCTGCGTGCGTATCTGCCGTATTTTTTCAATTCTCTCCCAAGCTTTCAGGAATTTGTCGATGACGGTAGCTAGCGTACCGAGGACCACAAGGTCAGCCATCAACATCACGGTGGGCACCGAAGAGGATAACTGGTCTAGCTTGACCGGTCCGGCTTCCCCGGTTTGAGCTTCCGTAACGTGTTGAACCAAACGGCTAATAAAGGTCAATTCCTTAGCGAATGCGTGAAGCTCATTGTCAAAAAGATCCCTTGGAATGAGGAAGGCAACCTCAGCAGTCCCCGGCTTAACGGCGGAATCGGTAATTCCCAACTTCTCGAGCGATTGAAGAGCGGCTTTGACGGTTCCGAGAAATGTAGCTCGGCCAGTTACAACCCTCTGCACAAAATCTCGGGCGACAGAAGGTGTCATGGCATTAGTTTGAATGGAACTGGTCACCTTTTCAGCAATTGCCGGGTCAAAAAACTCTGCCCCGCCCATTTGCTCAATCGCTGAAGCGTCAGATGGAGATATTGACCTTGCCATCTTAGCTGCAGCGTCTGTGAAAGAGGTAAGCGCAGATGCTAACGCACTCTGATGCTGTGGCTGCGCGGGGGCGCTTACTATGTTGTTCAGCGCATCTCGGATCTGTTCCAGGCTCAATTGCAGGCGCAAGTCTCGGTCGAGAGAATCGATAAGCTTTAGGATTCCAAACAGTCTCTGTGTCGTCATATTAACCTCAAGGAATGATGGTATCTGAGTAGCGCCCGTGGCTCATGCACCGCGGGACGAATAGTGCGTCGGGAAACCGAAGATTCGGCGGCGGGGATAGCCGCCACAGTCACCGGTAAGCCCTTCCGAGCTTACTTTCCTCTGAACGGAATCTTTCCAAGGCGTTCCGGGCGAGCACTGATGCTGCCCTGTGTTCGCTGGCGCTTTCTTGCCAGGTCGGGAATGCCAGCCCCTCCCTGCAATTCGCGGGATAGCTCTTCGTCTTCCTGCTGACTCCAGGCCGAACCAGCGTTTTCGGGGAGCCATCTGGAACGGCTCTCTGCCTTGACGCGGCTTTCGAGCTCACAGGCCGCCGCGAAAAGCGCCCGCAAAATCTGCGGATTCTGGAAGGGGCTCTCTCCCTCGAAGACTTCTCCCGTCTCAGGGTCAACTCCGTCTGCCAGCGCCCGAATGATTCGGAGCGCCTCCGCGTTCTGCATTGTGACTACCCTGCTCGAAATTTCTGGGGACGGGCCGGCAAAGGCTCGCGCTGCAATTTTGGTCTTGATGTAGGTCTTACAACTTTCTCCGTTTATATATCACTCAAGTAGGGTGAAAGGCAATGGGAGTTTGGTGGCGGAGGAAAAAGGCAGTAGGAAATTGGAAGTAGGAAGTCGGGAGTCGGGCGACGGAAAAAGGGCTGGCGGTGAGGCGCCGCCCCGGCCGTAGCGCAGGCCCTCGTGGCCTGCGGCTCTTTGCTTGTGGGAGAGAACCGCGGGCCGTAAAGGCCCGCGCTACAAGTGTGTCCCGTGGTCGGAGAAAGATGGGCCGCGCTACGGGCAGTCGCGCAATTCGCTCAATCAGCAATTCACTCAATCGCCAATTCTTTTGACTGCCCCCTCACCCGCCGTCGTACCTCCGGCACCCTCTCCCACTGGAGAGGGACCATCTTCATTGAGGGACGCATGCGCGTCCACCTTCCCCCAAGGTAGAGTGCTATACGATCCATTTCCGGAGGCCGGCGGCAAGATACCGCCCCAGCCGTAGCGCAGGCCCCCGCGGCCTGTCGCTCTTTGCTTGGGGAAGAGCCGCGGGCCGTAAAGGCCCGCGCTACAAATGCGGACAGCGATGAATACCGGCAGCCGTCAGATCTTCTCAGGGCTGTCCATTTGTCAGGCTTTTTCTTTGCGGGCGAAATGGAAATAGGCGCCGACGACAAAGAAGTTAATCAACACCGCGATCACGTTCCAGGCAACCACAGGGCGCGAAATAATCAGCAGACCGTAGTACACCCAAAGGATCTGAAACACACCCATGATGGCCGCCATCCTGGGGTTCATGCCCGTGCTTGAGCGGCGCCTGAGCATTGCCAGCAGGTCCGGCACGGCAGCAAAAGTGGTGCCGAACCCCGCCAGGATGCCAACGATCTCTGACCGCTGCATTGTGGGTATTAACAGGCTTTTCGTATCGTGCGGGACCAGATCTGCACAGCTACACAGCAGGATCACGCAAAGGGAGAGAACAAAGAGCGCCCATCGGTTTAATCCACCCATAGCCGCCTCCATCATCAAACATTTGCAGGCAGGTAAGCTGACACAATTCTAACATTCGGTTCTGCCGGGTTACAACGGCCGGCAGGGATGACTGCCGAAGCCAGCGAGTGGTCTGGAAGAAAAGAACCACAGCGTAATCCTGCACGGTGGGGCAACCCTACTCCCTGTCCCAGACGGGACGGGGCTGCGCTGGCGGCTGCGGATTCAGGATTGCTCGACGCTGGCGCTGGCGTGGATGGCTGCGCCGACAATGACGGCGGTGACTTCGCCGACGTGCCGGTTGACCTTCTTCTTGGCCATTCCCAGGTTTTGATACTCGATGGCCACATGGTGCGTGCCGCACTTTTGAAAGTGGTGAACGAGTTCCTGGTGAAGGAGACAAAGAAACGCAATCCTGTCTTCGGAGTCGACGTCGTGGGGGGCGATAGCGACGGGCTTGCCACGATCGTGGCATTCGACGCGGTCGGCAAAAGCATGACAGAGCATAAAGGATTCTCCGTTGGTCTTCGGCCCTGAGTCGGGCCGGGCTGAAAAGATGGTAACGCAGATTTGCGTGCGTTGCTGGCGCTTCACAATCCAATGCTGTGGGTGATAGAGTTGGGGACTTGAATTCCCTGAAAACGGGCAGCAGCGCAACCCGATGAAACAGGTGGCGCGCCACGCGCGGAGGCATGACCGATGAAAGAACTGGCTGACGAACTACGAATCGAGGTGGGGCGGGCGGCGGGACCGCTGCGAGCGATGGGCGAAGCCGCAGCCTGCGCGAGCCGGGGGCCGGGCCGATGGGTGGCGAAAGAGATCCTGGGCCACCTGATTGATTCAGCCGTGAACAACCACCAGCGCTTTGTGTGGGCGCAGTTTGTGAGCCCGCTGGAGATGCCGGATTACGATCAGGAAGCGTGGGTGGCCATGCAGCGCTACGGCGAGCGTCCGTGGGCGGAACTGGTGGAGCTGTGGGTGGCGTTGAACCTGCACCTGGCGGTGGTGATGGAGGGTGTGCCGGCGGAAACGCTGCAGACACCGTGCAGGATCGGCGACGGCGAGTCGAGTACTCTGGAGTGGTGGATGCGCCACTACCTGCAACATCTGAAGCACCACCTGGAGCAGATTGGCGTGTAACGCACGCCCGCGCTACCAAACCTCCGCTTTTTCAATCGCCCAATCTCAAATCGCTCAAGCACCCATTCCAAATACAGGGATCCTTCGCTGGGCTCAGGATGACGTGCAGGGCGGAGTAAACCCGCTGATAAACGGGAGGGCGGAGCGCTCCTCGACGTATGAGGCGCTGGCCATGAAGGCCCGCGCTGCGAGAGAGGGACGGGCCGTGCCTGGCAGAGCAAGCTCTGAGATGTGGCCCGTCCCTTGAAGCGAAAGGATTTCACTGGAATGTGCCGCGCGGCTCCTTATTTCACGGGCGCAACGGGTATGCGCACCACGGCAAGCTGAGCGTTTGAGTTGTGGGACCTATTGGACACGATCCACGACTCGACCTCCACGAAGTGTGGCCGTCTAAATCTGACAGACAGGTTCATGTCTGCAATCTCAATTGAGCGGACATATGCTCTGTTCCCCTCGACAACGCAGACCAGAACGTTCTGCGTCGGTTTCCGATTAACCTGCCCCTTGGCAATAACCATGCCGTGTTGGATCCACATGGAATCATTTTCTACTTCCACCACCTGGAGCCCGCTTGTGTTCAGGGTTCCGTAGTACATGTTGTAGTCGCCAGGAGGCATGATCATGTCTCCCCACTGAAGGACAAAGGGGAGAGTAAAGGTCCCGGCAAAATGCGTTTCCCTGAGGGTTTGCGCCTTCGTCCGGGTCACCGCAAGACCGAAAAACATCACCAGCAGTGAGAGCGGAACCATGAGGCGTCGCAGTGTCTTCATTGCCCACCTCCATTGTGCTGCCGGCTGTAGGCGGCCTGGAAGGAAAAGCCGGGCTTTCCGGTGCGCTTCCAGCCGTCACGGAACAGCCCGCTGTAATCACCATCGCCCCAATCCAGATGGCTTTGCAATGAGCGGCGTCACACCACCGGGTGACCTGCCCGAAATCGCTAGCCCATTGATGGTAGAAGATTTGTTCTGCGGTGCTGGTATCCACGAAAGCGGCAAACCGCCGCTGCAAATGGCGACCCAGCCCACAATATCAAGAATGCTTTCCGGCTGCCGGCCAAGGGGTTGAAATGGTGCCGGCAAGAAATCTGGAGCTTTGTACCCGGCAAAGGCGTATCAGCCGGATGGGAATGAACGACAACCCAGGGCGGGCAATAGGAGTGGTTCGGCTGGGTACGGCGCGCCGTTGCATCCTCCGACCTGCATCCCGTGTGCTCTGCAGGCCAGGATTGTAGGCAAGCGCCGAACTTCGGCCTAATTGTGAATCAAACGGATGGGAATAGGTGAACCTCCCGGAGCAGTTGCCGGCGGCACGCTTCCGTTTCCGTTAGTGGCCGAAGTCCCGCCGCACCCAGCGATATTTAAAACCACAGTATTAACAAGGTCGTTCCCCCCCGATTGCTCCACATCTTGAATAAATATCTGCATGAATCCCTCAACGGTCACGAGGTCATTAGAACCAGGGCTGAGAGTCACTCCGTTGGGTTGGGTGGGGTCGTAGCAACCGGTGTCGCTTGAGAAGGGGCAATCATAGACAACGACAGTGGCAATTGAATCACTCGGACCCCCGTAAAAAGTGCCGGTCATATTATATGGGTTGTTTGAGCCGGGCGTGATTGGAAACGGTTCATTGGGGCAATACCCAGACCCACCTGCGAAGGTTGGACTGCACAAGAAGTCCTGCCCTTGACCCATGCCAAGTCCGCCCGCGTTAATCAGGGCTTCGATACCCTGATTCGTGGGGCCTACTTTATTTCCCGTTAACGTGTTAAGGGTGCTCTGACACGCAATTTTCTGCGGGGCACATTCGGTGATGTAGTTTCTATACTCGTTAGCACTCATGCTGGTCACATCTGCATTGCCGAATGCGATGGTGTTCCACTGACTGGGGGTTCCCGTGCTATGAAGTACCCACTCGGACCCGATGTCGCCGCCGCTGCAAAAGATACCATTCCAGGAACAGATGCCCGGATGAACAAGATCCCCTGGGGTCCCCGTTGTAGAATTCACGGGGTACACATAGTAAGACATGATGTAATTGCTGCCATCGCCGCCCGCGCAATCACCGTTGGCAAGACCTCCTCCGCCACACACACAGCTTGGATTTCCGTGGTCGTTTGCTTCAGCACTGTTTATTGCTACGGGGAAATTCGGATCGCAGTTCGGGACCAGAAAAGGTTTGACACAACCCGCGGCTGTCGGCGTGCCGGATCCCGAGGGGTTATAGGCTTCTGCCGTGGCCGACGCTGAGATGTTCATGTAGTTGATACCAAAAATCTTTGCGAACATTGTCGGTAACGGATCCTGGTGGGTGGTGTCTCTGTATACCGTCACCGTTATTTGGGGCTCCAAGGGATTAGGATAAGTAAAGACGGTTCCAATCGTCGAGGATGTAGGGGCAAGACCCATCACGGGATTACTGGCAGCCACTGCAACGGCTTGCTCCGTCGCCAGAGCTTCCTGCGGGCCACCTGAAGTGCATCCGCCTGTGCTCGTGCACCCCTCAGTCAAAAACTCGCTAGCCCCCGCCAAGGCTGCTGCGTCGGCGGCGCGCTGGCATTGCACTCGCGCCAGGTAACCAGTGGCGAGATCAATTGCAAGCGCGGATATCCCCAATAAAACTACCAGCGACCCAGCGACAATCAATAGGGTCGCGCCCCTGTCGCTCCATCCTTGACCATTCGATTTGTGTTGCATAAGCCCTCTCACGGGAACCCACCTCTCGTCTTAGTTGAAAACGAGATTTTGCATTAAAGCGTCGGAAGTCAAGGTTACCTGTCCCTCAGGGCCCGTTGCGCCCGGTAGGAGAAGGCCGATGACTCTACCGAAAAAAAAGGAATACGGATAAGACAAGGTGACCTCGGTGCTTGAGACGGGGGCTCCGAGTGCTCCATTATTCACCACTAGGGCCTTGTTAATGTACAGAGTTACACCATTGCATGAATAAGTCCATTGATAGGGAGAGGTGTAGGTGCCTGAAGCGGTGCTAAGGCATGCTGCTTGACTGAGCCCGGCATCCGTAAGGTAGTTTGACACACTGTATGCCACGCCCTGAACCGGGCATGGAATTCCGCTGCCTGGCGAACTCTTGTTCCAGCTGCAATTTGGGTCGTAAACGCTCAGAGGAGTCGAACTCAAAGTGCCGGTAGCCAGCCGCGCGGCGTTTGAGATGATTTGCTTGGTATTATAAGCGCCAGCAAAGTCGATGATGCCTACTACCAAGACCAGCAGCAACGGGAGACCCATCGCGAACTCGAAGAGTTCGGCGCCCTCAGTTGTCCGAAGGTTCTGAAGCCGGGGCCGCAGATGCCGCCAGACCGACCGGTCCCTCCAGCTTGAAGGCAAACAGCGGTGTTCTTTATCGTGTAAAAACCGGTCTCTTCCAAGTCCTATCATTTGAAAAGTTCCTCCACAATCTGTGCCTGCTCTACTCATGGGCAGGTTGGATCGCCGGTCGAACTGTCGAAGGGTTGATCTTCCATCCGCATCGTAACGCTGGTCGAAATATTAATCGTGGTGGCGCTCAACGACGTAAAAGGTATAGCGAAGTGAACCGGATACTCAAAGCTGACTTGAACTCCACATTGTTGGGCGGCGACTGGGCTCGTGGGGTTCATTACCACGGCCTGTTGGCAATAGGTCTGCTGGACCACTGTGTTGTTCGGATCAAGGCCTGACGCCAAGAGCGAGGGAGCGACGAAGTTGGTGAATTCGTACGAGGGGTTTGATATACAGGCCTGAGACGTAGTGGTTCCCGCAGACGTGTAGATTTCCGTCATTTGATTTGCGGGATTGCAGGTTGCGCAACTGGGTAGGACAGCGTATCGGGCCCCTTCGCGCGCAGCCCGGGTGATGGTTTCGTAAATGTCGTACGCCCGCCCCATCCAGAAGATTCCCAGCAGCAGCATCAGCAGCAGCGGAAGAACGAAGGCTGCCTCAACAAGTTCCGCGCCGGAGTCTTCTGCCCATTTCCCCATGAGTTGCGAGCTGCGACGGCCCGTAATGCGGCGGCATCTGACCATCTTTCTCTCCTTCTTCAACCTCGCACGCGCGCACCGACTGGGGATGTTTTGCAAAATCGGCCTTTTTGCAAATTCCTCTCAACAGTGCCATCAGTCGTGAGTTCCAATGCCATAAGCCTGACAGAAGAGAAGGGGGGCTGGCCGCAAGTGAAAAGTTAGTAGAGCAATAGACTGTGTCCCGACTTACTCCTTGAACCTCCAGTTAACTTAGCTGAATAAGAACCCTGGCGCCGCCCGCTTAAAGCATCGAAGGTGGCTCAGCACAACTATTGAAGCCCGTTGCAGGCTGGAGGGGGATCCCTTTTGCAATTTCCGCCCCTGGCTTCTTCACGTACCTTTCATCAACTTCGGATCAACTTCACCGGCGCACACTACCACCCTCAGTTCCCCGCATCGGGGAAACTCATGCGTGCCGGTGTTCTTCCTCTTCTCACCCGCTAGAAACAAGCGCGGCATGTGTCCCTCCTGCTGACCAGCGAGCAAACACAAGCACGTACACATGCGGCGTTCAAACCGAATATACAACTTTCGTCCGCCGAGTCAAGTGTCAACCAATGTGTTAACTTATGCGTCAATAGATATGCAACGCGGTGCCCGGTACGTATGCAAAACCTTGCACATATCAATATTGAATCACGGCATCTGAGCGAGCCACGGACAGAGCATGGCCCCCGGAGTTTACAATCTAAGCAACAGGCGGCGGGGCCGGTGACACGGCGAGATCAGTGAAAATGCTCCCGCCGTTTGCAGGGCAGACAATCCTCGGCGTCCACCTGTGCCGTGACGCCATGCGGTGCTGCCGGTCCTCCTCCGTCCGAATGCCTGCACTTTGGTTCCTGCTGAACGAAAGCTCTCCTTTTGGCATACACATGCTAAAAATGTGACATGTATAACACCACTCCGGAATCCTGCCAGGAAACCCAGGCAAAAATATTCTTCCGAGCGGTGACACTTTTGTCTGCCGAAACGCGCTTTAACCTAATAGAGGGGCAATCCTCTGCGGGCAACGTCAGGACAGGATCGAAGCCGGGGCAGGTAGGACATCCTGATGATCTGACGCAAATCAAATATGGGGGGCGGACATGAAGAAGGTTCGAAGTTTAACTATTCTAGTGGGGCTTTCGTTAGTAATGGCAGGCGTGGGGGTAACCGGGGCAAAGGCTCAGGTTTTGTCGAGCCCCAAATTCACTGGCAGTTTTGCTCTTCACACACAAGTTCAGTGGGGGCCGATGACCCTGCCGGCGGGAAGTTATGTTGTGAAGTACGGAAGGATGGGACCTGCTGGACTCCGGATCGTGGAAATCGCCGGTAAGGCGAAAGGTAGCCCGCACGGATTTGTGCTGGTACGGAGTGAGGACCCAACCCGATCTGAGGGAGATATGGTGATTTGCGCTCGCGCTGACAATATGCTGATTGTCCGGGCGCTGGATATGCCGGCCATCGGAAAATCTGCATCCTTCGTGACGCCTCAAGACGCGCGATTGATGGCAAATGCGACCAGCCGTAATGGAAACACTCGGATGGCCGATGCGTCGTTGAAGATCGCGCGGATACCGGTTTCACGATACGGGAATTAGCTTTGCGACTGCGAGAAGCCTGTGGGGGCGGACCATCGGTCTGCCCCCCCCTTTCTTGTCTATGGCAATGAAGGATCAAAGCCAGAAAGCAGAAGTCAAAGGTGCTCCGCGGCTGAATCGAAGTACCACCGATTTGTCCTTAACCAAGTGCCTGCGGGCATAGATCGCCACTTCGGCACATCGTACACATCGCAAAATCGCGAGGCCCGCACGGCCAACGTTACTTCACTTCTTCACAAACCGGACAGTTTTGGTCTGTGCGGGAATATCGACTAGCGCCGCCTTCTCGCCGCCGTTCGCCTGGACGGAACAGTCGAGCGGTTTGCCATCCGCAGTGGCTGTGCAGGAACCCCACTGCGAAGGCAGCTTCCAGTTGAGCGTGAGAGGTAGATCGTAGATTTTTGCATCGAGCGGCCATGACAAGGCAAACTGGCGGCGCCGCTCCGTGGATTCGCTGGGCTCAACCTGGAGCGTCAATGTTTCCTGAATGTAACGGACAACGTCGCCAAAGGTGGCGGCCCAGATCTCGGTGTGCCGTGCAAGAAAACCAGCCAATTCGTCCAGTGTCTGGCTGGTGACGGAAAGCCACTGCCCGCCGGCGCCATGGAAAGGAAAGACTCCCCAGTTGTGGCCCTGCCTCGCAGGCTCAAGCAGGTCAAGCAGGCTGGGGAAATCTTTTCCGGCTGTCCAGCCCAGCACCGGCACAGTGAGCGGGTTGATGTCCTCCGCCACCACCGGAGCCCAACTGTTGTAACCACGCGCGGCGAAATAGTATTGCGCCACGTAGTCCAGGTATCGCGCCTGGTTGCGGGCCAGGTCGGCCTCGCTGCCGAAAGTCATGTCGCCGCAAGGATAGGCAAACGTCAGGCCACGGCGCGTGCCCAGCCGCTCGATGATGGATTCGGAACTGTCCCGCATTTCCTTCAGCATCATTTCCGGCGTGTAGTCCTGCGAATGAGGTTTGATCGCCTTTAGCATACAGGGATGGTGCACCGTGTGGCTGCCGATTTCATTGCCTTCCGCCGCCAGCCGGCGCCAGTCGTCCGGCCGCTTCAGCCAGGTGCTCGACGGTCCGGTAATCACAAAGAAGGTACCGTTCAGGCCGTGCTTTTTCAGGATCGGGCCGGCGTTGTCGAGTTGCGTCTGCATCGCGTCGTCAAACGTCAGGCTGACGGCGGCGCTGCGGTCTTGCGGCCACATCGTCGGACTGGGAATCGCCGCGGCCGGCGCAGAAGCGCCCACCGAAGGCAAGGCAGCCGCTGCGGCAGCCGCTCCCAGAAATTGACGCCGACTGATCGAATTCTTCATTGGACCTTCTCCTTTGCACTCTTCATTCATTTGGCTCGCGGGTGCAAATGTGGCGTTGGTTGCGATGCATAAGGCCCGCCGTCCATCAGTTTTAAAACACCCCTCACCCGGTCCCGGCAAGCGGGACCACCCTCTCCCCAAGGTAGAGGGTTAATTTGGTACTTAGGCCGCCGCGACTGCGCTACGCGTGGCAGCCGGCAACGCCGCCGACCTTGCCGAGGGCGTGGTCGGCAGGGGCATCTTTTCCGCTCCACACTTTCTGCTGCGTCCAGGGCTGCGGCGGGTTTTTCCAGAACGGGTCATCGGGCGCAAGCCCCAGCGGAAGCCACGCCGCCGAGCAGAGATAACAACTTCCCGTGGAAATATACGACTCGCCGATGGCGGGCTGGTGGCCGCAGAAGCCGACCGTCAGCCAGCCGTTTGCGTCGAACGTGCCGGGCGCTTCAATCATCCGCCGCATCACGGCCGTCAGCGCGCAGCGTACTTGTTCCGGCGCGACGCCTTCGGGCAGTTGCCGCCGCAGCGCAATGCTGGCGAGAAGGTGGAACGCCCCAAAACGATAGGCCAGCGACCTGCCGATGGCGGGAAAAGTTCCCTCCGGGCTGATCAACCGTTCCTGGATGGCGGCGTAGCGCTGCGCGCGGGCCAAGACCGCCGGACGCATTCCGTCCCAATCGGTCGAGTGTTTTGAAACCGTGTCCAGCACATCGAGCAGCATTGGCTGGATGACAAAGCTGTTGTAGTAGTCCCAGTGGAACTGCGGGCCATCGCCGTACATGCCGTCACCCAGGTACCAGTCCTCGTGTTCGCGCAAGGCGTAATCAACGCGCACCTTGTCCCACCACTCGCCCATGAAGCACAGACCGGCTTCAACAATGGCGCTGAACATCAGCCAGTTGTTGAATCCCGGACGGATCACGCGTGTGGACTGGAGCGCCCGCACCAGGTTGCGCTGCGTTTTCGGCTCCAGTTTCTGCCACAATTCAGCAGGCGCGCGCAGCACGGCCTGCGCAAGGAACGCTGCGTCCACAACAGGCTGCGAACCCTGATTGAAATTCATAAAGTCGGCGGAAGCGGGGTCGGATGCCGCATGGATGGCCGCGCGGGCCCATTCGATGTGCTGCCGCCGCAACTTGCCTTCCGTCCCGTCGTCGGGTCCTGACTCAAGCCAAGGCGCAATGCCGCACAACAGGCGGCCAGTTGCTTCCAGATACGTAAACCCTCGCCGGTCCGCCGCGTTGCCGTGAGGGGCTTCAACCGGCATGGTAGCTTTCAACTTCTGCTGGCTGAGGGCACGCAGGACCGGGTCCGAAACGCGGGCAACAACTTCGACCCAGTAGCGGCGGTCGGCTTCGCCCGTCTGCCCGGGCAATGGAGACGCAAGCGCAGGCAGCGGTCTCATCGAGGCCAATGCGCCCGCGGCGGCAAAGCTTTTCAGAAAAGTACGGCGCTCGGTCCGTTTTGCGCGGGGTGAAGAGTTAGGTCTGGACATAGGTGCCTTTTTTAACAGCCTGCGAAACATTTGGCAAGCGAAGATACGTGGCGCGTCGCCCTGTATAGCTACCGTGCTTTTTGGGCCAGATAGATCGACCGGAAACCGGGCGAGATAGGCCATTCGCCGCGGACGAAGGGCGCCTCATCCCAGTGGCGGATGGTGCGGAAGCCCGCTCGGCGCAGGCTTTGGCGCATTTCGCCTGGGGTCCAAGCGACTTCTTCAACGCGCTCGCTGGTTCGCTGCCAGCTCTTGCCTTTTCGGATGAACCATTCGGCGATGGTCCAACCCTTCTGGCGGCGCCGGTCGTAACCGCCGTGCATCACCATCACCAGTCCGGGCCGCTCGTGCCACCAGGTTCCCGGCCAGACCTTCTGGAACGCCGGCTGGTTATTCACATCAAAAAAGAACCATCCGCCCGGCCGTAGCGCCCGCGCCACCGAGCGCGCCACGCGGTTGAGATCCGACTTGCGCGGCACGTGGTTGAGCGCGTCAAATTCGCAGGTGACCAGGTCCACCGCTTCAGGCAGACGGAAGCTGCGCATGTCGGCATGCAGCACGCGCACGCGAACCGCTGCCTCGCGGGCCTTCTGCCGGGCCAGCCGGCACATTTGAGGTGAGGCATCCACGGCGTGGACGCGCATTCCACGCCGCGCCAGTTCCACCGCAGTCGTTCCCGTACCGCAGGCCAGATCACAAGCCGACCCGGCGCGCTTCATGATGTCCGCGAGAAGCTGCCGCCGTATGCGCCCCATCGGCGCACGAGTCGGCTCAAACAATCGGTCGTAATAAACCGCTAGCAAGTTGTAAGGCGAATCAACCATGAAAGCACCATGAGTGCCCGGGTGTCGTTACGCGGCAGAGTTGCCCCCCAACCAGCGTGCGCGTGAAAAGGGGCCCCGGTCGCGCACTCACTTCACGCCGGTCAGCTTGAAGACGTACGTCGCGGCCGGCGAACCCATCAGGTCAACGGTCGGCTGCGGCACCTGGATGTGCATCTTGCCGTCGGCTTCATGCCACTTGAGCGGCGTGCCTAGACCGAGCAGCGTGACCGTCGTGGTGGAAGTCGGCATGGGAGCGGCCAGCGTCAACTCGCCTCCCGGCCAGCCCTCGACGATGGCGTAGACATTGCCGTCGCGCGCCGTGTAACGGACGTTGCCCTCTTCCGCCTGGCGCCACGGCCGGCTGCTGTAAATGGCCTCGCCGTTCACCTTGAGCCACGCGCCCATCTGGAGCAACCGCTCCTGCATAATGACCGGGATGCGGCCGGCGGCGGTTGGCCCGATGTCGAGCAGCAGGTTTCCGCCCTTTGAGACTGTATCCGCCAGCAGATAAATCAGGTGCGCGGAGGTCTTGTAATCCGAAGCCGTTTCCATGCGGTTATAGCCGAACGATTTCCCGATCCCCTGGCATTCTTCCCACTTATGCACGCCGGTGTACTCGGACTGCTGGCCGTGGCGCAGTCCGTACTCAGACGTGTAGAAGCCGCCATCCACGCCGCGAGTCTCCTTGCCCCAGCGGTCGTTGATGACGATATCATTCTTCACCGGCGAATCGTTGAACAACCACGCCAGGAAGTCCGTGGAATGCCAGTAGGAGCTTGGCTGTTCCCACTCGCCGTCAGTCCAAAGAATGGAGGGATGGTAGCGCTCAACCAAGTCCTTCATCTGCGGAATCATGTGCTGCGTAACGTAGCTCTCGGAATGCTGAAGGTAAAGCGGGTTGTACCATTCATAGAGCGAATAGTAGAAGCCCATCTCCAGCCCATGAGCCACAACGGCCCTGCTCAGTTCGCCGGCCAGGTCTTGATGCGGACCAATGTCCACGCTGTTCCAGTTCCAACTGGCGGGACACGGCCACAGGCAGAAGCCCTCGTGATGCTTCGAGGTCAGCACCACGTACTTTGCGCCGGATTCGGCAAACAATTCCGCCCACTGGTCGGGATTGAACAGTTTGGCTTTGAACTGGGGGGCAAAATCCTGGTAATGAAAGTTCGCTCCGTAGTTGCGCACGTGGAACGCCCACGTTGGGCCGTTCTTGTTTTGCATGTGGTTCCAGTACCACTCGGCGTAAGCCTCGCCTCCCTGGGCGTGCGGGTCCGCGAAGGCCGGCACTGAATATACTCCCCAGTGGATGAAGATGCCGAACTTGGCCTGGTCAAACCACTGCGGGATCGGGCGCTTATTAAGCGACGCCCAGTTGGGCTGGTAATGAATGTTCTGCGCCTGCGCGGCCAAGGGCGCGGCGCAAAGTAAGGCAAGAACAAACAGTCTGGTTTTCATGGCGGGGATTCTACACCATTCCCCGGCGGACTCGAACTGAATTCAGGACCCGCGCGCACGGAAAGAAGCAAAGATACAGCGCATAACCGAATCCTCGCCGCAACTTCCGACATTGGCGTTTCAGAACTGCAGGGCCTGGTCGAGATCGGCAATCAGATCGGCGGCGGCTTCGATGCCCACAGACAATCGCACCAGTCCGTCGGTGATGCCGATGGCGCGGCGTTGTTCCGGCGGCACGGCGCGATGGCTGGTTGAAGCAGAATGCACAATGAGTGACCGTGTATCGCCCAGGCTGGCGGCGCGCGCAAACAGCTTGATGCGGTCCATCACATGCTTGCCGCCTTCGTAGCCACCTTTCGCTTCAAAGCTGATCATGGCGCCGAAAGCGCTCATCTGTTTCCTGGCCAAATCGTGACCGGGATGGCCAGGCAAGCCCGGATAGTTGACGTGCTCAACCTTGGGATGGCCGGCAAGGAATTCGGCCACCTGCTGGGCATTCGCGCAATGCGCGGGCATGCGCACATGCAGCGTACGGGTCCCGCGCAGGATCAGCCACGCGTTGAAGGGGCTGATGACGCCTCCAAAATCGCGAATCACTTCGTGCACCAAAAGCGAAATGTAATCACTTGGCCCGATGATGGCCCCCCCGAGGGCGTCGCCATGCCCGCAAAGATATTTGGTGGCCGAATGGAGCGAAACCGTAATGCCCATCCGCAGCGGCTGCTGAAGCGCGGGCGAGGCAAACGTGTTGTCAATCATGGTGGGGATTCCATGAGCACGGCCGAGTGCCGCAATGGCGGCGATGTCCAGAATTTCCAGCACAGGATTGCTGGGGGTTTCAAAATAGATCAGGCGCGTGTTGGGCTGGATTGCTTTTTCGAAGTCTTCCACGCGGGTTGACGCGACAAACGTCGTCGAGGCGCCCATGCGAGGCAGCTTCTTATTAAGAAAATTGTAAGCCGCGCCGTAGAGCGAGCGCGCCGCCACCACGTGATCACCCGCCTTCACGTAACCTAGGATCGCCGTTGAGACCGCCGCCATGCCGGAAGCCGTGGCCAGCGCGGCTTCTCCGCCCTCAAGCGCCGCCAACTTGGCTTCCAACGCGTGGATGGTAGGGTTGCCGTAGCGCGTGTACATGTAGCCGGGCTTCTGCTCGCCGTACACCGCGGCCATCTCGTCAGCATCCGCGGATACAAAAGTGGTGGATTGATAAATCGGCGTGTCCAGCGCGCCCGTCGCCGCGCAAGGAGCTTCTCCGGCGTGTACAGCCAGCGTTGCGAAATTGAATGGTTTTTCCAACTGTCACCTCTTGGGACCAGAACCGTCCATGATCATCTTCTGAAAGCTGCTTTCCGCATGACGTTAAGCGTACCGTGTCTTGCGCGGGTTGGCAAAGGAAGGCTTACAGCAACGAATGCCACGGCAACGCCCGACGACGCGGGGCCTAGTGAAATTTCCTTTCGCTCTTTCCGACCCCCTAGACAGGGCACGAAGAAATGACTAGACTTTTGATTGTTGGGATCAATATACGAATGACGAGCGGGGGGTAACGATGCCGACCTGTCCTGAATGCGATGCAATGATCGACATCGAAGAAGATCAGATTGAAGAAGGGCAGACGATCGAGTGCCCGGAGTGCGGCGCGGAACTCGAAGTCGTCAGCGTAGAGCCCATCGAGTTCGATGTTCTGAAAAGCGGGGATGAAGAGGAAGAAAACATTGATGAGGACGAAGAGGAAATGTAACACCTCCCAAGGCATGGCCTCCTCGTCTCAGGCGGTCGTGTTTTTTCGCGAGCATTGCCAGCTTCGTGCTGTCTTTGTGCGGGCTTGTGCTGTGACGCTGGCCTTCGCGGCGCTGCTGCTGGCGTTTGATTCGCCGCAGTTGCTTGCAAAGAAAAAGCCCCCCACGTCAAAAACCGTGACGGGCCAGGTGTTCGACGCGTCAGACAACGCGATTGCCGGTGCGGCAGTAGAAATGAAAGACCTGACAACCGGCAAAACCTCAGCCATCTACGTGGGCCCCGACGGCCACTTCACTTTCACGGACCTCAAGCTGACCGAGGATTACCAGTTCCAGGCGCATTACAAGGGCCAGATGTCCGAAGTTCGCAAGGTCAGCTCCTGGGATACGCGTACCAAGCTGGTAATCAATCTCCATATCCCTGCATTGAAAGATTAGGAAGATTCACCACGCCCCAAGGGTGTAACGAAAACTTCGAAGAGAGCGGAAGACTCCAGCCTGCGGCGCCAAGGCAGGGGACTTCACTTCAAAACAGTCGCCACGATTGATCCCAGGGGGATTTCCACGGGACCGATCGGCGTTGGCCCGTAGCCAAGACGGACCACCACCAGGTCAAGCGAGGGTACAACGTAGCAGCGGTTGGTGGCATACCCCATAAAGGCAAAAGCATCTTTGGGAACGCCAGGAAACAGTTTCCCGTCCGTGTTGACCCAGAAGGTATATCCGTAACTGGGGTTAAGGCTCTGCGAGCTTTTCGTTGCCAGGTCAATCCACCATTTGGGCACGATCTCCTTGCCCTTCCATTCGCCTCCGTGCAGCAGCAGATAGCCCAGGCGCGCGAAGTCGCGACCGGTGAGATGCAAGCCGCTGTGCGCGTTGGTGTGAGGGCCGATGTTTCCTCCGCCTCCTTCCAGGTCCCAACTGGAGTTTTCAATGCCGATGGGCTGGAAAACGTGGGCCTTCATGACGTCGCTGATTTCCTGCCCGGTCACATGCCTGAAAATCAGTGACAGATGCGAGAAGGCGGCGTCCGAATAGTCCCAGCCGTCACCGGGAGTTGCATAGAGCTTCGCCGCCGAGGCTCCCAGGCGCTCCCGCTGCCTTCCCAGGGCGATTTCGAATTCTCCGCCGCCCGGCGTCACCTGGAGGCCAACGAGACCGTGGCTCTCGCCCGGTATCCCGGAGGTCATGGTTAACAACTGACGGATGGTGATGTCCGCCTTCCGCGGGTCCGTCAGCGGGTAGCCTTCGGGAATGAACGAATAAGCCTTGCTGTCCAGATCAATTTGCGCATCGTGGGGCAGCCGATGGTGGCGGCTGTAATCGAGAAGCAAACCGTAGGCAATCCCGGTGGCGGACTTGGTGCTGGACCAGACGTCGTAGGTCGTCTGCGGCATTGCAGGCGCTCCAAGCCACTCGCGCACCAGATACCCGTGACGAATGACGAGCAGGACCCAGGGACCTCCATAGAGGGCTTCGGTCACCCGGCCCACCTGGTCCAATTTCTGCGGATCCATCCCCGCCAGCTTACGGACTTCCTCGTCATTCTTGCAGCGCCGCCAGCCGCCCGCTGACTCGGGCGGCGGATAGTAGCTTTCCGTTGACGCCACCTGTTGTGCCGGCAGTCCGCCTGCGACAGCGCGCTGCAACCCACCAACAAAAACCATGCTGAGGAACAGAATTACGATGATAGTAGCGGTCTTTCTCATGGGTGACTTTCCCTTCATTCGCCGGATGTTGCTGAGCGTTCCACATCTGTGAACGGTTTGCGCGGAGTTCCGGTTTCGAGGTCACCGGTTTTTCCTACGGGTCGTAGTCTAACGCAACGCGGCGATTCGGGGACATCTTTGTTGCCGCCGAGCTCAGGCCTTTCTGCTAAACTTACCTCCGACTTCCAAACATCAGGTCCCTACAGGAGGCGTTGTGCGCAAACGTCTGGCGATTTGTCTGTTTATCTGCTCCTTGGCGGCGTTGTGGGTACCCATTAGGGCGGCCGCGCCGCAGGCGGCGGGCAGTGCCACGTCCATCCGCAAGCCGAAACTAATCATCATGCTGGTGATTGACCAGTTCCGCTACGACTACCTGTTGCGCTTCCGGCCGGAGTTTGTGCAAGGCGGCTTCAACCTGTTGCTGGGCGGCGCCAATTTTGTCGACTGCCGCTACGATTATGCCACCACAGCCACCTGCCCCGGCCACGCGACGCTGGCAACGGGCGCTTACGGAAACCTGAACGGCATTATCGGCAACGACTGGTACGAGCCGGCCCTCCACAAGGAAGTCTATTGCGCGGCTGACCCCGGCGTGCAACTGGTAGGAGCGCCTTCCGGTACCGGCATGTCGCCCCACTATCTGACCGCCAGCACCTTTGGCGACGAGCTGAGGCTGGCGTCGGGCCTGAAGTCACGGGTTGTTTCGATCTCCTGGAAAGACCGCGCGGCCATCATGTTGGGCGGCCACATGCCGAGCGCCGTCTACTGGGCCGATCCGCGCACCGCACACTTTATCACCAGCACCTATTACACCAGCGCATTGCCTTACTGGGTGAAGGTATTCAACGCCCATGACCCAGCCAAAGAGTATTGCGGCGAACCCTGGCGCGCGTTGCCCGAAACTCCCGGGGTGGGCGGGAAGATCCTGCACCCGGCCGCTACCGCTCCCGGCGAGCCTTGCCCCAGCCCGAAGTTCTCGGTGCATCTGCCATCCACGCCATTTGCCAACGAGATGGAGCTGAAGTTTGCAGAGGCCGCCATCCTGAACGACCGCCTCGGTCACGGCCCCGCCACTGATCTACTGGCTATCTCATTGAGCGCAAACGACTACATAGGGCACGGCTACGGGCCCTACAGCCCGGAAGTGGCCGACGCCACGCTCCGGACCGACCGTTATCTGGCGGCTTTCTTCAGGCGTGTTGACGAGCTTGTGGGGCTTGATAATGTCTGGATCACGCTTTCCGCCGACCACGGCGTAGCCCCCACCCCTGCTTTTATACTTGAGCACCATCTCGGGCCGGGGCGCCTGGACCCGAAACCCGTCAAGGAAGCCATTGAGCAGGCGCTTGCAAAGACCTTTGGGCCGGGCAACTGGATTGCCGACTTCGGCGAGTTCTACATCAATCTGAACCATCCGGCGCTTAAAGAACATCACATCAGCGTAGCCCACGCCGAGGAGGTAGTCGCGGAGGCAGCCATGTCAGCCCCCACCATCCGGGCGGCCTATACGCGGACACAATTCCTGAACGGGCAGCTACCCAACACGCCGCTGGCTCGAAAAGCAGCGAACAGCTATAACCCAACCCGTAGCGGAGATGTCTTCTTGATTCCCCAACCCTTCGCGGTTATCACTGGCGGGATGACAGGAACAAGCCACGGGACTCCGTGGAACTACGACGCGCAGGTTCCGTTGGTTTTCTGGGGCAAGGCCTTCAAACCCGGCACGTACACCACACCCGTTCAGCCCATTAACCTGGCCTCAACGCTGGCAGCGGCTCTGGGCATCACTCAGCCATCGGCCGCACAGGGCAAGCCGCTGAGCCAGATTCTGAAGTAGTCTGGCGTCGCATTCACAAGAAAGTGCTGGGTTTACTGACCAACCGACCGGTAGGCAAAAGTGTCATTTTGCCTTGACACCCCCTCTCATCACTTTATACGCTGGATATATCACCCGCGAAGAGAAAGACTGGGTTGGTCAGGGTTGAGCCTGATCGTCGGGGAAATGAAGGGGAGGAAAAATTGAGAAGTCTCGTTATGGGCTGCGCAGTAGCGGCCCTGGTGGCGTTGTCGGCACGATCTGAGGCCAGGCCACGAGAGCTGAAGTTGCTGCAGCAGTCAAATCCGGTTGTGGCCACCGAAACCCAAGTCGGAGTTGCAAGCTGGTACGGACCCGATTTCCAGGGACTCCCGACCGCCAGCGGCACTCCCTTCGACATGGACGACATGACTTGCGCCCATCGGGATCTCCCGTTGGGAACGCGAATCATGGTCACGAACCTGCGGAACTCCAGAAAGCTGATCCTGGAAGTAACGGACCGCGGGCCGTTTGTGGGCAAGCGCGTGCTGGATGTCAGCATGGCCGCTGCCAAACGCCTGGGATTTTTTGGTGCAGGACTCACTCCTGTCCGAATCCAAGTGATCTCCTACCCCAGCAATACGCTTATCAGTCAGAACACCACGGACAGCTTTGTCCCGCCGGCAAACTAATCCCGCCTTCAAGATTAAGAAAATTTAGGGGACTCTGATCGCCAAGGCGCGAGCTTATGGGACGTTAGCTACGTTACAGTGCCCGCGCCTCCCCTTCACTTTCTGACTGATTATGAAGGAGATGCCAGCGAAACTGAGTCTGGGTTATTCAGGCAACCGTTGCGTCATTAGCCGAGCCGGAGATGCCGAAGATAGTCGTAGCTGATCCGGATGGCCTGGTATTCGGGCAGGTTGCACTTGTCCTGCTCGACAAAAATGTGTTTGGCGCCGGCCTCGTGCACGTGTGCGAAGATGCGCTGCCAGTCGATCCGGCCCTGGCCGACGGGCGCAAACGGGTTCGGACCATCGGGAGCAGGGCTCTGCTGGGGACTGATCTTGACACCTTTGCGAATGTCTTTAATGTGCAGCAGCGGAAACCGCCCGGGATAAAGCCGCCAGTAGTGAAGCGGATCGGCCCCTGCATAAATGACCCAGAAGATATCCATCTCCATTTTCAACAGTTTAGGGCTACAGTCCTTGAGCATGATATCGTAGCCGGTGGTGCCGTCAATCTCTGCGAATTCATGGAAATGGGCGTGATAGCAGAATTGAATTCCCGCCCGCTGTGATACCTCTCCACATCGGTTGAAGAACTCAGCGCGGCGCCTCCATGCTGCGGCGTCGAGTACGGGGTTGTCACCGACCACGATGTATTGAAGACCGTAATCGTGAGCCTGATCAACGGTGCGCTTCCACTCGTCGATATTTTTAGCAGGGTTGAAGTAGCCGCTGGGAGCAGTAAGGCCGGCGGCTTGCAGGTCCTGCTTGAGCGCCCCCGGCTTGGTTCCGGGGCCGATCTCGACTTCCCGATAGCCAGCGGCAGCAACTTTCTTCAACGTGCCAGCCGGGTCTTTGGCAAAGTGGTCGCGAACCGTGTATAACTCCAATCCGATGGGCCCCGGCCAGGCTAGTTGTCCTGCCGCCCAGGCATCACGAATGGGCGCCGCCGCACCCGCCGCCACTCCTCCAAGCACTCCAAGAAAGCCCCGTCTAGTCACTCTGTCCATGTCCTATGCCTCCTGAACTGTGGCCGTCATTAAATCCCAGATAGGTTTGCGTGTCAACCACTGTAATTTGCAGGACTTTCCTCATTTTTTCTAAGGCTGCCAGGCGAGCAGCAGTTGGAGTTGCAGATTCGGGGGCGGTTCGGGCGGCGAATCAGGCTTGGAGCCGATGAGCACGGTGCGG
>JAJYLL010000074.1 GCA_021787735.1 Acidobacteriota bacterium | reverse complement strand
GCTGGTGCTTGCCTTCCCAGTTGCCTTTGTTGTCGATGGGCATGTAATCGGTAATTTCGGCGACACCGGCAGTTGAGAGAAAGCGCGTGACCAGCACGTTTGTTTCAGGCCAGTAAAGCTGCTTGTATGCAATGCCCTCGACGGCGGGGGATATCTGGAACCTGCCCCCTTTTTCGCTGTCAAGCATCGCCGCAAAGACGCTCGGAGAGTCAAAGCTCGGAAAACATAGCCAGTCGATAGACCCGTTCATGCCGATCAGGGCAACGGTGTGCAGGTCGCCGATGATTCCGTAGTTTTCAATTGGTTGGTATCCCATGCGGAATTTCCCCCCGATGTAATTGGTCGAAGCAACAACGCAGGCGACAATCTTACCACCCTGCGGGTGGAGCTTCGCGACGAACTCCTCGAGCACTCCAATTTTCACCATCACATAGCAGGTTCCCTCGGGAAACGCTTTCGGGAGAGTGTAGAAGCGACCAGTACTGTCAATTTGGCAGAGAGCAGGCCGTTGCCTGTGCTTGTACTTCGAATTCTATAACCGCCCCCATTTGCGTTGATTGAATATCTCAAGAAAATGAAGGCAATTAGAGCGAAATTGGGAGCGGAAAGGGATTTGCGGGTTTGCCATTTCCTTAGTAATATTGGCTGGCTCTCAAGAGGCGAATACAGGAGGCAGGTTAAGCGATGGGACGACAGACCTCTCCTTCCAGAAGCAAAGATCGGTTCGCAGTTGGAATTGATTACGGGACTGAGTCGGGACGGACGGCTGTAGTTCGTGTCTCGAACGGTGAATTACTTTCGAGCGTTATCATTCCTTACCGGGATGGTGTGATTGACGAAAGACTTCCCGGCGGTCCGAAGCTTGAGCCAGACTGGGCTCTGCAGAACCCTCGTGATTATCTGCTGGTTGTCGAAAAGGGAGTCCCGAAAGCACTGAAAGAGGCAGGTGTTAAGCCTGAACAGGTGATTGGTTTGGGCACAGACTTTACGGCTTCGAGCCCACTGCCGGTTAAGCAGGACGGTACACCGCTCTGTTTTTTGCCTAAACTTCGCAAAAGTCCCCATGCCTGGGTGAAATTGTGGAAGCATCACGCAGCGCAGCCGGAAGCAGACCGCATTAATGAGATCGGTCAGGAGCGGAACGAAGAGTTTGTTCGTATCTATGGTGGAAAATACTCCTCGGAGTGGTTCTTCTCCAAGCTCCTGCAGATTGCGAATGAAGCGCCTGCGATCTACGACGCAACAGAACGCTTTGTGGAATCAGCCGACTGGATTGTGTGGCAGCTCACCGGAGAAGAGAAGCGCAGCACCTGCACGGCGGGATACAAAGCCATGTGGGTGAAAGACAAAGGATTTCCCTCACCGGACTTTTTCCGCGCTTTGCATCCCTCACTCAAAAACGTTATTGGAACCAAGGTTCCTGAGGTCTACTTTCCACTTGGAGCGCAGGCAGGTGGGTTGACCGCTGAATGGGCGCGGGAAACAGGTTTGCGTGAGGGAACACCGGTTTCCATCGGCAACGTGGATGCACATGTTTCGGTGCCCGCTTGCACCGTGACGGAACCGGGCTCCCTTGTAATGATTATGGGCACGTCGATCTGTCACATCCTGCTGGGGCGTGAGCGCCAGTTGGTGGAGGGGATGTGCGGGGTGGTTGAAGACGGCGTGGTGCCCGGATTATGGGGTTACGAGGCCGGACAGTCAGCAGTTGGGGATATCTTTGCCTGGTTTTTTGAAAACGGCGTCCATGAGTCCGTCCATCGTGAGGCACGCCGAAAAAAAATCCCATTCACGGAGCTCCTGGAAAGGCAGGCAGCATTGCTGCGACCGGGTGAATCAGGTTTGCTGGCACTGGACTGGTGGAACGGCAACCGCTCGGTGCTGGTGGATGCAGGGCTCACAGGCTTGCTATTGGGACTTCGGCTGGCGACAAGACCGGAGGAGATTTACCGGGCACTGATAGAGGCCACGGCCTTTGGCACCCGACAGATCATTGAAGCTTTTGAGTCCAGAGGCGTTGCGGTTCGAAACCTGGTTGCCTGTGGTGGGTTGCCGGAAAAAAACAAATTGCTGATGCAAATCTATGCAGATGTGACGGGTCGCGAGATCAAAATCGCCAAACAGTTGCTGACTTGCCCGGCGCTTGGATCAGCCATGCACGGAGCGGTGGCCGCTGGAAGCTCGGTGGGGGGCTACGATAGCATTTTCGAGGCCACCCGGAAGATGGCCCAGCTCCAAAAGAATTCATACAGGCCACAAAAGAAGAACCACGAAGTGTATGACCGAATTTTCAAGGAGTACCAGACGCTGCATGATTATTTTGGCCGTGGCGCCAACGACGTGATGAAGAGGCTCAAGGCGCTCCAGGCAAAGCAGGTTTCCCGATAGGTTTCGGGATGGCCTGTTAAGGGCAGTGCGGCTGCCCGCGCAGGGAAGGAATAAAGGGTGAAGATTTCGGAACAACTCCGCCGGGAAGTGTGGGAAGCCAATCTGGGAATTTACCGGGCAGGCCTGGTGACAATGCATGCCGGCAACGCAAGTGGCATTGACCGCAAGCGGGGACTGGTGGTGATCAAGCCGAGCGGTATGGATTACGATGAACTGCGGCCTCAAGACATGGTGGTGACCAACCTTGAAGGGCGGAAGGTGAGTGGCCGATGGAACCCCTCCGTAGACCTGCCGCACCACCTCTACCTTTACAGGCACAGGCCCGAAATCGGCGGGGTCATCCACACGCATTCGAATTACGCCACAAGCTTTGCACTACTTGGGCGACCTATTCCAGTTTACCTGACGGCCATCGCCGACGAATTTGGAGCTGAAGTCCCCTGCGTGCCATACACCGACAATCAGAGTGACCACATTGGAGAAGGAATCCTGAAGCACATGGGCAAGGCGCCCGCAGTCCTCCTGGCCCAGCATGGCGTTTTTGCCTTTGGACCAACACCCCGTGCGGCACTGAAGTCTGCCGTGATGCTTGAGGATGTGGCGAAGACGTGCCACCTGGCGTTGTTGCTGGGCAAGCCGCGACCGCTGTCGGAAAAGGAAGTTCGCAAGTGGTACGACCGTTACCACACTACGTACGGGCAGCCCGGAGAGAAAGTTTTTAAGCGGAGTTAGGGGGGCATGCCACTGGAATCTATATCATTGATCCTGGGCTGCTTGGTTGAGGAGGTTCACTTATGAATGAAACAACTTTGGGTGTGATTGTCGGCAATCGGGGATTTTTCCCCGATGTTCTGGCCCGCGACGGCCGCGAAGAGGTCCTTCGAACTTTGGAGGCTGCCGGCTACAAGACCGTTTGCCTGAAACCGGACGACACTAAACACGGAGCAGTCGAAACTCTGCAGGAGGCCCGCAAGTGTGCGGACCTTTTCAAGAGGCACTCCGAGGAGATTGACGGCGTCCTTGTGTCCCTGCCGAACTTTGGTGATGAGCGCGGCGTTGCCAACGCCTTGCGCATGAGTGGACTTGAAGTGCCGGTTCTGATTCAGGCATTCCCCGATGAGCCAAACAAGATGTTAATGGGTGGGCGGCGAGACAGCTTTTGCGGCAAGATGTCAGTCTGTAATAATCTGTGGCAATACGGCATTCGCTACACTCTGACGACGCTTCACACCTCTTCGCCTTCGTCGGAGTCGTTCAAGAAAGATCTCGATTCCTTTGCCGCCACCTGTCGCATTGTAAGAGGTCTGAAGAACCTGAGGGTAGGTGTTGTGGGGGCGCGGCCGGCGGCATTTAATACGGTCCGCTTCAGCGAAAAGTTGCTGGAACATGCCGGGATCACGGTGGAACCACTGGACCTTTCGGAAGTGTTCGGCCGCATTCAGCGACTGAAAGATGACGACGCGAAGGTGAAGGATAAGCTTGGAAGTATTGGCGGCTACGTTTCAACTGAGGGAGTTCCTACGGCATCGTTGCTGAAGATGGCAAAGTTCGGAGTTGTTGTCGACGAGTGGGTGGCGGCGAACGAATTGGCTGGAACATCTATTCAGTGCTGGACAGCGATGGAAGAGTTTTTCGGCGTCGTTCCCTGTACGCTGATGAGCATGATGTCAAACAACCTTTTGCCCAGCGCCTGTGAGACAGATATGACGGGCATGGTGGGCATGTACGTGCTCCAGTTGGCATCAGGGAAGCCGAGCGCGATTGTGGATTGGAACAACAACTACGGCGATGATCCCGACAAGTGCGTCATCTTTCACTGCTCTAATTTGCCCAAACACTTCTTTGAAGATTTCAAAATGGACTTTCAGGAAATTATTGCCGGCTCCGTGGGGAAAGAAAACACTTTTGGAACAGTGGTGGGCAAGCTGAAGACTGGGCCTATTACATTCTGCCGCGTGTCGACAGATGATCTGAATGGCGGCATCAGAGCATACACCGGGGAAGGTGAGACCACGGACGACCGGCCAGCCAGTTTTGGCGGTTACGGTGTGTTGAAGGTGCCGGCTTTGCAGGACCTGTTGCAGCACATCTGCAAGAACGGGTACGAGCACCACGTAGCCGTCAACCGCAGCTGCTACGCGAAGGCTGTTGCAGAGGCGCTGGGTAATTACAAACGATGGGATGTTTACACCCACAGGAGCTGAAGAGAAATAGCACAAGCCCGGGGGCAACGACTCTGCATCTCGAGGATGTGACAAGGCGCGCGAGGGTGCCAGGCGCCACAACCCTATCCGATCCCCAGGAATCGTCGAGCGTTGTACAACAACCTCAATCTGATTCGCCTTGTTGGACAAGGCTTGCTGAAAGTAGATCCCCGCTGGCCATCCGGTATGCGCGTGGATTGCAGAAGCGGTAATTTGTCCGAATTATTGTTGCTGAACACGCGGAGTGCGTGAAGTTGAAGCTGATGCCGATGATGCAGTGCCCCCAGCGATGGCAACCTTCGCCGTGGTCGAAGAAATGTCTGTGATCGGAGCTTCACGATTCTGGTGGGGATAGACGGCATCCATAAAGAACTGGTTGGCCTTGCGGTACCGCAGGCGAGCGTTCACTACCAGTGGTCCCTTTACTTGCCGCGGTACTCGGAACCTGTAATCGAAAGATTCTGATTTCTCAGGCGCGATTGCTGGGCGGTAATTTGGCCCTTCGGGATGCCAGATGTCCGGTGTCATGATTGACCGACCGCCTTCGGTGATCGCAACCGGCCGGAGGACATATGTCCCTGTCTCAACGTGGTGCTGAGCATCAAGCCCGCCGGAACGGTAAACTTCGTTTCCGGCCTGATCGCGCACATCTAGTTCAATCCACACGCGCACCACATTGAGCGGTCCGGTTGGGAAACTATGGCCAACTTTTTTGTTGGTCAGGACAATTTGCAAATCCACGATTTCACCCGGCTTTACAGTTGCCGGCGCTTTAATCTCGATTGGCACGATCGGACCGCGCGGCCAGACCTTCTGGATCTCAGGTACCAGACGTTCTCCGCGGAGCCATTGCTCAACGTCGTGAACCTGCTCTAGGGCCCCCGGCGATGAAATTGCCAGCGGCATAAACTGATTGGCGACAGCAAAGCGGTGGCTGCGGTATTTCAGTCCCAAGCCAACCTTCACGTCATAGGGGTCAGCCTGCGCAAGGCGCGCGACTCGCTCATAGTGCATGTGGCATTGCTGGCAGCGCAGGCGCTTGGCGGGATCGGGGTCGGTATTCCACTTGCCGCTCTTCCAGTCATCGTATTGAGTTTCTACCTGCAGTGGTTCCGGATATTTGCCCACCATGTCGAATTCCTTGTGGCACGGAGCGCACGACTCCGCCTGGCGGGCGATTTTCAAATTGTAATCACGGTCATGCTGTGCGGGATAAACGCGGATCAAAAAGTGATTGACTAGGTTCGCAAACCGGCCAACACGGAATTGATATAGATAAGGCCTTGGCACTCTGAGCACATAACTTCCAATTCCACGCTCATCCACATGGCGCACGGCATGACAAACGGTACACGAGTCGCCCTCGTCAAACCCTGCGACATGCTTCCCCAACCTGGGATCTTTGTATCCTGATAGCATCGAAACGGGCCCATGGCAGCCGCCGCACTTTTCGGTGGACTTGATTCCCTGCACCTCGGTCGTTGCGCTGCGTACTTCCTGGAAGAACTCGTCCTCCTGTGACCACCGATGGGCACTGGCCCGCCACTCATCGTAGATTGCGGTGTGGCATCCTGATACCCCGCACGAACGTGAATCAGCGATCGCCTGTGGCGGGACGGGGCCGCCGGTTTCAGTTTCAGCATTGCTTGGAGCAAAAGGATTGGATCCAGACGCCGCCTTGAAACTTGGTGGTGGCTGGTAATTCCTGAAATTCGGCGACCGGTATCCTACTGTTCCTGCTGCCAGCAAAACACAGAGAGCAATCACAACGCTGAATGCGAATTTCCAGGTTCGTCTTCGCGCAAGTCCATAATCTTGCGAGGCCACAACTGCCAGCGGGCCGATCGCCACCGCGCTTTCCTGCTTGTGTGGCAGAACGTGGTAGAAAAGAAACGGAAGAGCCAGCACGCCGGTCCAAAGGTGAACCTCCGCCCAGCTGTGGCTGATGACGATTGCGAATAGCGCCTGCCAGGTGATAACAAGACCGGCCACTAAGCTTACGGCCAGCAGCCAGAACCCAACGTAGGCACTGATCTTCCGGACTTTTCTCCGTGATTTGCGAGTGGCCAGCCAGTGGCTCAACTGCCACACCGCAAACGGCACTAGCGCGAGAACTCCAAATGCCGTGTGAAAGAGTATTGCCATCTGGGTGCCCACGCTGAAAGGGAGTAGCCAGATCATCAGACCTGTAAACGCCACGAACAGCAGCGCCCCACCCACCCAAGCAAAGCCCAGGATACTCCGCTCGCTCATGAAGGCGTGCCGGATCGGCGATACCCATTCCCTATGGTTTGTCATGGTTAGAACTCCGACTGGATGTCACATGTGGCATAGTCCGGGTCTGCCCTGCGCAGTTGACCATGGCAATGAAGCCCTGTCCACCACACGTCTCGAACCTGATGCTGTCTTTTCAACAATAAACCGCCCCAGTTTTCGCTGGCGTGACGGAAGTCACAGGCAGACGTGATTGCCCTCATATCCAAGACTGGACCTCGAAGGTTATGTGTGTTATATGTGCAGGATTGAGCGCGAGATGAGTAATGGGTAACAAACTGACAAGGCGGGACTTCATCAGAAGTTCATCCCTGCTGGGTGCGGCTGCAACCTTTGGGACGACTGCCGGCAAAGCCGCCGAACATCCACCCGGCTGGCGTGGTGCGACGCGCGTAGAAACCATTGCCACCAACTGCGAAATGTGCTTTTGGCGCTGCGGCGTCCTGGCGGAAGTGGTCGATGGCAAGGTGCTGAAGCTTGAGGGAAATCCCAGCCATCCGCTCACTAAAGGAAGGCTCTGTGCACGCGGTAACGCCGGGCCCAAGCTTCTCTATGATCCCGACCGGCTGAAGTATCCCATGTTGCGGGTCGGAGCCCGCGGCGATGGTAACTTCAAGCGAATCACGTGGGAACAGGCATTTGATTTCTTGGCCGAACGGCTTACCGAGCTCAAGCAGAAAGATGGTTCGGAAAGCGTGGCATTTTTCCCGCACGGTGTCGCATCAACATTTTTCCACACCTTAATGCGTGCCTACGGAACCAACAATATTGCCGAACCCGCCTTTGCGCAGTGCCGCGGCCCACGTGAAGTGGGCTATGCACTGACGTTTGGCCATGGGCTTGGTTCCCCAGAGCCCGTTGATCTTGAAGAAGCAAAACTGATCGTCCTGATCGGGACGCATATCGGGGAAAACATCTTCACATCGCAGATCACAGCGTTTGCTGAGGGCCTTGCACGCGGCGCAAAGTTGATTGTTGTGGATCCGCGTTTTTCTACAGCCGCTGCAAAAGCAGACTGGTGGCTCCCCATCCGTCCTGGTACTGACATTGCGTTGTTAGTGGCTTGGATGAACGTCCTGATCGGTGAGGAACTTTACGACAAGGAATATATTTCCAAGTACGCGCAAGGGTTCTCCGAACTCGCGGCATACGTGAAAGAGTTCACGCCGGAGTGGGCGGAAGTTATTACGGAGCTTCCCGCCGCAAAGATTCGTTCCACGGCGCGAGCGATGGCGGCGGCGAAACCGGCCGTAGCCTTGCACCCCGGTCGGCATACCACCTGGTATGGCGATGACACACAGCGAGCGCGGGCCATGGCTATTATCACGGCTCTGCTGGGAAGCTGGGGACAGAAGGGCGGGATTTTCCTTCCCACGGAAATCAAGACCGGCAAGATTAACACACCGGCTTTCCCACAGCCGAAGCGCGAAAGGGCCGATGGTGCAGGCACGCGTTTTCCGCTGGCTTCCGAAGAGCAGGGCGTCACCAACGGCTTGGTCGATGCCACCGTTTCGGGCAAGCCCTATCCCATCAAGGCGTGGATTGTTTACGGCCAGAACGTTCTCCAGAGCATTCCGCAGCGTCCCCACACGCTCGATGCCATCAGCAAGCTCGACCTGATGGTCGTCGTCGATGTTCTGCCCATGGAGCAGACTTATTACGCTGATCTCGTGCTGCCCGAGGCCACTTACCTCGAGCGCTATGACATGCCGCAGATTGCGCTAAGCGCGAAGCAGCCTTATATCGCTATCCGTCAGCCGTCTGTTGATCCGCTTTATGAATCGAAGCCAGGATGGTGGATTGCTCAGCAGATGGCACGCCGGTTGGGACTGGAAGCGTATTTCCCCTGGAAGACGCCCCATGAACATCTTGAGATGCTGATCAAACCACTGGGCGTCAACATCGACACTCTTCTCACACAGGGCGCCGTGGCTTTTCCGGGTCGGCCCTACATTTCGGAGCGGCTGCCGGAAGATGGACCGTTGTCTCCGACTCAAAGCGGCAAGATCGAGCTTTACTCGCCCTTGCTGAAGCAGTTGGGATTTGACCCGTTTCCGCGCTACGTGCCGGTGGATGATCCCCCCGTCGGATATTTCCGGCTGATTTATGGAAGGGCGCCCGTGCATTCCTTTGCGCGCAGCCAGAACAACGCATGGCTGGATGCATTGATGGACCAGAACTCAGCATGGATCAATGAAGACGCGGCACGCGACCTGCAACTGAGCGACGGCCAGGAAGTCGTGCTCGAAAATCAGGATGGCGCAGAGAGTTTGCCTGTACGCGTAAGGATCACAAAAGGCATCCGTCGCGATTGCCTCTACATGGTGCATGGTTTCGGGCACGAGTCGCGTCGATTGCATCTCGCCTATCACCGCGGCGCTTCGGATACCGAGCTGATGACTCGGGTCAAAGTCGATCCCATTATGGGTGGAACGGGGATGCGAGTGAATTTTGTCCGAGTATTGACGAGTTAGTGCTTTAGTTGCCGGGCTTGAGTCCGGCAATGGTAAGAGGAAGAACAATGGCGCGCTATGCCATGGTAACGGATTTGAGGAAATGCGTGGGCTGCCAGGCCTGCACGGTGGCTTGCAACTCCGAATGGGAAGTGCCTACAGGCTTTGCGCGGACACATATTCGCGCGACGGGAGTGGCGGGCGAGTTTCCAGATCTTGTTTCCAGTTTTTACGTTGCGCAATGCAACCACTGTGATCACCCGGCCTGCGTGCCAGCCTGTCCTACCGGGGCAACTTATCAGGGCGAAAACGGTATAGTGCACATTGATCGTGATCTCTGTATCGGTTGCGGTTACTGCGTTGAGGCGTGCCCCTACGGAGCGCGTTACATCAGTCCCACGATTAAGAAAGCCGACAAGTGCGATTTTTGCTCGCCTCGCCTGGAGCGTGGACTGGAGCCGGCTTGCGTCCTCACCTGCACCGCACACGCAAAGTTTTTTGGCGATCTGGAAGATAGGAAAAGCGATGTCTTCAGGATGGTTTACGAACAAGGCGCCCGGCGGCTTGAAACACCGGAGGTCTCAATTGGCCCCAACGTTTATTACCTGGGAAAGAAAGAAGATGTTGATCTGGTCCTCGCCAGCTTTCCACCCCATCGCCCGCGGCTGCTGATGGCGGGTGAAGTCTGGCGCGGGTATTTGAAACCGCTGGTCCTTGCTGCCATCGGCGCAACGTTCCTAGGTCAGGCCATCGCGTTCTTCCACCAGCTTCATTCAGGTGAAGACCAGTTTGAGGATTGGGAGTAACAGAGATGGGATCACAACCCTTGTCCATATCGCCCGCTCCGCTCACCGTCGAACAAGCGGAGGCAATGTCCCAGCGTCGCATCAAGAAGCACCACGTTGCCATCATATTGCTGCACTGGTTCAATGCCATTGTGTGGCTGTGTGAGCTGGCTACCGGCACGGCACTGATCGCTTCGCCGTATTTTCGCCTGATGCCCTACTGGTACATCGAATTGCTCACCGACCTTTTCGGGTCACGCGCGACCATGCTCCAGTTTCACATCGCCATCGGGGTCATCTGGGTGCTTGTGTTTCTTGTTTACGGAATTTTCGGTTTCCGCACCTACCTGGCCAAACAGATCTTCGAAAAGGAAATCGCTCTCGACCGCGATGATATCAACTGGCTGATCATTCGCACACTGCGCATCCTGAAGAAATCTGATGAGCCGCTGCCACCACAGGACAGTTACAACGCCGGCCAGAAACTGTTTGCGCTGCATGTCTACGCGATGATCCCCATCATCATGATCACCGGCCTCATCATGGCCTTCCACCTGGTTAGTACTGCTGTTGTCGGCTGGGCAGTTGTACTGCATTTTGTCGCAGTGGGTCTGGTGGTCTCCGGGCTGATTATTCACGCTTACATGGGCGCGGTGTTTCCGGAAGAAAAGGCCGCATTCTTTTCAATGCTGACCGGCATGGTGAGCGAACTCTACGCCTATCGGCACCATTTCAAGTGGTGGAAAGAGGTCAAAGTGCAGGAAGAGGCCTGGATACATCAACTGCAGGGAGGGTCTGGGTCAGCAGGAGTCGCGTCGCCCATGGCCGGTGCGAGCCCCGGCACACCCCCAGTTGCGCCGGAAAAAGTTGAAGAGAAAAGCGGCTCGCCGAGGACGTTCAAAAGAATCTTTCGCGCGCGGGAGTATTGGCCGCCCTACGTGGCTGGCGCCGGTTTGGGCCTTACGCTGCTAGCCACGTTTGTCCTGATGGGCCAGGGCTTGGGAGCCTCGGGCGGCTTCACAAGCTACCTTGTCGCCTTGATTGCGTGGGTCGCGCCCAACTACGCGGCGCATAGTGCTTACTGGAGCAACTACTTCCAGCCTGGCCACTCGCCCTTGATTACTTTCCTGGTTTTCGAACTCATTGGAGTGATAATCGGAGGATTTATCTCCGGCTGGCTCGCGGGTCGTATCCGGCTTGCCGTGGACAAAGGGCCTCGGATTTCACGGCCTACCCGATACCTTCTGGCCTTGGGCGGAGGAATCCTGACCGGCTACGGCGCGCGGCTCGCCCGTGGATGCACCAGCGGCTTGGCACTTTCTGGCGGGGCCGTCCTTTCCGTCGGCGCCTGGATTTTCATGCTTGCAGTTTTTGCCGCCGCTTTCGTCGGCGCCTGGTTTATGAGGAGGTATTGGTTATGAATGCTCCTTACTTCCCAGCTTTCTCACTGACAACTTATCTGGCGGTGGCCGTCCTGCTCGGTTTCTTTTTTGGGTTCATTCTGGAACGAGCGGGATTTTCAAGTGCGCACAAGCTGGTAGCACAATTTTATTTCAAGGACTTTTCGGTTCTGAAGGTGATGTTCACGGCCATTATTGTGGCAATGCTTGGAATTGCCTATTTCAGCCTGGTCGGTTGGCTTGATATGAGCCAGGTTTTTGTACCGCCAACCTATGTCTGGCCGCAGCTTGTTGGCGGGCTCCTGCTGGGGGCAGGATTTATCATCGGCGGCTATTGACCAGGCACTTCTGCGGTGGCGGTCGCCATCGGGAAAATCGATGCTTTGCTCTTTGCTCTCGGAATCATGGTTGGAATCTTCCTCTTTGGCTCGTCACTCCCGGGAATCTCTTCTTTCAACGTTTCGGGACATCTGGGGAATCTGACGCTTCCCACCTGGCTGAACGTTAACACCGGGATTGTCGCCCTTGCCGTAGTCGTAATGGCCATCGCGGCGTTCTGGGCAGCGGAAAACAGCGAGGGAAAGTGGAATCTATTTGCACGAATTTATGGAAAGAGCATCTCCCGTACACCCGAGTATCGAGAGGGAGGGTTACCCACCCGCTGATCTCAGCCGTTAGAACCGAGTCCTGCCGCCGTATCAGCTTTGTGCCCCTGAGTACGGGTCCTAACGCAACAAGCGGTGCCTTTTGCACGAAGGCCAAAATGCAGACGGCATGAACAAGTTTTAAACCGACTCAAGAGATGTATTTAACAAGGAGTTACGAAGTGGAAGGGGAAATCTGTATATGAAACTGAAGGTGAAGTACCTGGCCCTGTGTGTGGCATTAGCTGTGGGTGTTACCACCACAGCATCTGCAACCGATGGGTATTTATCAAGCGGATATAGTGTTAAGCAATCGGCGATGGGTGGTGCCGGCGTCGCATTGCCGGGTGACAGCCTGGCTGCTGCCACTAATCCCGCGGGGATGGTCCTTGTAGGAAATCGGTTTGACCTTGGTTTGAGCTTTTTCCGACCCAGCCGCAGTGGTACGATCATCGGGAACCAGTTGCCCCCCGGCTACCCTGACGTTAATGGAATTTATGATGCGAACGGCAAGTCCAACTTTTTCATTCCGGAGTTTGGCTACAACCATATGTTTAGCCCAAGGCTGTCGTTTGGCGTCTCCTTGTACGGCAATGGTGGGATGAATACATCTTATAAAACAGCGATTCCTTTGCTTGGAACCACGAATGCCGGCGTTGACCTCCAGCAATTGTTCATCGCACCGACGGTCGCTTTCATGCTCAACCGTCGGAACGCCGTCGGGATTTCACTGAACGTTGCATACGAGAAGTTCAAGGCGGAAGGATTGCAGAATTTTGCCACCGCCACATCCTCGATCGATCCTAATAATGTCACGAACCGCGGCTATGACTCTACACTGGGCAAAGGATTTCGCGTTGGATGGATTGGCAAGGTCAACCGGATCATAACGTTGGGCGCGACTTATCAAAGCCGCACCTGGATGGGGAAACTCAACCGCTATCGCGGGCTGTTTGCAGAACAAGGGTCGTTTGACATCCCAGCCAACTTCGCCGGTGGTGTGGCTGTCAAAGCGGGTACTAAGACCACCGTCGCCTTTGACCTGGAACGGATCCTTTACGGACAGGTCAAGGCGATCGCCGACTCAGGATCAAACATGGCACTGCTGGGTTCGGATAACGGTCCAGGTTTCGGATGGCACGACATCACCGCGCCCAAGGTCGGACTCGAATATCGGTTGGACTCAAACCTGACGCTGCGGGGCGGATACAACCACTCCGGCGTTCCCTTTTCGGCACAGGAAACTTTCTTCAACCTGCTCGCTCCCGGTATTGTCCAGAGCCATGCAACTTTTGGCGCAACCTGGGGGTTGGGTGGACGCAAGGAAATCACCGTGGCATACGTTCATGCCTTCGGCAACACGGTCAATGGCGTTTCTTCCATCCCGGCCTACGCCGGCGGTGGCAACGCTAACTTGCATATGAGCGAAGATTCAGTCGGCGTCGGATTCGGGTGGGGCGGAGAGTAGCTCGTAACTGTTGAGAAAAGCGAGCATTGAGGATCGCTTTTCTCCGGACTTACGGCATGCCGCCCAAAGGAGGCAAATATGGAATTCAAATTAACACTGGCCGGCAAGAGCCTGGCCGCCGCAATTGTGATTTTGCTGGCCACGGTCCTAGCCGTGGCCGCAACCATTGCGCGCGGGACAGGTTCCCAGCCCCTGAATGCCCCTACACTGGTCCAGGGCATTGTCCAGGAAACTGATCGTGTCACACCTCGGGAGTTGGCCCGCTGGATCGTCGAGAAGCGGACGGACTTTCAGCTCATCGACGTGCGCGAACCCTGGAAGTTTGATGACTACCATATCCCCACGGCTATCAACATTCCGCTTGCCCGGTTGTTTGATCCTGCCGGGTTAAAGCATCTCGATCGCGGAAAGAAGATCGTCCTTTACGGGTTGGGGCAGGGCCACGCAGCCCAGGCGCAATTGCTTCTCAGCATGAAAGGCTACAACGCTTTCTCCGTCCGCGAGGGCATTAACGGGTGGTGGTATGATCTGATGACGCCCACCAGCCTGCAAACTACTGGGGCCTCGCCTACCGGATATCAACAGGCCAAGCAGTTAAGGGATTTCTTCATGGGAAGTGCAGCCCCGACCAAGGGTTCTGCGGAGAGCGTGCCGTCAGCGGCTCCGCCACCTCCTCCGCCCTCGACGCCTGAGAAGAAAGTCCCGGCCACACGCCTGAAGCTCGGCCGCGGCTGTACGTAGAACCACTCATGAGTCAGGCTCTTATTGGGGAACAACACTGGACCGCTTGATTATGACTTGCTTGAATCCTGCCCAAGCAACCAATCGCACACCTCCCTAATCCCCTCGTTGGTCACGCAGGAGGTTTCAAACACCCGGAGGGAGGGGTTGACATCCAGGGCGTTGCGTTTAAGGTCTTCGAGGCGCAAGGACAAGTGCGGAAGAAGGTCAATCTTGTTGATGATAAGGATATGCGAGTTGCGGAACATGGCGGGATATTTTAGAGGCTTGTCTTCACCCTCAGTGGTCGAGATCACGACAACTTTCCTTGCCTCACCAAGGTCATAATTAGCGGGACAAACGAGGTTGCCGACATTCTCGATGAAAAGAACCTGCGTTTCCTGAAGAGGGAGATGCGTCAGCGCATCCTGGACGAGTTTGGCCTCCAGGTGGCATCCACCATGGGTCACGATTTGCACTACTGGAACCCCGTACCGCGCCACTCGTTGGGCGTCAAGGTCCGTGTGAACATCCCCCTCAATCACCGCTATATTGAGCCGCCCTTTAAGTTCCTCCAGCACACACTCCAATAGGCTGGTCTTGCCCGATCCGGGTGAACTCAATAGGTTGATCGTAAACACGTGCGACTTCTCGAACAATGCGCGATTCTGGCGCGCGACCTCGTCGTTCTTTTCGAGGATTTTTCTTTCAATCGTGACAACGTTCATCAGACCCCGCCATCCTCTCCGGCAAACTCAATTCCGACGACGTTCAATTCCATTCCAGAAACAATTTCGATTTCTCCGCTTCCGCATCCCGGACAGCTAAATGCGTGGCCATTTGGCCGAAACTTCTTTCGGCAATGACGGCAGAGACAATTTACAGGGATGAGCTCGATTTCCAGATGGGAGCCACCTAGGCGCGTCCCCTCAATCAATGCCTCGAAGCAGAAGGCCAATGATTCGGGGACGACATTCGCCATCTCGCCTACGCTAACCCGAACCAACGCGACACTTCCAGCACCAATAGAGGGTAGGTGCTGTTCCACAATCTCAGCGATATTTTGGGCCACGGACAGTTCGTGCATTTCCCGCGTTGACCTCGCCAGCGTTGCAGTCTCGGGCTCAGTGCTCATATTCTCGCATGGGCCTGACCTTGAAGGCCACACAACCGCCACCCGGGGTTGCGTCAAGCTCGATGACTATGGTCAGCTCTGGGGTCGGCGGTTGGCATGCGGCTCGCCTGAATGATCCGGTGCCGCCCATCTTGACCTGGACCTCTTTACAGCCAAGGACTTAACCTTCCACGCTAGCCCTGAAAAGGCTGGCATCGGCGGCCCAACTCTGCCCCTTGGGATCAACGAGGATTTCCATTCTGTGGGCACCGGCGATCAAGACCCTAATGTTGTCCAATCGATGTACACCTGGATCGTCAGCCACCCGCGGGTTATCCTTGGCGACCACTTGCATTACCATCGGGGGGGAGCTACCGCCAGGAACGATCACTGCCATCTTTCATGTTGCCCCGGTTCCTGAAATCCCCAACAAATGCTCAACGTCATTTATCGATGGACACCTACGGAGCGCGGGCCGCGGCAGCTTCTCGTCTTATTCGAGATACCCTCCTCATCCCGGATGTGCATTGCTTGAGTGTACCGGCAGGAATATGTGTCATCTTATCCCGACAGTGAGATTGGGAAGGCCCGGTTGGGCTCCCGGACGCCGAATCTCAAACTCTATTTTTCCCGGATTTCGAGGGCTACGATTGACAGATCGTCACTGAAGCGATCGCTTCCATGCCAGGTTGAGACGGCGCCGATCAAGGCGTCAAGGCTGGCGTCCAGCGTCAGATGTTGTTTCCGAACGACGGCCGCCTCCAGACGGTCCTGCCCAAACTCATCGCCCGACGGATGGGTCTCTTCTGTCAACCCGTCTGAGTACAGGTAGAGCCTATCCCCTGGAAGGAGGTGTACCGTGGTGTCCTCGTACTCTGCGTTTTCCCTAATGCCGATCGGCAAGCCCGGGACCGTAATAGATGACGTGGCGCCGTCTCTCCTGGCCAACACGGGGCCGGGATGGCCCGCACAGACAAAACTGAAACGGTTCGTCTGCATGTCCAGAATTCCATAGCAGAGAGTGAAGTAGAGGTTGGCGCTGCCACCCATGGGATAGATAACGTTTAAACGGCGGGCGACTTCCGCCGGAGCAGCAACCCTAAATCCGGCACCGTCCTCGCCCGGAACAAGGACGAGGGAAGAGCGGTCGGCGTGCATCGTCAGGCTTCGGGTTACGGATACGGAGAGCAGCGAGGCAGGTACCCCGTGCCCCGATACGTCCAGCACATACAGGCAGATGTGCCGCTCGTCCAGCCGGAAGATATTGACCGCGTCTCCAGCCAGTTCGTCGCAAGCCTTGTAACGCCACGCGCACGTCACGCCGGGAATTTCCGGCAGGTCGGTCGGCAGCAGCGCCTGCTGAACTCTGGCGGCGGCTTGGAGGTCGGCCTTCATGCGGGTGTGGGCCGATTTTAATTCCTGGCGCGCCCGTTTGAGCGACAGTTGCGTCTGCAGGCGTGCCAGGACAATCTGAAAATCCAGTGGTTTGGTTACGTAATCGTTGGCGCCCATTTCCAGGGCGCGAACCACGTCTTCGGTTTCGCTTCTGGCCGTGGCCATGATGACCGGCAGGTCGGCCGCCGAAGTCGTCTCCCGCAGACGGCTGAGCACTTCCATCCCGTCCACCCGCGGCATCGTGATGTCCAGCAAAATAACATCGAACGATTGCTCGGCGATCCTGTCCAGCGCCTCCTGCCCGTCCGCCGCGGTCACCACCGTGAACCCGCGCCGCGACAAACGCCGGGTCAGCATATCGCGATTCATCTCGTTGTCGTCCACGACGAGAAGAAGACCCTCTTCCGCCATGCGTTCGGTTCTCGATCCCATCTGCACCCTCAAGCCGGCTTGGAACCCAGGAAGGACTCTATTTTCTGAAGCAGGCGCACGAATTCCACCGGCTTTGTGTCGTAGTCGTCGGCGCCCGCTTCCATCGCCTTTTCGCGGTCGTCGGCCATCGCGTGCGCGGTAAGTGCGATGACCGGAATCGCCGCCGTGGCCGCCTGGCTCTTGATTTTTCGCGTCGCTTCCCAACCATCCACGTCCGGCAGGCTCAGGTCCATCAGGATCAGATCAGGGAGCGCGGAGGCGGCCTTTTCAATCGCTTCCCGGCCCGTAACTGCCAGGACAACCTCGAAGTCGCGCTTGGCCAAACGGCGGCTGAGCATATCACGGTTCATCTCGTTATCTTCAACCAGAAGGATTTTGCGCATAGCCCTAACCTTTCCGCATCCTCACACTGCCGGCTTTACCTCGCGAAGGATGATCTCCCGGGCCTGCTGTAGCAGTTCTTCCCGGCTGAACGACCCTTTTCGGAAGACACGGTACACACCGCCGTTGAGCCACTGCCGCTCCTCGGGAGTCAGGTCCTTGGCCGTCACAACGACCACAGGAATGGAACGATACTCCCTGTGAGCACGCAGTTCTTTGATGAATTCAAACCCGTCCATTACCGGCATCATGAGGTCGAGGAATATAAGATCCGGTTTGCGCTCGGCGATCTGGTCGAGCGCTTCCCGGCCGTTCCCGGCCTCCACGACGTCCCAACCCTCTTTTCGTATGAACCGGACCATCAGGTCGCGCGTAGCCGTCTCGTCCTCGACCACCAGCACCCGACCGGCGGCGCGGCCTTGCCTGTATTTTCGCAGCGTGTCGAAAAGCTGTACGCGGGAGATCGGCTTCACCAGGTAGTCGGAGGCTCCGAGCGTGAACCCGAGGTCGCGGTTTTCCTCGATGGTGATGATCACAACAGGAATGGAAGCTGTTTCCGGATCGGCCTTTAAGGCTGCCAGGACGGCCCACCCGTCCATCCCCGGCATGATGATATCGAGAGTGATCGCCATCGGCTTCAACTTTCTAGCAAGGCGAAGGCCTTCCTCTCCGCTCCCCGCGCACACTACCTCGAGCCCCTCTTTCCGCAGGTAGTTGGTCAACAGTTCGTGCACCGCCGGATCGTCGTCAATGGCCAGCACCGTGTTCGGACCATTCTTGCCGGCGGCTTTCTGGTGAACATTCGCCCCTTCCACCCTCCGCGCGCTTCCGCCCGCTGCCTGCTTCCACTTGACCTCGCGAGGTAGTTCCACGGTGAAGGTGCTGCCCTTCCCGGGCTCGCTTTCCACGGTTATTTCCCCGCCCATCATTTGGCAGAACGTCCGGCTGATGGCCAGACCTAGGCCTGTTCCTCCGAATTGCTTGGTGGTGGAGGCGTCAGCCTGAATGAACGGTTCGAATATCCGCGAGAGCTGGTCGTTCGTCATTCCAATCCCCGTGTCCCGGACCTTGAAGACGATTCTCTCGCCGGCGGGCGACGATTTCGGAAACGCCTCAACGGTGATCGTTCCTTTCTCTGTGAACTTTGTCGCGTTGGAAAGCAAGTTGAAGAGGATCTGGCGCGTGCGCGTGAGGTCGGCGGTCAGATTGCCCAGCTTGCCGGCTATGCTCAACTCGAGCCGGTTGGTTTTCTTCTCGATCAGAGGCGATATCGTCGCGATCACCTCCCGGATCATGCTTTCAATCGGAAAGGGCTCGATGAAAAGGTCCGCCTTGCCAGCCTCGATCTTGGACAGGTCGAGCACGTCGTTGATCAAAGCCAGGAGGTACTTTCCGGCCGTGCGGATCTTGCGCAAATCGGCGACGAAGCTCTTAAGTTCGAGGTCCTCAGCTTCCTCTTCGAGCATCTCGCTGTAGCCGATGATGGCGTTCAAGGGAGTCCTCAGTTCGTGGCTCATGTTCGCCAGGAACGTACTCTTCGTGCGATTTGCAGATTCGGCGGCCACCATGGCTTCCCGCAGGCTTTCCTCCTGCCGCTTCCGCTGGGTAATATCCATTGCCGCGCAAAGGAACCCAGTCAGTTCTTTCTCGCTGGTGTAGATGCCGGTTACCGACATCGAAACCGGAATGGGCGTGCCGTCCTTCCTGACGTAGGTCCATTCGTGTTCCTCTGACAGATAGTGCTGCGCATAATACAGAAACAGATCTATTCCTCCCGCCGGCCCTCCTGCGATTCCGTTGAACTTCTCGCAGCTCGCCTTTATTTCCTCAGCCAGGTGGAAGTCAAGCGGCGTCCGCTTTCCCAGCACCTCCTTCGCCGAATATCCGAGCATCCGCTCGGCGCCGCGATTAAGAAGGGTGATCTTCCCGTGCCGGTCCGCGGCAATGATCGAGATGCGCGATGCGGCGTCGAGAACTGCCTGGCGCTGGGCATTAGCAGACTTGAACAGCTCCAGGACCCTCTCAGTCTCGTCGAACTGCTTGACAACAAGGCGAGCTGTGATTTCCGCGGCCTCCCGAGCGGTCCGGACCTCCTCACGGAGTTCCTGGTTGTGCAGCATCAATTGCCGAATTGCGTCCATGCTTCTCCCGTCGCAATGCTCAGCGCCATGTCAGCCAGTTGTTCGACGACATCAGGTGCGGCCGGCGGCTCTGCCCCCACCAGAACAATCTCCGGCAGCATGCTCTCACACAGGGCGGGGAGTGCGCGCAGCAGATACTCCAGCCCGCCGCCGTGCCCGTACTCCGCGGGCCTTTCCTCCAGGGCTGTGCTGCAATCAAGGACCACCGGCTGCCCCGGAGGGGCGAACCCGGTCAGGGCATCAACAAAGACTACACGCCGGGCGCCATCCACACACCGGAGGAGATCGAGCCCCATGAGCCCCCCATCAATCAGCGACACGGCTTTGGGCATCCCCCGCCGGGCCAGGCAATCGTACACACGCGGGCCAACTGCGTCGCTTTCGACGAACCGGTTGCCGATGCAGATAATTCTCCTGTCTTCTGGTCCTTCCTTCACACCCTCACCTTCAATGTTCTTCCGGCCTTTGACAGGCTGTGCACCGTGCATACCAGGCATGGGTCGAAGGAGCGAACAACGTGCCCGATCTCGACAGGGTTTTGGTCATCCCTTACCGTTGTGCCCACAAGCGCTTCTTCCATCACGCCGCGAACTCCGCCGTCGTCCCTGGGTGAGGCGTTCCAAGCCGTGGGCGTGATGATCTGGTAGTGGACGATCTTCCGGTCCTCGATCTTTACCCAATGGCCCAGCGCGCCGCGCGCCGCCTCCGTGAGGCCCGCGCCCACGCCGTCGGCGATTTCCTCCGGCGGGCTGTAAAAGCCGCCGCATCCCGCCGCCATTTCCTGCAGCCATGTTTCCGCGGCCTCCAGTAGAAGCGCGGGCCTGGCCAGCCGCGCCAGTTCGCGAACAAGAACACTGGGTCCAGATTTCCCGACAAGATCAACAAAGAGTGGGTGGCCCGCGATCACCGCCTCGGCCAGCGGGCCTGTCTCGGCGGGAAAACCGTCGTACCTTGGCGCTTTTGCCCACGAGTACTTCCGCCCCTCGAAACCCGAGGCATACGGCCGGGTCGCGCCGTCAAAGGGATGCTGCGCTCCCCTGTCCTCGAGGAACCACGAGTGCGAAACGTGTTCGGCAATCTTCTCAGGGTCGAATGGCCCTACTGTTGTCCCGCGCGCAAAGCCGGCGGGCAACAGCCGCCGGTCGCCCGCCTTGCCGGACTTCACCTGCGTCTCGACAGGCAGATCAAGCGAGCCGAAGGAGATGAAATTCCCATGCCCCTTGCCCGCGGCACCTAGGCCTGTCTTCTCCGAGAATCGCAGGAAGAATCCGATCTCGCTCTCCTGATGCTCCTCCTTTTCCACGATCCATGCGTCAAGGTCCGACACGCTCTTAACGGCATTCCAGCGGGCAATCTCGCACCCCAACACCCGCTTCTCGTACCATTGGCGGTACTGTCGAAGGAGTTGCAGACTTTGCAGAAGATCGCTCCGTTCGGGAACCGAAACCACGCCGCCGGGTACCATGTAGGACGAGTGCGGCCACTGCCCGGCGAGGATAGCAACGATCTCGAGTACGCGCCTGGTCTCCCGGACCGTTTCTATGACGGCTTGGCCTCTGAGCGGCTCATAGCGCCGGACGGCTTCGTCATAAAGCGGGTGCTCCCGGTAGGAGGGGTTCGCGAAATCGGCCATGAACATCAGGAACCCATGGCGAATGTCGCTCTGGACGAGCTCGATGATAAGGGCCACATTGCGCAGCCGCATTCCGTTGCCGGGTAACACAACGCCGGCCACGGCATCCAGGGCCCTGCTGGCGGCCATAAGGTGGGCGGTGCTGCAGATGCCGCAGATGCGCGGGGTGATGACCAGCCCGTCCAGAGCACCCCGGCCGGCAAGGATCTGCTCGAAGCCCCGGAACATCGTGCCGCTGCACCAGGCATCGACGACACGCCCGTCGGCGACCTCTACCTTGACGTCGAGGTCGCCCTCGACCCGGTTGACCGGCAGCTGCAGGATGGTTCTCTGGGACATTTGCACCTCACGTTTCTTCTATGCTGATTTCCTGCAGAAGTCACCATCCTCAGGCAGGAGGTGCTCGTTAGGGAATGCCGGACAAACAAAGACGCCGCACCGGCCGCGGTCCGGCTTTTCCTCAAATACTCGTCTTCCGTTTCCTCAATCTGTCCGGAGCCGCGGCGGCAGCCATTCCCTTGTATGCCATGTAGTGCGCGCGCTTGACTCCGTCCGGAAGTTCTCGGGGAACACCTTCGATGTTACGCGTCTCAAAGAAAGGGTACTCCTGCGGGAAGTCGGGTTGCGTGCATCCAAAGCAGGGAACGCCTACGCGAGTCTTGGAGGACCGTCCATTCCACAGGGCTTTGTTGCAGGGGCCGTACACCAGCGGCCCGTGGCACCCCTTGTAAAAGAACAGGCATCCTCTCTCCCCGAAATCCTTCTCTTCGACACGATATTCGTGGTACTCGTTGCGCGTGCAGCCCTGGTGAACCAGCATCCCATACCAGGGGAGCGGCCGCTGGTACGTGTCGAGTTCCGGCAGCCGTCCGGCAGCGATTGCCGAGAGCACGCCAACCGTCACTTCGCAATGCGCCGGGCAGCCCGCAATATTGATGACCGGAGCACCACTGCGCGCGGCAAAAGTCTCGCCGAGAAATCCTCCCTTCGTCCACTTGCCGAACTGCATGCCGGTCGCTTCCACCACGCCATCAGCGCCGATGCCGCCGTAGCTCGCACATGTCCCCACGGCCACAACGTATGCTGCCTGCTTGGCGAGACTGGCAACCAGGTCCTTCTTCGGCTTACCTTTGAACGTATCGTACATGCCCGTGCCCCCGGGGCCACGGATCACCGCACCTTCCACGCACAGAATGTCCAATGCCTGCTCGCCCGAGACCAGACGGTCAAGCACCGTTTGCATCTCCGCAGCCCGGGCGTTGGAAAGTGAAGGATGCCACAGGACTTTGATATCGAGCAGTTCCAGAACTTCAAGAAGCCCGGGTGAGTCGGCGCTGAGCAGCGACATCGTGTCGCCTCCGCACCCGCCCGTTTGCAGCCAGTAAAGGCTCAAAGACATACACCCCCCACCACTGGAACTAACTTCAAGTCATCCGAAATTTCTGTTTTGACTATCCGGATGACTCCCAACATACGCCCAGTCGCTCACCAAATCAATGGCCTGTCGGGTTTTGCGTCCAGAGCCTCCGGCGCCCACAGAAGCGGTCAGTTCTACAAGCCCTGACGAGGCCCAACTCCGAAATGGCATCTCTTTCGGCCGATGCCTCCAATAACTTTTCTCCCGGCCGGCCCGTCGCTGAAATCCGGCCTAGTGCCTAGGTGCTTAAGTTAGCGTAATAGCGTTTGGGGGCAGTGGGATGAACCGGGGCTTTTCTCCATTCGAAAGGTGCTGCCGTTTGGTCGTAAGC